>NZ_JBCLVL010000013.1:0-178081 GCF_048537895.1 Gordonia sp. CPCC 206044
GCGAGAACATTGCCGTCGAGCGTAATCAGTCGACCGCAGGTTCTTCGAACATGCTGGGGGAAGGGGTGGTTTCCGTTATGAGCGTGCCCATAACGCCGGTCGAGTCTCGGAACCGCACACTGCTGGTCGAGTAGGCGCCGAGGCGCTGGCCGAGGAGCCGTATCGAGACCTGAGGGTGCTCAGATCATCTTGCGTTACAGTCGATTACCCGAACCGGGTCTCGCTATGCTCGGACACCCCCCCAGGTCTCGATACGGATCTTCGGCTAGCGCCTCAGTACCTACTCGACCGGCAATGTGTGCGCCAACCGTGGGGACCGGACGCGAGAACATTGCCGTCGAGCGTAATCAGTCGACCGCAGGTTCTTCGAACATGCTGGGGGAAGAGGTGGTTTCCGTTATGAGCGCGCCCATAACGCCGGTCGAGTCTCGGAACCGCACACTGCTGGTCGAGTAGGCGCCGAGGCGCCAGCCGAGGCACCGTATCGAGACCTGCATTCCGGCACCAGATCTCGATACGCGGCCTCGCTACGCTCGGACGCTACTCGATCAACAGGCAAGGCGTTCCCCTGTGCACCAACAGGACTCACCACCCCGAACCTGTCAGAGGTCGCCGCTACAATTGCATCAGGGCGACGACCGGGACGCCGAAATACGTTGCAGCACAATAAGATACCTGTGGATGAACTCTTCTCGACGAACGCATGTTCGACTACAATCGAGTCGTGCCGTTGGACACCCTGATTCCGTTGCTGCGTGAGGTGACGATCGACGCTGATGCGTCTGGTTGCCAGGTCTTCGAGACCGCGAAGACGTTGATGGACGTGCGTAACCTGGTCGACCACCAGTTGGCCGTACACGTGGCGGCAATGGACAGGTTGGGGGTGGCGCAGCGTTCCGGTGGTCGCACGCGGAGGTTGTTGATCGAGATGGGGGCTGCTCCGGCGGTCGCCGACCGGTGGCTGCGCATCGGGACGGCTCTCGGCCGGTTGGAACGGGTGGCCGCTTATTCTGCGGACGGGGTGTTCTCCGGCGAACACGTGGACGCGTTGGTGCGGGGGATGGCCCATATCGATCAACGGGCGCCGGAACCGTTGTCGGCGGGGTCTGTGATCGAACACGAGTTGGCGTTGATCGCCCAAGCCTTCTCCGGCGCCACACCACGTGAAGTACTGGCGGCGGCACGCGCGCGAGGCAATCAGATCGCCGACGACCAGGACGGTGTGCCGGCGGCCGAGGACCGGACGATCAACGAGGTCTCCACGACCGTAGCCGGTGATGGTCGGTTGGAGGTGTTCGCCAATCTCGACATCGTCACCGGCGAGAAACTCGTGTCCGCGGTCGAGTCCCTGTCCCGCAAGCGGCCGGAACCCGACGGGTCCGAGGATGCCCGGTCCGCGGGGCAGCGTCGCGCTGATGCGTTGGAGATGATTCTGGATGCTGCGGCCAAAGCCAGCAGAACAGGTGACGCGGACATGGTCGTCGCCCCGAAAACACAGGTGAGTGTGACCGTGCCGGCCGACCACCCCGATCAGGCAACCCTGGAATGGCTCGGGCCGATCTCCCAGACCACCGCACACCTGGTGGCCTGTGATGCCAGCGTCACCGTGTTCGACCTCGACGAGCACGGCGCACCCCTCGGCGTGGGCAACGGGGCACGGTTGTTCACCGTCCAGCAGCGTAAAGCACTCATCGTGCGTGACCAGTGCTGTGTGAAATGCGGAGCCGCCGCCGGATATACGCAGTGCCATCACATCATCTACTGGTCACACGGGGGCGCCACCGTCATCGACAACGGCTGCCTGTTGTGCACCTCGTGCCACGCGCAGATCCACGCGTCCGGGTGGGAGATCATCATGGGCGCCGACCGACACCCCTGGTTGATTCCGCCGGTCGAGGTCGACCCGACACGCACACCGTTACCGGCGTATAACCGGCGCACCATGACTCTCGCCGCCTGACCTCGCCACCGCGACACCGATAGCCGAGACCCGAAACCAGCTGAGCGCGAACGCTCGTCACCACACCTGATCGGCAACCCGGCGTATCCCGGGTTGTGCACGGCCTTTGACAACTCCACAGTGTGAAATGGGAAACCCTTTCGGGTGCCCGCCGGGCAATGAGCCGGCGGGCACCCGATGGTGGGCTCTCGGGGGGATCACCAGGTCGTCCGGGGAAGACGCCGTTCGAAGAGTCAGCCTGGTAGTTGGCAATCCTGGGGTCGCTCGCGATCTCGTACTCGAGGACCGGGTGACGATCGCACCGCGGCGGGTAGACGGTACTCGCAGGGTTCCAGAGTCTGGCAACACAAGCAGGACCGGAGCAGCGGCCGGGCTCTGATGAAACGGTCCGGCCGAATCTCCTCGAGCGGGAGGTGGGGTACCGTGCCGGACATGATCAGGATGGCGCCTGCCGACGCGCGGTCGTACTGGATGGCGGACGCCATCCCGAACGACCAGTTCCTGGTGTATTGCTTTGCCGATCAAGGAATTCCGCTCACCGAACTTGCCGCCCACCTGCGAGCGCGGGCCGCCGGCGTCGACGATCTGTGCCTGCGGATTGTCGATGTACCCGCAAGCCTGGACCTACCCCATTGGGTGGGTACGACGGTGCGTGACGACCAGGTCGTCGTCGAGGCGTCGATCACCGGATGGGGCGACTGCCTCGACCGACTCGGTGCCCTGCAGGCCGAGCAACTGGATCCGAGGGAAAGTGCCTGGAGGATCAGGATCTTCGGCCCGGTCGTCGACGCGCCGCGCGGACCCGCGGTCGTGGTGGTGTTGCAGATCTGTCACGCACTCGGCGACGGTCGTCGCACCTCATCGATCGCGCGAGCTCTCTTCGCCGACGATGTCGCACCCCCGCGGCGGCCGCGAGTCGACCGCATCCCCGCCGACGTTCTCGCACTCGGTGCTGCGGTACGTGGTGCGGTCGTCCTGCCCGTGCGAATCGGTCGGATGCTCAGACGTGGGTTCGACGCGTATCGCGAAGTTCGTCGGCACCCGCCGACCGCGGGCGCCGGATACCCGCCGACCGTGCTGAACCGTCGACCGGGACCTGCCCGCACACTGCGGGTCATCGTCGGCGACCGCGCGATGGTGCCGTCTCGGCATCCGGTCACGGTCGGGGCCCTGACCGCGATCTCGTTGGCCCTCGACGAATACCTCCCCGCCGAGACGCCGATCGGAGCCGAGCTCACCATCGGACGATCCGCAGGATCGTTGTCACGCAACAACTTCCGCAATGCGGGTATCGACCTGCACACCGAGATCGACGATGTCGGCCTTCGGGCGGACACCATCGCGGAGGAGGTCGCTCGCGCCCGCGCCGTCGATGACGAACCGGCGCGACGCGCCGAACGGCGTGCCACCGATGCGACCCCTGCCGTGTTGGCGCGGTGGGGTATCCGACAATTCGATGCTGACGTTTCGCCTCCGACCGTCACCGGTGTCACGGTGGTGTCCTCGGTGCATCGGGGACCCGCAGACCTGTGGCTCGGCGGGGGAGAGGTGCTGTTCACCACCGGATTCCCGGCCCTGTCGCCTGCCCAGGGCCTCACCCACGGCGTGCACGGAATCGGCGGTGCGTTGGCGATCTCGGTGACCACGAGCCCCGAGGTGATGCCAGACGTCGACCGCTATGTCACACTGTTGCGCCGCGCCCTCGACCAGGTCTCGTCGGTCCCTGCGTCTCAGAGCTCCCCGGGCCCGTAGTGTTCGGTCCCATCGGTGAGTGATGGTTGTGAACCCCGGTGTGGTGCCGTGCCTTTCGGTGCCCTGGTCAGTCGCTTCGGTAGACGGTCGGCGAGCCCGCCGAGTGGGGCAACGGTCTGGTTGAGCAACTCCACGGTCTCCGCGAGCTCATGCACCGTGTCCTGCATGGCGAGCAGGTTCGGTGCCAACTGTCCGATGACTTCGGTCAGTTCGGTGATCCGATCCAGCGGCCCGTCCGGCGCGATGGCGCGCTCGACGGCGCCGTTCTCGCCGACGAGCTGATCGAGCAGACCGCCGTCCTCGGCCATCCGATCGAGGACGCCGCCCGATGAGGTGACCTTTTCCAGGACACCGTCGGGGGCGGTGAGCTTGTCGACGATGCCGCCCTCGGAGGTCAGGCGTTCCAGGATGCCCTCGTTCTCGGTGAACTGGTCGACCACACCGCCGGCACGGGTCAGTCGATCCAGCGGCCCGTCCTGGGCGGTCAGGCGCACCAGGATGCCGCCGTCCTCGGTCATCTGGTCGAGGAGACCGCCGGTGGCGGTGAGCTTTTCGAGCAGCCCGTCGGGTGCGGTCAGCCGGTCGATGACACCGTCGGGGTTCAGAAGGCGTTCGAGAGGGCCGCCGGCGGCAAGGATCCGGCCGAACGGGCGGTCGGGACCGAGCAGATCGGCGAGCTGATTGAGCAGAGCGAGCGGCGTGCGGGTACTGCCGAGCTCATCGCCGGACAAACCGAGTGCGCTGTTCACCTCGTGCTGAACGCTGGTCGCCGTCAAGCGGGCGATCGTGACCGCCGACTCGGCTGCGGTCAGGGCTACTCCCGTGACGGCAAATCCGATGCGGAAGGGAAGCTCGACGACGCTGCGGGAGGGGGCGCTGTTGGATTCCATGATGTCATCGCGTCCCGGCTACGACTTCGCCGCAGCCTTGGCCGCCTTGGCGGCCTTCTTGAAGTCACGCACCTTCTGCAGTGATTCCGGGTCGGTCACGTCGGCGACCGATCGATACCCCGCCTTCCCGTAGTCGCCGACCACTTTTGTCCATCCGGCCGGTTTCACCCCGAGCTGCTTGGCGAGCAGCGCGACGAAGATCTTCGCCTTCTGCTCACCGAAACCGGGCAGGGCATGCACACGTGCGAACAGATCGGCGCCCGACGACGCGTCGGACCAGATCTTGGCCGTGTCGCCGTCGTATTCGTCGACGACGATCTGTGCGAGTGCCTGGACGCGTCCCGCCATGGACCGGCCATAGCGGTGGATGGCAGGCGGGGTCGCACACAGGTCGGCGAATGCGTCGGGCTCGGCTGCTGCTATCGCACCGGGATCCATCGTGCCGAAGCGGTCGCGGATCTTGGCCGGCCCCGCGAAGGCACGCTCCATCGGGAACTGCTGATCCAGCAGCATCCCGGTCAGCAACGCGAACGGATCGGTGGAGAGGAGAGCATCGGCGGCCGGGTCCTGGGCAATCTGCAGATTCGCCATGGGGACATGCTAATGCCCTTTAGACTCGCCACCATGGGGACCGGACGGAGGGGACGGGGCGGGTCGCTGCGCGCACGCCTGATCGGGATCATCGCTGCGGTGACGGCGCTGGGCGCCACGGTCGCGGGCAGCCCGATGGCCTCGGCCATCCCCGAATACACCGAACCCAACCTGGTCACGACGCTGCGGTGCGACAGCGCGAGCCCATGGCCGGGTGCGACACTCCCGGTCCGCGTGGACGTGTTCAACGGCATCCGATTCCCGGCCGACGGCCTTCCGGGACCGGCCATCTCGCTGATCGCCTCCGATCACGCCAAACCATCTCCGATCACCGACTACACGATCGAGGCAAAGGTGACCTGGCGCAATCTGGCCACCGGACGCACCGGTAGCGTCACCGTTCCGTCGAGGGCCCGCATCGTCACCTGGCAGGCCGATCTTCATCCCGGTAAAGGGCCGGTGGCCTTCACCATCCGGCAGAAGATCGGGCTGATGGCGTTCGTCCCGATGGTCAACGCCAAGACGTCGACCTGCCACGGCCGGGCCACCGCCTGACCGAACCACCCGCAAACGCGGGTCGGCAAGCCCCACGATCGTCGAATCGTGAACCGAATTGCGTGCTTTCGATACCAAAACGTGTGTCGAGTTGCGCCGGTTCGCCGCGCAGTGGCCAGTAGGCTGACACAGGCAATCGTCCACCGATGGTCCGGTGGCCCCGACGATGAGGACACTCTCCATGTCGCAAGCGCATCACGAGGAAATCGCGGAGCAACACACGGCGAAGGTCATCGGTGTCACGGTGGCCGCCGCGGTCGGCGGGTTCCTGTTCGGGTTCGACTCGTCGGTCGTCAACGGCGCCGTCGACTCCATCCAGCAGACCTTCGACCTCGGTGAGCTGTTCAAGGGCTTCGCGGTCGCGATCGCATTGCTGGGCTGTGCCGTCGGCGCCTGGTTCGCCGGTCGCCTGGCCGACATCTGGGGCCGCAAACGGGTGATGCTCGTCGGATCGGTCCTGTTCGTGATCTCGGCGATCGGTACGGCCTACACGCAGACGGTGTGGGATCTGCTGATGTGGCGTGTCCTCGGCGGCCTCGGCATCGGTATCGCCTCGGTCATCGCACCCGCCTACATCTCCGAGATCGCACCGGCCCGCTTCCGCGGCGCGCTGGCGTCCATGCAGCAACTCGCGATCACCCTCGGTATCTTCGCGGCGCTGTTGTCGGACAAGCTGTTGCAGTCCGCGGCAGGCGAACCCATGAACGATCTGTGGTGGGGCCTCGAGGCATGGCGGTGGATGTTCCTCGTCGGGGTGATCCCGGCGGTTGTCTACGGCGCACTCGCGCTCACGATCCCGGAGTCGCCGCGCTATCTCGTCGGCAGGCACCGCGACGAGGAGGCGGCTCGCATCCTGCAGGAGGTGACCGGCGAAGCGAATCCGCTCGAGCGGGTCAAGGAGATCAAGCTGACGGTCAAGCGGGAATCCGCGGCGTCCCTGCACGACATCCGCGGGCCGTCGTTCGGGTTGCATCCACTGGTGTGGGTGGGCATCTGGCTGGCCGTCTTCCAACAGTTCGTCGGCATCAACGCGATCTTCTATTACTCGACGACGCTGTGGAAATCGGTCGGATTCGACACCGCTCAGGCGTTCACGACCTCGGTGATCACCTCGGCCATCAACGTCGGGATGACGTTCGTGGCGATCTTGTTCGTGGACCGGATCGGGCGACGGATCCTGCTGCTGTGGGGTTCGGTCGGTATGTTCGTGGGCCTGGTCATGGCGTGCGTCGCGTTCACCCAGTCGGTGACCACCGTGGTCAACGACGTCGCCGAGGTGTCGTTGCCCAACCCCTGGGGTGTCTTGGCGCTGATCGGGGCCAACACGTTCGTGGTGTTCTTCGCCGCCACCTGGGGCCCGATCATGTGGGTCATGCTGGGCGAGATGTTCCCCAACAGGATTCGCGGTGTCGCGCTCGGCGTGTGCACCGCGGTGAACTGGGTCGCGAACTTCACCATCTCGATGTTGTTCCCGGAGATGAGCAAGGTGCTCGGCCTGTCCTGGATCTACGGGTTCTTCGCCTTCTGCGCTGCGGCGTCGTTCTTCTTCGTCCGCTCCAAGGTGGCCGAGACCAAGGGTATGGAACTCGAGGAGATGGATGGTGTCGCCGCCAGCCGCCTCGAACAGTTCGAGGCGGTCCGGTCCGCCAAGGGCACCGAATGAGTCAGTCGCGGTCGGTCAGCCCGGTGATCAGCAGCCACTGGGCGGCGAAGTAGCTCGCCAACACCCATGCCTCGCTGACGGCCGCGACGCGCCGATCCGTGATGAGGTGACGGCGGTTGAGGATGGTGAGGTC
Source organism: Gordonia sp. CPCC 206044 (assembly GCF_048537895.1). Classification (NCBI taxonomy): domain Bacteria; kingdom Bacillati; phylum Actinomycetota; class Actinomycetes; order Mycobacteriales; family Gordoniaceae; genus Gordonia; species Gordonia sp. CPCC 206044. The sequence goes on from NZ_JBCLVL010000013.1 coordinate 7,545, forward strand.
GGAGGCGAGGAACAGCCAGCCACCGGCTCGCATCGCCGGTTGCGGCGCGGCGACGGCGTCGGCGGTGGCCGACATCGTCGCCAGCGTGTTCCCGTAGGTGCCCAGGACGGGCAGCAGTCGGGGACGGTGCAATGCCAGCACGGTTGCGGACTCACCGAGGATCAGGGTGCGCAGCGCCAGTCCACGAGGCCGCGGTCGGGCGCCACGGCGCAGCATCGCCCCGGTCAGGCACAACTGCGCACCTGCGAACAGGCTCGCACCGATCTGGAGGCGACGGTCCTTCGTCGACGGTTCGTCGGCGAACTCCTCGAGCAGCATCGCGCGATCGCCTGCGATGGAGAATGCCAGTGCACCCGCCAGCAAGGCGTTGTCGAGAGCACTTCGTCCGCGGTGACCGCGGGCGGCGTGCGCGGCGAGCACCAGCATCGGCAGCGGTTTGGTGATCTCGGCCGCGCGCCGACGGTGCAGGGCGCCCGCCACGGTGGCCGCGGCGCTCGTCACGGCGAAAGCCGCTGCGGCTGCGTGGGTGCGCGCTGCGGTCGCGGGGCTCACCGGTAGAGCAACCGCGAGACGAACGCGCGGATGTCGTTGTCGGACAAGGCGTCGGCCTGCTGGTCGTTGAGGACCAGGTAGGTGCGCGCGGACACCCGCGAGTCGGCGGCGCGGGCGTCGTTCAGATAGCGAAGACTCAAAGGCACGATGACATTCTGGTCGAACAGGCTCTGGGTCAACAACACCGACCGGCTGAAGCCCCTGATCGGGATCATGTGCGACTGGGAGACCACGTCCATCAGTTCGCGGTTGTCGGCCAGCGGTTTGCGCAGCAACGAACCCAGCGACAGGCCGGCCACCTCGGGTGTCAGATCGTCGGCGCACAGCGATGCTGCCCGGTTCAGCCAGGTGACACCGGTGTCGGTGAGGTAGGAGTCCAGACCGATCGACGGCCGGGCATTGCGCAGTGCACTCAGGGTGTAGAGCACCTCGGCGGTCACCCCGGAGGGCATCGACCCCGTGGACGGGCCGAGTCCGCCCATCAGCGAATCGAATTCGACCGGCACCGACGATGCGACCGAACCGCGATAGTCCAGGGAGGGCCCCTGCAGACGCGTGGCCTGCCGAGCGAGCTCGACAGCCGCAGCGGCTCCCTGGGTCTCGCCGACCACCGCCCAGCGGCGCGACAGGTGCGCGGCCACGTCGCGCCCGGCGCGGACGGCGTCGACGATGTTGCGGGCCGTTGTCGCGGTGTCGAAATACTGTGGTGTGCCCGGTGTTCCGAGGCCGGCGTAGTCGGGGGTGATCACCGCGTAACCACGCTCGACCCACCGTCGGGCGGCGCGGGTGTCGGCCGTCACCGGCCGTACCGAGGGTGCACACCGGTCGGCGATGCCTCGGGCGCCGTGGGCCCAGACGATGACCGGCCAGCCTGCGCGGGGTGCGGCGCCCTTGGGTACCTGCACGGTGCCCGCCGACAGGCGCGGTGTGCCGTCGGTTCCGGTGGTCCAGTAGGTGAACGAGTCGCCGGTGGCGGCCATGGGAGCCAGCCGGTCACGTGGCAGATCGCGGCTCGCGAACACCGTGCCGGGCCGACCGCCGGGCGAGGTCTGTGTGGTGGGGGCGGCCTGCGCGGGTGGCGTCGTGACGCTCCCGACCGTCATCAGCGCCGCGGCGAGTGCGAACGACGGGATGGCGGCCCTCAGCAGCGGGCGTCGTCGGGTGGATGGGTTGGGGGACATGTTCATCGATTCGCTGTTCGGTTGTGGTGCGGGTCGTCGGCGACGACTCAGGCGTCGACGACGCCGACCGCGGGGAGGAAGAAGCAGTTGCGACCGGCAACGTCGGAGTTTCCGAAGACAGCGGCGAGCACGGTGCCGCTCTCGGTGTCCACGGGCGCGAGACGGACGCCGGAGAGCAGCGGGACAGCCTTGAGGATCGGGGCGTCGGCGACCGGTTTCAGATCGGCGAAACCACCCTTCATCGTGGTCGTGTTGAACCAGGCGACCTGCATCTTGCCGGTGTCGGATCCTGGGGTGGCGGTGTGCGTCGGGGTGGCCGGGACGAATGCGAACGCGGTCTGTCCCTTGTCCACGAGATTGAGCTTCGGCAACGTGATGCCGAAGAGTTGCTGCAGCGGCGCCAGCGGTTCGGAGGCGAGCGGCCAGGGCCCGGCCACCGCGCCCGCGCCTGCCGACACGAGCCCGAGCGGGTTGTCGGCGGTGGGTGCGGCGCAGAACGGCGACACGGACGGGGTGAGGGTCTGGACGCCGAGGGCACGCAGGAGACCGATCGGGTCGGTGCCGGCGGCCGGGACCGGCGTGACACGCGCGGCGGCCTGCTCGGTGGAGAGTTGGCCGACACTCGACATGATCGCCTGCGCGGCGTCGAGTGCCATGCGGTCGACGCCGGCGTCGCGCAGCATACGCACCGCGGCGGCCAGTTCGGCGTCGAAGGGGATCGGGGGAAGAGTCATGCTGTTCTGCTCGACCAGCGGCTCGGCGGACGCCGTCGGCGCGCTGATCGCGGGAGCGCAGAGCGCCAGCGCGGCGGCCGTGGCGATTCCGAGTACCGCCGCCCGCACGCCTGGTGAGCGACGAGGGGAGCGGGCAGAGCCCATCGACGTGGTGTTCATGATCTTCTCCTTCAGCAACGGCCACACCCGCACCAGCCGCAGCTGTTACGGATGTGACAGAAGTTTCTTAAGTTAAAAGAGAGCATGACCGATGTGCTGATTTCAAGTCCAGAGTCCGAGCTGTGACGTGGTCGCGACCCAGGCGTGAAGAGCGAGCCCCGAAAAAGCACGACACCCCCGGCCCGGAATGGGCCGAGGGTGTCGGAACCGCAGTGTGTCAGATGGTCGCGAGACCGATCGTCGGGATGATCCCGCAGCTGACCACACGCCCCTTGCTCTTGGTGGTGACGTTGCCGTAGATCGTCGAGACCACGCGGCCCTTGCCGGTGTTGGCGATACCGGTGAACGTGCCGGGGCCTTCCTTCACGTTGATCTTCGGGTTGCGCTTCAGCGTCAATTGCCCGGTGCGACCGTTGTCGATGTTCAGCCAGGTCACCAGCAATTTCTGGTGCGGATTGTCGATGGCCGGGCCGGTGCCCAGGCTGGTGTAGACGTATCCCGCCTGGCCGCGCTTGGGGCCCGGCGCGGGTGCCTGCTGCGGGCCGGCGGTGGCCAGCGCGCGACCCAGGGAGTTGCCACCGTCGGGCATGCAACCGAAGCCGAGGGTCGGATAGAGGAACTCCTGGATCTTCGGGGCGTTGGGGCCCTGCGGGATCTCCGGATCGCCGGGCTTGCGCTCGGCGGCCTTGCGCTCGCGGATCATGGCCACCCGTCCGGGCTCGCCGAGGAAGTCGACGACCGACTTCCAGATCTCCTTGGCCTGCGGCGGCAGTCCGGGGGCCGACGACAGCGCCTTGGCCTGATCGAGCAGCTGCGAGTTGATCTTGCCGTGGGCGTCCTTGGTGGCGACGGACCCGATGATCGCGGGAGCGAATGCGCCAAGCGAATCCAGCGTGCGCTGGTCGAGCTTGGGTGCAGCCGGCTTGGGTGCCGGTGCCGCCTCTGCGACGCCGGGCAGCGCAAGGGAGGCGGCTGCGACGACGCTCATCGCGGCCACGGCCGTACGACGAACGGTACTGCTGGCAGGTCGGCGCATTCGATGTGAACGCAAGCTCTGGAGCGCAGAACGCACTGTTTCCGGTCCTATCGGTCGTCGGTGCGTGCCGGTGGGCACGCACTCCGCGGTCGGTGCCTGGCGACATCGAAGTCGACGTCGCGCGTCATTCTATGTGTCCGCCTACAGCGGTTGCTGTCGAGGCACACTACTGCGTCCATGTGTGACACCTGAGGAAATTGATGCAATTGTTACGGATGTTACGTAACGCGGCGGCCTCGTCCCCGTCGGTCGTACCTGGTTAGATCGAGCCGTGGCAAGACGACGTGTATTGATCTCCCTCGCAATGACCGCCGCCGCCGCGATGACGATGCTCGTGGGCTGTGGTGACGACGCCGAACCCGGCGCAGAGGTCACCCTGTTGACTCACGACTCCTTCGAGCTCCCGGACTCGGTGTTCGACACCTTTCAACGCGACACCGGTCTGACGCTCAAGGTGGTGAAGTCGGGTGACGCCGGTCAGCTGGCCTCGACGGTGTCCCTGACGCCCGGTTCGCCGAAGGCGGACGCGGTGTTCGGCATCGACAACACCTTCGCCTCACGTCCGGTCGAGGCCGGGGCGCTGGACCCGTATCTGTCGCCACTGGCGGCCAACGGCGCGGCCGAGTACGCCCTGCCGGAGGCGCACGATCAGCTCACCGCGGTCGACCGCGGCGATGTCTGCCTCAACATCGACGACACCTGGTACGCCGAACACGATCAGGAACCGCCGAAGAGTCTGCGCGACCTACGAGACCCGGCATACGCGCGTCAGGCGGCATTGCTCGACCCGGGTACGTCGTCACCCGGAATGTCCTTCCTGCTGGCCACGATCGGCGCCTTCGGTAACGGCTGGCCGGATTACTGGAAGGCGGTCACCGGCGGCGGCGCGAGTGTCGTGTCGGGGTGGGAGATCGCCTACAACCAGCTCTTCACCGCCGGAGAGGGTAAGGGAGCCAAACCGATCGTGGTCTCCTATGCGTCGTCGCCCGCCGCCACGCAGGGGACGTCGGCCCTGCTCGACAGCTGCTTTCGGCAGGTGGAGTACATCGGTGTGCTCAAGGGCGCCAAGAACCCGACCGGGGCACGCAAACTCGTCGACTTCATGCTGAGCCCGACCGTCCAGGCGGTGCTTCCGTCGTCGATGTATGTCTATCCGGTGCAGAAGAACACGCCGCTGCCCGACGGCTGGCAACAGCGTGCGCCGGTGCCGACCTGGACGGTGAACATGCCTCCCGCCTACATCGCAGCGCATCGGGAACAGTGGCTGCAGCAGTGGCGCGACGCCGTCGGACGGTGACCGGTCGCATCGGTGCCCTGGCACTGCGGGTGGTGCCCGCCGCATTCATCCTGATCCTGTTCGTCTGGCCGATCGGCGCGCTGGTGCGCCGGGCGGTCACCACCGCCGACAGTGTGGGGATCTGGGAGCTGCTGGAGCGCACCCATGCTCTGAACCTGTTGGGATTCACCCTGTTCCAGGCTGCCGCGTCGACGGTGCTGGCGATGGTCGTCGCGGTACCGATGGTGTGGTTGGTGGCCCGGGTGCAGATCCCCGGATCGCTGCTGCTGATGGTGATCGTGACCGTGCCGTTCGTGCTGCCCACCGTCGTGGTCGGAGTCGCATTCCGCGCATTGTTCGACGGTCCGCTGGCGGGTCTGCACATCTCCTCGGGATTGTGGCCGATCCTGGCGGCCCATGCGTTCCTGAACGTCGCCGTGGTGGCCCGGATCGTCGGGGCGGCGTGGCGTTCACTCGATCCGCGCCCGGCGGAGGCCGCACGGACGCTCGGGGCCGGACGCCTGCGTGCGTTCCTCGAAATCGTCGCGCCGCGTCTGATGCCCGCCGTCGGCGCTGCCGCCGCGCTCGTCTTCCTGTTCTGTTCCACCAGCTTCGGGGTCATCATCGTTCTCGGCAACGGGGAGATCCGCACCCTGGAGACCGAGATCTACACCCAGGCGATCGGGTATTTCCGCATCCCGGAGGCGGTCGCGCTGTCGATGGTGCAGATCGTCGTGGTGGTCGCCGCGCTGTTGCTCACACGGATGTTCACCGCCCCGGCCGGCTCGGACGGCGCGCGGGCCGGGCGCCGTCTGCTACCCCGCGGGCGGCAATGGGTTCCGGTGGTCGCGGCGGTCACCTGGACGGTCGTCGTGCTGGTGGGTCCGATAGCCGTCCTCGCGCTGCGGTCGGTGCGGCCCGGCGCCGACGGCGCGTGGACGCTCGACGGCTACCGGTCGTTGGGGAGCTCGGTCAACGGCGTGACCCCGTTGGAGACGCTGCGCTACTCGCTGACCACGGCCGCCCTCGCGATGGTCATCGCGCTGGTCGTCGGCCTGTTGGCCGCGGTGTCCATGCACCGCTCCCGGGGGTGGTGGACGGTGGCCGGGAACGTGGTCACCACCGTTCCGCTCGGTGTGAGTGCGGTGACCCTGGGCTTCGGATACCTCATCGTCCTCGCCTCCCTGCCGTCGTCGGTGTCGTCGTCGCCGCTGGTCATCCCCTGCGTGCAGGCGTTGATCGCCATCCCGGTGGTGGTGCGGATCGCCCTTCCGGCGCTCGAATCGATACCCGGTCGGCTGCGGCAGGCGGCCGCGACGCTGGGCGCCGGACCGATGCGGGTGTTCGTCACCATCGATCTACCGATGATCGGCAGATCCCTGGGCGCCGCAGGCGGGTTCGCATTCGTGATGGCGATGGGGGAGTTCGGCGCCACGAGCTTTCTGGCTCGTGCGGACACCACGACCTTGCCGGTGCTGATCGGGTCGGCGCTCAATCGTCCGGGCGCCGACAACCTGGCCACCGCCATGGCGGCGTCGATGCTGCTGGTCGCGGTGACCACCCTCGCGGTGATCATCGTGGAGGCGCTGCGACCGCGGACGGGAGGGCTGCTGTAGATGCTCGAGATCGACGACGTGGCAGTGCGATACGGCCCGGTGACGGTGCTCGACGGGCTGACCTGGTCGGCCGGGACGTCGGGGTCGGCCGTGACCGCCCTGCTCGGTCCGTCCGGATGCGGGAAGTCGACGCTGATCCGGGCGGTCGCCGGCCTGGAACCCCTCGACGGGGGCACGGTTCGCTTCGACGGGGCAGATCTGCGCGACGTGCCGACCCATCGACGCGACTTCGGCGTCGTGTTCCAGGACGGCCAGCTGTTCGGCGGACGGACCGTCGCGTCGAACATCGCCTACGGGCTGCGTATTCGCCGGTGGTCGCGATCGGCGATCCGGGAGCGGGTGACCGAACTGCTCGAACTGGTCCGGCTCGCGGACTTCGCCACACGCCGCGTCGACGATCTCTCCGGCGGACAGGCGCAGCGGGTGGCCCTGGCGCGGGCACTGGCCCCACGGCCACGACTGTTGTTGCTCGACGAACCGCTCGCGGCGCTCGACCGGCTGCTGCGCGACCAGCTGGCGACCGAGATCGCCGAGATCGTCCGTGCTGCCGCGATCCCCACCATCGTCGTCACCCACGATCACACCGAGGCGGCCCTGATGGCCGACTCGATCTCCGTCATGCGTGCCGGTGGCATCGTGCAAAGTGCTGCGCCGCAGCACCTCTGGAATCAACCGCGTGACGAGTGGACCGCACGGTTCCTGGGCGTCACGACGGTTCTCGACGCGACGATCGTCGACGGCCGGGCCGACACGGTGCTTGGGCCGGTCGCCCTGGATCGCTCCGACGGCCCCGTGACGTTGGGGCTGCGACCGGAATCCGTTCGCGCTCAGATGATCGACGGCGACGGTGCGGTGGCCGGCACGGTCGGTGCGGTCGCCGATCTGCCCACCGGGCGGCGGCTGCGGGTGCGCGCCGGGTCCGTCGAGCTCGATGCGATGACGTCGGCACCGGTCGTGGTCGGCGACGACGTCGCGTTACGGATCGTCGCCGACCGGGTGGCGGTGATCGGGTGATGACGGATCGGATCGTGGTCGCAGGAGCCGTCGTGGACCGTGCGCGGGGGACGCTGCTGCTGGCCCGACGACGGTACCCGGCCGAGGTCGCGGGACTGTGGGAGTTGCCCGGCGGAAAGGTCGAGCCGGGAGAGACACCGTCGGACGCATTGCGCCGGGAGCTCGACGAAGAGCTCGGCGTCGTGGTGACGGTGGGCGCCAAACTGCGGGCAGATGTGCGACTGCGCCCGGGACTGACGTTGATCGCCCTGCGTGCGGAGATCGTCGAGGGCATCCCGCGGGCCGCCGAACACGCCGCGCTGCAGTGGGTCGACGCGACGACGCTGGTCGAGTGGGCGAGGGAGGGACGCTTGGTGCCCGCCGACAGCGCCTGGGTGCCGGAATTGGTCACCGAACTCGGCGGTCACGACGACCGTGCGCGGGATGCGTAGAGGCGTTGTCGGCCCTGCAGAACCGATGTGAGCACGGTCTCACGCCGTCAACCGATACCCTGTAAAGGTTGACCTGTCCGGGAGACGTGGCCGAAGCCCGCCCGCATCAGGGCGAGCCCATGTACGAACCGCAGTGAAAGAGACCTCAGTGAGCGCTGTCATCAATTTCCGAAACGTCGCGATCGTCGCGCACGTCGACCATGGCAAGACCACTCTGGTCGACGCGATGCTACGGCAGTCCGGCGTCTTCGGGGAGCGTGCCGAACTCGTCGACCGCGTGATGGATTCGGGCGACCTCGAACGCGAGAAGGGCATCACGATCCTCGCGAAGAACACCGCGGTGCATCGTCGTCAGCCCGACGGCACCGAGGTCGTCATCAACGTGATCGACACGCCGGGTCACGCCGACTTCGGCGGCGAGGTCGAACGCGGCCTGTCCATGGTCGACGGAGTGGTGTTGCTCGTCGACGCCTCCGAAGGTCCGTTGCCGCAGACGCGCTTCGTGATGCGCAAGGCGCTGGCGGCGTCGCTGCCGGTGATCCTCGTCGTCAACAAGACCGACCGTCCGGATGCGCGTATCCAGGAGGTCGTCGACGAGAGCCAGGACCTGCTGCTCGATCTGGCGTCCGACCTCGACGACGAAGCCGCCGCGGCCGCCGAACTGGCCCTCGAGCTGCCCGTGCTCTACGCGTCCGGCCGAGCCGGGGTCGCGAGCACCGAGCAGCCCGCCGACGGTGAGGTCCCGGCCGGGGAGAACCTCGACCCGTTCTTCGACGTCCTGCTCGAACACGTGCCCGCGCCCAAGGGCGACCCGGAGGCACCGCTGCAGGCGCACGTGACCAACCTCGACGCGTCGGCCTTCCTCGGCCGCCTCGCGCTGGTCCGCATCCACAACGGCACCCTGCGCAAGGGACAGCAGATCTCCTGGTGCCGTGAGGTCGACGGTGAGCCCGTCATCGAGAAAGCCAAGATCACCGAACTGCTCGCCACCGTCGGCGTGGACCGTGCGCCGGCCGAGTCCGCCGTGGCCGGCGACATCGTCGCCGTCGCGGGTATGCCCGAGATCATGATCGGTGACACGCTCGCCGATCTGGACAACCCGCAGCCGCTGCCGCGCATCACCGTCGACGAGCCCGCGATCTCGGTGACCATCGGCACCAACTCGTCGCCGCTGGCGGGACGTGTGTCCGGCCACAAGCTGACCGCGCGGATGGTCAAGTCGCGCCTCGATTCCGAGCTGGTCGGCAATGTGTCGCTGCGCGTCCTCGACATCGGCCGCCCGGACGCCTGGGAGGTGCAGGGCCGTGGTGAGCTGGCGCTGGCGATCCTGGTCGAGCAGATGCGCCGCGAAGGCTTCGAACTGACCGTCGGAAAGCCGCAGGTGGTGACCCGCAAGGTCGACGGCAAGGTGCAGGAGCCGTTCGAGCACCTGACCATCGACGTGCCCGAGGAGTACCTGGGTGCGGTCACCCAGCTGCTGGCCGCGCGTAAGGGCCGCATGGAGCAGATGAACAATCACGGCACCGGATGGGTCCGGATGGAGTTCATCGTGCCCTCGCGTGGCCTGATCGGATTCCGCACCGACTTCCTCACCGAGACACGTGGTACCGGTATCGCCAACGCGGTGTTCGACGGCTACGACGGCTGGGCGGGCGAGATCCGGGCCCGGCACACCGGTTCGCTGGTCTCCGACCGCACCGGCACCGTGACGCCGTTCGCGATGATCCAGCTCGCCGACCGCGGAACCTTCTTCGTCGAGCCGGGTGCCGACACCTACGAGGGCATGGTCGTGGGGATCAACCCGCGGGCCGAGGATCTCGACATCAACGTCACCCGCGAGAAGAAGCTGACCAACATGCGTCAGTCGTCCGCGGACGTCATGGAGACCCTGGCCAAGCCGATGCAGCTCGATCTCGAGGGCGCGATGGAGTTCTGCGCCGCCGACGAGTGTGTGGAGGTGACTCCCGAGGTTGTCCGGGTGCGTAAGGTTCACCTCGATGGATCGACCCGCGCCCGCGAGCGGTCGCGGGCCAAGTCGCGCGACCAGGCGGTCGGATAGTCGCGGAGAGGCGATGGTGCGCCGTCGTACGCGTGTGCACGTCGTGACCATGGGGGTGGTGTGGTGAGCTCGAAGTCGGTGCGACCGGCGGCGGCAGCATCGACGACGCGAAGTCGGATGATGTACGCCGCGCTGGTCCTCGCGGTGGTCGGGGTGGTTGCGGCCTGTTCGGCCAATCCACCGCCGCCGGTCCAGGAGACCGCGCAGCCGGCGACCCCCGCCGAGTACCCGACCGAGAAGACGATCTACATCGCGACGGATTCCATCGGGAGCGGGTTCAACCCGCACATCGGGTCCGACCAGGGCACGGTCACCACGGCGATCGCGGCGATGACGCTGCCCAGTCCGTTCCGGCCGGTGCAGACCCCGCGCGGGGTCGTCTGGGAGCGCCAGGATGCGCTGATCACCTCCGCCGAGGTCACCGGCACGAGCCCGTTCACCGTGACATACCACATCCAGACCGACGCCCAGTGGTCCGACGGTCTGCCGGTGACCGGTGACGATTTCAGCTATCTGTGGCAGCAGATGTCGCGACAGCCGAACGTCGTCGCGCCCGCGGGGTATCGGCTGATCGATTCGGTGCAGTCGCGGGCCGGCGGCAAAGAGGTCCAGGTGACCTTCGCGCGACCGTATCCGGCGTGGCGGGAACTGTTCACCGACCTGCTGCCCAGTCACGTCCTGCGCGGCGCGCCCGCCGGTTTCCAGACCGGCATGGACACCGGCAAACCGGTGTCGGCGGGTCCGTTCTCGATCGTGTCGATCGATCCGACCCGTGACGAGGTGCGGTTGGCCCGCAACGACCGCTACTGGAAGAAGCCGCCGACCCTCGACCAGATCGTGTTGCGCCGGGCCGGTACCGCGTCGCAGATGGTGGATTCGGTCCGCTCGGGCGACTCGTCGCTGATGACGGTCGGTGCCGGACCGGCGACCACCGCCGAACTCAACGCCGTGCCCGGGGTGCAGACACAGCGCAACGCGACGTCGCGGGCGCTGTCGATCAGCGTCAACGCCCGCACCTCGACGATGCGCTCCCTGCAGATGCGCAAGGCGATCCTGGGCATGATCGATCCCGGCCTGGTGACCCTGGCGGGCGCGGGTGACGACATCGTCACCCCGTACTCCAACACGGTGCTCGCCCCGAGTGATCCGGGCTACTTCCCGGTCGACCGGGCCCGCCCGTCGGACGCCACGATCGTCGGTCTGCTCGCCGACGCGGGGTACCGCCGGGTGCCCGCCGCCGAGGCGACGTCGTCGCCGACCAGTTCCGGCGAGCAGTCGCCCCGATCGAGCGGTGCCCCATCGAGTGGTGCCCCGTCGACCAGTCCGACTCCGAGTTCCTCGGCCGAGGGTTCGACACCGACGACCGTCGACGGCGTCGAGATCAAGCCGCTGCCCGAGGGAGTCGATCCCTACCGCAAGGACGACGACGACCTGGTCGTGCGGGTCGGTGCGATCTCCGGTGACCCGCGGTCGGTGTCCGCGGCGGCCAACATCGTGGACCAGTTGCGGGGCAAGGGTGTGCGCGCCGCCGTGGTCGTGCTGCCCAACAGCGAGCTGTACGGCGTGGCCCTGACCAATTCTCGGGTCGACCTCGTCGTCGGATGGACCGGCCTCGGCGTGCCGCCTGCGGCCTCGTTCGCGTCGCAGGTCGACTGTGAGGCGCCCAAGCCGGGGACCGCCCCGTCCATCGCGACGCCACCGACACCGACCAGTGTGGCCCCGGGTCAGACCGGTGCCTCCGGGGACAGTTACGCGAGCAACCTGTCCGGTGTGTGCGATCCCGAATTGAGTGCGCTGGCCGGTGCAGCGCTGTCGGCGGCCGATCCGCTGCCGCAGCTGACCGAGGCCGAGCCGCTGCTCGCCGAACAGGCGATCTATCAACCGCTGTACCAGGATTCGACGCTCGTCGGGTCGAACGGCACGGTGCGCAACGCTCCGTTGACGGGGCCGATCCAGGTCGGCATCTTCGGTGACACGGTGTCGTGGGAGTTGTCATGACCGACCGAGTCGCCCGCAGGCTGTTGCTGCTGCACGCGCATCCCGACGACGAGACCATCCAGACCGGTGGCGTGATCGCCAAGTATCTCGACGAGGGCGTCGACGTCCGCGTGCTCACCTTCACCCTCGGCGAGGAGGGTGAGGTCATCGGTGACGAATGGGCGCAGTTGGTGGCCGACGGCGGCGCCGACCAACTCGGTGGCTTCCGCATCCTGGAGCTGACCCGCGCACTCGTTGCGCTGGGTCCGCCGGATCGGCAGCCCCTGCGTCCCCGCTTTCTCGGCGGCGCCGGGCACTGGCGGGATTCCGGGATGGCCGGCGCACCGTCGGCGCGCCATCCGCGAGCTCTGGTGCAGGCGTCGTTCGACGACCTGGTCGACACCTTGACCGCGGAGATCGAATCGTTCGCACCGCAGGTCATCGTCACCTACGACGACGCGGGAACCTACGGTCATCCCGATCACGTGCTGGTGCACCAGACCACGGTGGCCGCGGTGGCCCGCCTGTCCGAGGCGGTCCGCGCCGACCTCAAGGTCTACGAATCGATCACCGAGCGCTCGGCGCTGGTGACCGGCCTCGCCGATGCGGCCGACCGGGTTCCGGTCGGGTGGCGGATGCCCGACACCGCCGAACTGCCCAGCCATCCCGACGACGAGATCACCACCGCGATCGACATCGGTGCGTGGTACGAACGCAAGGTCGCCGCCCTGGCCGCGCACGCCACCCAGGTGACGGTTGCCGAGTCGGGTACCGAGTACGCCTTGTCGAACAACATCCTGCAGCCGATCCCGGCAACCGAGTTCTTCATCCGCACCGTCGGTGCGCCGGGTACGCATGGACCGGGCACCCGCGAAACCGACCTGTTCGAGGGCGTCCCGTGATGCGCTGGCCGGATCGCATCCTGATGGCGATGCTCGTCGTCGACGGTTTCGTCGTCGGTGTCATGTCGGTGGCGTTCGCCTACCTCCGATTCGGTGGGGTGGCGATCCCGGTCGCGGCCGTCGTTGCCGGTGTCGTCAACAGCGTGCTGCTATGGCTGGCCGCAGCCCACACCGACTCCCCGGTGCGCTATCTGCCGCTGATCGCGTGGCTGCTGGCGTTGGTGATCGGGGCACTGTCGGGGCCCGGCGGCGACGTCGCCCTCGTCCCCGACGGCACACTGCTGCTGCCGACCCTGCTGTTGCTCGTGATCGGTGCCGGTCTGCCTGCACTGTTGGCGCGGTCGGGCCGACTCCCCGAACCGGAGCTCTGACCGGCGTCGACGCACCCACCCATCGTCGGCGCGCGGACGCCACGACGCCGTCCGCGCGCCGACGGATAGAGTGAGGGAATGGTCCTGCGGGAGTGGGCTCGGGACGCGCACGCCGCGGCGGAGGATACCCGGGCGGCGCTACGTCACGTCGCCGACGATCCGGCGTCGCTCACCGATGACGAATGGGTTGCGCTGCTCGGTGCGTCCGGGTCGCAGCTCGATGAATTGTGTGCGACGGCGGACTCCGCGCGTCGGAGTGTCACCGATCCCGACGCGCTGACGTTCGTGGTCAACCGGAACCTCGACACCACCGTGGTGGCGTCGGGGCGGTCCGATGTGCCCGCCCTCGACGCGCTGGTCGACGAGGCCTGGCGGATCGGCGCCACCGAGATCTGCATGCAGGGACCGATCCCCGACGATGCGCCCGCCGACGGGTACCTCCGTCTGATCGAGCGGGTTCACGCGACGGCACCGGAGCTACACCTGCATGCGTTCCGCCCTGCGGAGGTCCGCGACGGCGCCCGACGGATGGACATCACGGTGACGGAGTTCCTGGGTCGTGCACGCGACGCGGGCCTCGGATCGGTTCCCGGGACGGGTGCGCAGGTTCTCGACGACGAGGTCCGTGCCCATCTTTCGGGCGGGGCCGCGGCGCCGGTCTCGGCCTGGGTGTCGTCGATCGAGGCCGCTCACGGCGTCGGCCTGTTCTCCACCGCGACCCTGCTCTACGGGCACGTCGAAACCGCCCGCCAGCAGGTTGCCCATCTGCGGTTGCTCACTGAGATCCAAAGCCGGACGGGCGGATTCAGTGAGCTGATCCTGATGCCGATGTTGCCCGACACTGCACCCGGACACCTGGCCGCGACGGCGACAACCGCGGTGTCTCGGCGCGAGACCCGCGCCGTGCACGCGGTCGCCCGCCTGCTCACCCTCGGCCACTTCGACCATCTGCAGGTGGCCTGGACGAAGCTCGACCGCGACGTCGTCGAGGAGTTGCTGCGTGGCGGCGCCGACGACATCGGTGGCTTGCTCCTCGACGGTGAGCTGATGCCGGGCGCCGGACAGGAGGCGGGTCGCGTGCTCTCGGTCGACGAACTCGCCGACATCGCCGCCCGGGTCGGTCGATCGCCGCGACAGCGCACCACGCGGTACACCGAACCGCCCGCCGACCGTCTCATCCCGATCCCACAGGTGCGTTCGTGACCGCCCCGATGCCGCCGACGCACGAGGTCGAGGTCGCGATCGTCGGTGCCGGGTTTGCCGGGATCGGCATGGCAACCCAATTGGCCAGGCGTGCACGGGAATCCTTCGTGGTCCTCGAACGCGCGCCTGCCGTCGGTGGCACCTGGCGCGACAACACGTATCCCGGTATCGCGTGTGACATCCCGGCGCACCTGTACTCGTTCTCGTTCCGCCCGCCGTCGGACTGGGAGAGTCTCTACCCCAAAGGTGCCGACATCCAGCGGTATCTGCAGCGCACCGTCGACGACGAGGGGCTCGGACCGCACATCCGTCTCGGCTGCGCGCTCGAACAGGCTCGTTGGGACGCCGACGAAGCATGCTGGATGCTCACCACGACCACCGGTCCGGTGCGTGCCCGTGTCCTGGTGATGGCGGTCGGCAGGCTCTCCGAACCCCACCTGCCCGAAGTCGACGGACTCGACACGTTCACCGGTGCGGTGATGCACACCGCAACGTGGGACGACGAGCTGCTGGCCGGCGCCGAACGGATCGGTGTCGTCGGGACCGGGGCGTCGGCCGTGCAGGTGATCCCGCATCTGGCCGCCGACGCAGAGGAACTCGTCGTGTTCTCCCGGACCCCGCCGTACGTGGTGCCGCGTGAGGATCGTCGGTTCTCCGCGGCCGAACGTGCCGAGATGCAGGTTCCCGCGAATGCGCAGGCGCGGCGCGACCAGATGCTCGTCGACGCCGACAAGGCGTTCGGGCAGAGACTCGGTCGTCACCCGGACATCGACGAGATCCGGGATCGGGCGTTGGGACACCTGCACCGGCAGGTCGACAATCCGTCGTTGCGTGACATGCTCACGCCGGACTACGAGATCGGCTGCAAGAGAATCCTGTTGAGCGACGACTTCTATCCGGCGCTGCAGCAACCGAATGTGGTGTTCGAACCGTCGGCGCTGGATTCGGTCGTGGAGTGCAAGGCGCGTGCGGTGAGCGGCAACACCTACGATCTCGACCTGCTCGTGATGGCAACGGGTTTCGAGGCGACGCGGCCACCGGCGGCGGCACGCGTCCGGGGCCGTGACGGTCGGGTGCTCGCCGACCACTGGGCCGACGGCATGGTGTCCTACGCGTCGACGACGGTGAGCGGGTTCCCGAACATGTTCGTCCTCGACGGGCCGAATGCCGCGCTCGGCCACAATTCGGCGATCTACATGATCGAGACCCAGCTCGACTACGTGGTCGGTGCACTGGACTTCTTGGCGCGCAGCGGAAGTCGTGCCATCGAGGTGTCCGCGCGAGCCGAGGAATCGTATACCGCCGAGATCGACCGACGCAGTGCGTCGACGGTCTGGCTGACCGGGTGCGACAGTTGGTATGTCGATCCGCGTAGCGGGCGGCTCACGTTGCTCTGGCCGGGGACTGCGGTGTCGTTCCGCGAACGCAACGGGACCTTCGCGCCCGAGCCGTACCTGATCGATCCGAATCCGCCCGACTCCGCCGGCGGTCCCGAGTGGGGAATGGCATTGTCCGACAACGGAGGTGAACACGATGGCCGATGACATGCAGATCTCTGCCGCTCTGGCCGCGGCGCGGGCGGGTGAATCGATCGACCTGCCGACAGCGACCGCACTGCTGGGGTGCGCCGGCGAGGATCTCACCGAATTGCAAGCGGTCGCAGGCGAACTGCGCGACCAGGGGCTGGCGGCGGCCGGACGTGATGGACAGATCACGTACTCGCGCAAGGTGTTCATCCCGCTCACCAGACTGTGTCGGGATCGCTGCCACTACTGCACGTTCGTCACCGTGCCCGGCAAACTGGCCCGCGAGGGGCACGGTATGTATCTCGAACTCGACGAGGTCGTCGCCCTCGCCCGCAAGGGTGCCGAACTCGGTTGCAAGGAGGCGCTGTTCACCCTCGGTGATCGGCCCGAGGCGCGCTGGGCACAGGCGGGGGACTGGTTGTCGGCGCGCGGCTACAGCTCGACACTCGACTATGTGCGTGCGGCTGCCGTCGCCGTGCTCGAGGAGACCGGTCTGCTGCCGCATCTGAATCCCGGCGTCATGAGTGCCGAGGAGATACGACGACTGCGTCCGGTCGCGCCGTCGATGGGCATGATGCTCGAGACGACCTCTCGGCGACTGTTCACCGAGAAGGGGCAGCCGCATTACGGCAGCCCGGACAAGGATCCGCTCGTCCGTCTGCAGGTGCTGCGCGATGCGGGTGCGGAGCGTGTCCCGTTCACGACGGGCATCCTCGTCGGGATCGGCGAGACGCCGGCCGAGCGAGCCGAATCCATTCTGGCCATGGCCGACATTCACCGCGATCACGGTCATATCCAAGAGGTCATCGTGCAGAACTTCCGGGCCAAGCCCGATACCGCGATGCGCGGTACACCCGACGCCGAGATGACGGAGTTCTTGGCCGCGGTGGCGGTGGCGCGCATCGTCCTGGGGCCGCACATGCGGGTGCAGGCGCCGCCCAACCTGGTGTCACGTGAGGAATGCGCGGCCCTGATCGCCTCCGGCGTCGACGACTGGGGTGGTGTGTCGCCGCTGACCCCCGATCACGTGAATCCCGAACGTCCCTGGCCGAATCTGGACGTGCTCGCCGAGATCACCGCGGAGTCGGGCTACGTCCTCACCGAACGCATCACCGCCCAGCCGCCCTACGTGCTGGCCGGTTCCTCGTGGATCGACCCGTCGTTGTCCGAACACGTTGCGGCCGTGTCCGATCCGGACACGGGCCTGGCCGCGCCGGTGAACCCGAACGGTCGCCCCTGGCCCGCGGTCGCCTGACCGCCACAGCAACCGCCACCCCCGCGACAGCAACCAGATTTCGCGCGACAGCAACCGCCACCCTCGCGAGAGCAACCTCTTTTCGCGCGAGAGCAACCAGATTCTCAGCGACAGCAACCGGTTTCATCGATGATGGCGTCGACCTGTCCGAAGTGGTTCCGGTGCGACTAAACCGGGCGACTGGTCGGCAGCACCACGTTCGAGCAGGCGATCACTCGCGTGAGGCGCCACCGCCAAAGGGATCCGGCCTGAGGATTGGGCTCGCGAAGCCCGGCGCGGCAGACGGATCGCTCATCGCCTGCCTCGAGACCAGTTGCTCTTGCTGAGAAACCGGTTGCTGTCGCGGGGGTGTCGGTGCTGTCGCGGGGGAAGTGGTTGCTCTCGCGCGAAATCTGGTTGCTGTCGCGGGAGTGTCGGTTGCTGTCGCGAGGAAAGAGGTTGCTGTCGGCGGAAATCCGGTTGTTGTCGCGTCAGGCGGGGGTGGAGTCCTCGACGGCCGAGCCCTCAGCGGCACCGTCCTCGACCGCACCGACCTCGACGGCGGAGTACTCGGCGGCGGAACCCTCGGCGGTGGTGTCGTCGACGGTAGGGCTCTCGACTGCACGGAGAGCCTCGTAACCGCCGGCGACGTCGGTGGCGCGGTGGAGGCCGAGCTGCTGGAGTGCCGCAGCGGCGAGACTGGATGTGTAGCCCTGTGAACAGAGGATGATCCAGCGCACGTCGTGGTCGACGGCCTCGGGTACGCGGGCGTCACTGGCCGGGTCGCAGCGCCATTCCAACACGTTGCGTTCGATCACCAGGGCGCCCGGCGCCTCGCCCTCCGCGGCGCGTTGCGCAGCAGGCCGGATGTCGACGAGCACCGCCCCGGCGGCGAGTTCGGCGGCGACGTCGTGCGCGCGGAGACGCTCGAGCCGATCACGGGCGGTCAGCAGCATGTCGTCGATGGTCGTCGGCACGGCGGTCACTCCGGTTCGTCGGTGAGTTCGGTGCGGGTGCGGCGCAGGGTGGCGTGCTCGGTGACAGCGTAGAACGACATCGCGGTCAGCGGCGGTGAGTAGGCATGCACGCTGAGCGTGGGGCCCGACGCGAGTTCACCGTCGCCGCCCTCGGCCGTCGGCAGCGGATCGTGACGCTGGACGTCGTGGACCCAGCCGAGCGGGAACGCCGCCTGGTCGCCGGGACCGAGGACGCGCAGTGCGAGGTCACGACCCGTCCACCGGTACTCACGCAGTGAGCCCGACAACACCGTGAGGGCGCCCAGCGAGCCGGCGTGGTCGTGCAGTTCGGTCGACCGGTCCGGGGTCCAGCTGATCAGCCACAGGTCCAGGTCGTCGTCGGATTCGAGCCGGGCCGCCCACCGCTCCACCGGGTCCCAGGACTGCGGAAGCAGATGGTCGTAGGTGCCGTCGAGGACGTCGGCGACACCCTGGTCGGTGATGCGCAGGAGATCGGCGGGACGAAGCCGGGTGGGGAGATGGGCCGACCGCGTCGACGTGGCGTCGTTGCGGGTCGCGGCCGACGTCCGGGTGCCGGGCCGGCGAGAGTCGGGACGGGAGGCGCGAGGCAGGGTGGCGGTCATGGATGCTCCGAGTCGGGTCGAGGAGGGGAGGGGGCTCGTCAGTGACGACAGCCCGGACACATCCCTGTCACGCGTGGACGTCCCGTCGTGCGCTCGTACTCGGTCACGGCTCCCAGGTTGATCGGTGACGGCATCCGCGTCGAGGGTTTCCGGCGCCATGATCGCAACGACCGGCGACATCGGCGTCGGTGCTCGGCTGTGATCCCGGTAACTCCGGCCGGATTTGGCGGGGGCGGGTGTCGGTGGGCCCAGCCCGCGCCCGATAGTCTGGGATGCGGACCGGTGTGCGACTCACCCGATGAGCGGTCATGGCGCGAGCACGCTGCACGGTCCGTGATGACGGCGCGTCCAGCCCACGCGCCGAGCCGTCGGGACACCTCGGGAGGGCACCTCCGCGGGCACAGGCCGGCGGCCGAGAGTTTGCAGCGAAGGAGATAGTGGTGACCTACATCATCGCGGAGCCTTGTGTGGATGTCCTGGACAAGGCCTGCGTCGAGGAATGCCCGGTGGACTGCATCTACGAGGGCGGGCGGATGCTCTACATCCAGCCCGACGAGTGCGTCGACTGCGGTGCCTGTGAGCCGGTGTGCCCGGTGGAGGCGATCTTCTACGAAGATGATGTGCCCGACGAGTGGGAGCCCTACGTCAGCGCCAACGCGGACTTCTTCGACGACCTCGGGTCGCCGGGCGGTGCCAGCAAGGTCGGCAAGGTCGACGCGGATGCCGCGTTCGTCAAGTCTCTGCCACCCATGAACGAAGAGGACTGAGCCCACCCGTGGGCACTTCAGGATTCCCGGCCCGACGACGCGTCTCGAGTTCGCTGCCCGACTTCCCGTGGGACACCATCGGGGCTGCGCGGGCACGTGCGTCGGCACACATCGACGGCATCGTCGACCTGTCCGTGGGTACGCCGGTGGACACCGTGGATTCGGTCATCCGCGAGGCGCTGACCGCGTCGTCGGGATTCCCGGGGTATCCCACCACGATCGGCACGCCGGAACTGCGGGCCGCGATCGTGGGCGCGATGGACCGTCGCTACGGCGCCGGTGGTCTCGACGAGTCCGGTGTGTTGCCGGTGATCGGCACCAAGGAGGCCATCGCGGGGATCGTCTCGACGCTCGGCATCGGTGCCGGTGACGTCGTCGTGATCCCCGAGGTCGCCTACCCGACCTACGAGGTCGGGGCACTGTTGGCCGGTGCGACGCCGGTGCGCGCCGACTCGACGGTCCAGCTCGGCCCGACGTCGCCCGCGCTGATCTTCCTCAACTCCCCGTCGAACCCGACCGGCAAGGTGCTCGGGGTCGATCATCTGCGCAAGGTGGTGTCGTGGGCTCGTGAACGCGGCGCGATCGTGGTGTCCGATGAGTGCTACCTCGGCCTGGCCTGGGACTCCGAGGCGGTGTCGGTGCTGGACCGCCGGGTCAGCGACGGTGACCACACCGGGCTGATCGCCGTGCACTCGTTGTCGAAGGTGTCGAACCTGGCGTCCTACCGTGCGGGCTTCCTCGCGGGCGATCCGAGTCTGATCGAGGAGGTGCTCGCCGTGCGCAAGCATTCCGGTCTGATCGTCCCGTTCCCCGTGCAGGGGGCGATGACCGCGGCGCTCAACGACGACCGGCACGTCGACGAACAGCGGGAACGGTATCGGACGCGTCGTGAGACCCTGCTCGCCGCGGTGCGTTCGGCCGGGTTCCGCGTCGACCATTCCGAGGCGGGGCTCTACCTGTGGGCCACGCGCGACGAGGACAGCCGGTTCACGCTGGACTGGCTGGCCGATCGCGGCATCCTGGTGGCGCCGGGTGACTTCTACGGACCGAGCGGGAATCGACATGTGCGGATGGCGCTCACGGCGACCGACGAACGGATCGCCGCCGCGGCGTCTCGCCTGACGGCCTGAGCGCATGGCCCGGACGAGCGCAGGGCCCGGACGGGTGCACCGTCCGGGCCCTGGCGCGTCGGTCGTGCTCAGTGGTGCTTGTGGTCAGTTGTGCTTGTGCAGGGCTTCGTTGAGTGCGATGCCGTCGCCCTTCCACGGCACCACCTCGACCGCACCGGTCAGGCTGTTGCGGCGGAACAGGAGATTCGACTGTCCGGCCAACTCGCGCGCCTTCACCGACGATCCGTCCGGGCCGGTGACCTTGGTGCCCGCGGTCACGTAGAGGCCGGCCTCGACAACGCAGTCGTCGCCGAGGGGGATACCGCATCCGGAGTTGGCGCCGAGCAGGCACCGCTTGCCCAGGGAGATGATCTCCTTGCCGCCGCCGGACAGTGTGCCCATCGTCGAGGCGCCGCCACCGATGTCGGAGCCGTCGCCGACGACGACGCCCGCCGAGATGCGACCCTCGACCATCGAGGATCCGAGGGTGCCCGCGTTGTAGTTCACGAAACCCTCGTGCATCACCGTGGTGCCGGGGGCCAGGTGCGCACCGAGTCGAACGCGGTCGGCGTCGCCGATCCGCACCCCGCCGGGAAGCACGTAGTCGACCATCCGCGGGAACTTGTCGACGCTGTACACGGTGACCGGTCCGCGCGCCTTCAGGCGGGCACGGGTCTTCTCGAATCCGTCGATGGGGCACGGTCCGTGATTGGTCCACACCACGTTGGAGAGCAGGCCGAAGATGCCTTCGAGGTTCGTCCCGTGCGGAGTGACCAGGCGATGGGAGAGCAGATGCAGGCGCAGGTAGACGTCGTAGGCGTCATCCGGCGCAGCGCTCAGGTCGCTGATGCTGGTACGCACCGCGACGGTCTTGACCCCGCGCGCCGCGTCGGTCCCGACGAGATCTCGCAGGTCCTGCGGGATGTCGTCGCCGTCGAGCACCACGGTTTCGGAGGTGCCCGGGCTGTCGAGTTCGAGGGTGGGGAACCACACGTCGAGGACCACGCCGGTGTCGGCCGATCCACCGTCGGTCACCGTGGCTATGCCGGTTGCGAAAGCGCCATTCGTCGTCACGGGTGCACACCTTACCGGTCGCCGGCGACGGGCCGATGTCGACGGCGGGCTCGAAGGATGCCGTCTCGACGGGCATGATCGAGGTGGAGCCGATCGATGTCGACCACCGGGAGAACCTCATGATCCGTGGCATGCATGCGATGTTCTATTCGTCCGAGGATCGGGCGCTGCGCGAGTTCATCAGGGACAAGCTGCAGTTGCCCGGCAGCGACACCGGCGACGGGTGGCTCATCTTCGACGCGCCGGAAGCCGATCTCGGGATCCATCCCACCGACGGCACTGCTCCTCCGTCGGGCACCGCCGACATCTCCTTCTACTGCGACCACATCGAGGAGACGGTCGCGCAGTTGAAGGGCCGTGGAGTGGAGTTCGTCGGGGACATAGAGGATCACGGCTACGGGCTCGTCACGCACTTCGCGGTTCCCGGTGGCTTCACCGTCGCACTGTACGAACCCCGTTACACCAAGTGACCTGATGAGTTCGCCGGTCCGGCGGCTGTGCACGCTACGGTGAGCAGGTGAGCACGCCTGCCCTCGATCTGCACACAGATCCCGTCGACCTGACTGCCGCGCTCGTGGACGTCGAGAGCGAGTCGCGTCACGAGTCCGCGATCGCAGACGCCGTGGAGGCCGCACTCCGTACCCAGACAACCGGTTTCGAGGTGTTGCGGCACGGCAACCGCGTCCTCGCGCGCACCGATCGCGGCCGCGCGAGCCGGGTCATCCTCGCCGGCCATCTCGACACCGTGCCGGTCGCCGGCAACCTCCCACATCGTCGCGACACCGACCCCGAGGAGGGTGACGTCCTGCGCGGGTGCGGCACCGTCGACATGAAATCCGGGGACGCGGTGTTCCTGCATCTCGCGGCGACCATGGCCGAACCCGCACACGATCTGACCCTCATCTTCTACGACTGCGAGGAGATCGCCGCCGTCCACAACGGGCTCGGTGTGATCGAACGTGAACTGCCGCAGTGGTTGCAGGGCGACGTCGCGATCCTCGGCGAGCCCACCGGTGGGCTCATCGAGGCCGGCTGCCAGGGCACGGCGCGGGTGCGGTTGACTGCACGCGGTGTGCGGGCACACTCCGCACGATCGTGGATGGGCGACAACGCGATTCACAAACTCGGTGGCGTGCTGTCGACACTCGCCGCCTACCGGCCCCGGCGGGTGGACATCGACGGCTGCGAGTACCGCGAGGGCCTGTCGGCGGTGGGCATCGCCGGCGGGGTGGCCGGCAACGTCGTCCCCGACGAGGCACATGTCGACGTCAACTTCCGGTTCGCACCCGACCGCAGCGTCGAGCAGGCGATCGACCACGTGCGCGAGGTGTTCGCCGTGCACCTCGACGACGGTCAGCTCGGGTTCGAGGTCACCGACTCGGCGGCGGGAGCCCTTCCGGGACTGTCACATCCGGCCGCGGCCGCGTTGGTGGAGGCCGCAGGCGGTCGGTTCCGGGCCAAGTACGGCTGGACGGACGTGTCACGGTTCTCCGCTCGTGGGATCCCCGCGGTCAACCTCGGCCCCGGCGATCCGAATCTCGCCCACCGGGTCGACGAGCGGGTGCCCGTATCCCAGATCGAGGCGGTGACCGACCTGCTGCGTGCGTTCTTGTCGGGCAAACCGTTAGCGTGATGCGCATGGCAGCAGAGCAGCCCGATTCCACCGACGATCCTGATTTCACCGACGATCCCGAGTCGACCGACGAGGTGGCCGGTCGTCACCGTGCCGAGGATCCGGCAGGAGCGGAGACCCGCTATGTGGGCCCGGTTCGGGTGCGGCGGGAAGAAGCCGAGACCGCCAAGACGACCGACCGTCGCTTCCTCGAATGGGTGGACCCGCGCGATCAGGAGCTGCGGGCCGAACGCACCATGCGTGACTCCTGGCGGGTGCTGCGCATCCAGTCGGAGTTCGTCGCGGGTTTCGATGCCATGAGTGAGGTCGCCGAGGCGGTCACGGTGTTCGGGTCGGCCCGATTGGTGCCGGGCAGCCCGGAGTTCGAGCAGGCCACCGAACTCGGCAGGGTGTTGGGCGAGGCCGGGTACGCGGTGATCACCGGAGGCGGACCCGGCGCAATGGAGGCCGCCAATCGCGGGGCCTGGAATGCCGGGGCGAAGTCCATCGGTCTGAACATCGAGTTGCCGTTCGAACAGCACCTCAACGAGTGGGTCGACATCGGCATGCACTTCCGCTATTTCTTCGTCCGCAAGACGATGTTCGTGAAGTATGCGCAGGCCTTCGTCTGCTTGCCGGGCGGCTTCGGCACCCTCGACGAGATGTTCGAGGCGTTGACGCTGGTGCAGACGAAGAAGGTGGTGCGGTTCCCCATCGTGTTGATCGGCCGTGACCACTGGTCGGGACTCATCGACTGGATGCGAGAGGTGTTGTTGGCCAAGAAGATGATCTCCGCAGACGATTTGGATCTGCTGCATCTGGTCGACCATCCGTCCGAGGCCGTCGAGATCATCTCCGCCGCGGCCGCCGGGCGCGGTGGGCGATGAGTGCCATCTGCGTCTACTGCGCGTCCGGTCCAGTCGACGACACGTTCATCTCGCTCGCGGCCGAGCTGGGTACCGCGATCGGGTCGGGAGGTCACACCCTCGTCTCCGGCGGCGGGAACATCTCGATGATGGGCGCGGTCGCCGAGGCCACCCGCGCCGCGGGCGGGCCGACGGTGGGCATCATCCCGCGCGCGCTCATGGAACGTGAGGTGGCCGACCTCGGTGCCGACGAACTCGTGGTCACCGAGACCATGCGTGAGCGCAAACGTCTCATGGACGAGCGGGCCGACGGGTTCATCACCATGCCCGGTGGCATCGGCACGCTGGAGGAACTGTTCGAGACGTGGACGGGCGGCTACCTGGGGATGCACGACAAGCCGGTGGTGCTGCTCGATCCGTTCGGGTTCTACGCACCGCTGCTCGGTTGGCTCGACGACCTGTCGGGTCGTGGATTCGTGTCCCGGGCCGCGCTGGACCGACTGCTGGTCGCCGAGTCGGTGGTCACGGCGATCCAACTTGCTACTCATCGGTAAGGTAGGTCATAGTCCGTCAACGCGCATTGTCGCGACCGGCCACCCACGAAGAAGCGGAGTAGTTGCCTGATGCCGAGCAGTGACACCCACGACGCCGTCGGTCTCACCGACCTGATCCGTGGCGTCGTGAAGATGGCCCCGCATGCCACGAGCATGGCTCGACATGCGCCCGGACTGATCCGTCGTCCGCCGGAGGCCAAGCGCACCATCGGTTCGATCTTCCAGAAGCATGCGTCGGCACACCCGGATCGCCCGTTCATCCGCTTCGAGGGCCGGTCGATGACCTACGGCGAGGCCAACCGTCGCGTCAACCGGTATGCCGCGGTGCTCGCCGACCGCGGTGTCGGTCGTGGCGACGTGGTCGGCATCCTGGCCAAGAACTCGCCGACCGAACTCATGCTCATGCTCGCGACCGTCAAACTCGGTGCGGTCGCAGGCATGCTCAACTACAACCAGCGCGGCAACGTCATCGAGCACAGCATGAAGCTGCTCGACGCGACGGTGCTGGTCCACGATCCCGACTGTGCCGAGGCCTTCGAGTCGATCCCGTCGTCGGTGCTGCCCGATCACGTCTTCGACTACGCCGCCTTCGACGCGGCCGCCGAGGGGCGTTCGGAGCGCAATCCGGACGTCACCGAGACACTGCCCGCGTCCACCAAGGCGTTCTACATCTTCACCTCCGGCACCACCGGGCTGCCCAAGGCGAGCGTCATGAGCCACAACCGGTGGCTGGCCAGTCTGTCCGGAATCGGCGGTCTCGCAGTGCGTTTGCGGCACAGCGACACCATGTACGTTCCGCTGCCGCTCTACCACAACAACGCGTTGTCGGTGGCGCTGGCATCGGTGCTGGCCTCGGGGGCGTGTATCGCCATCGGGCGGCAGTTCTCCGCGTCGCGATTCTGGGACGAGGTGATCCTCAACCGGGCCACCGCGTTCTGCTACATCGGTGAACTGTGCCGGTACCTGCTGGCGCAGCCGGAGAAGCCGACCGATCGTCAGCACGCGGTCAAGGTGATCATCGGCAACGGCATGCGCCCGGAGATCTGGGATCGGTTCGCCGAGCGCTTCGGCATCGAACGCATCGTGGAGTTCTACGGGGCGAGCGAACTCAATCTGGCCTTCGTCAACGCGTTCAGCGTCGACCGGACGGCGGGGTTCTGTCCGTTGCCCTACAAGATCGTCGAGTACGACGAGCACGGTGAACCCCGGCGTGACGCCGAGGGACGGCTCACCGAGGTCGGTAAAGGCGGGACGGGCCTGCTCATCGCCGAGATCAGCGAGCGGGTTCCGCTCGACGGTTACACGGACGCCGAGGCGACCGAGAAGAAGATCGTGCGTGACGCCTTCAAAGCGGGTGACGCTTACTTCAACTCCGGAGACCTCGTCCGGGATCAGGGCTTCTCACACATCGCCTTCGTCGACCGCCTCGGCGACACCTTCCGTTGGAAGGGCGAGAACGTGGCGACCACCGAGGTCGAGGCAGCACTCGATTCGTTCGGCGCGATCGAACAGTCGGTGGTTTACGGCGTCGCCGTCCCGGGCACCGACGGTCGTGCCGGGATGGGTGCGATCACGTTGCGCGAGGGCACCGACCTGGATCTCGGTGAACTGGCCGCGCACCTGTACTCGGTGCTGCCGGCGTATGCGGTCCCGCTGTTCCTGCGCGTCGTCGACCATCTCGAGCAGACCTCGACATTCAAGAACCGTAAGGTCGAGCTGCGCGAGGAGGGCTACGAGAAGACCGGGGACGACCCGGTGTACGTGCTCGCCGGGCGCGGTGAGGGATACGTCGACTTCTACGACGGCTATGTCGACCACGTGGCGAATGCCAAGGCGCCGAAGGGCTGACCTGTCCGTCTGAGCGGGCATCGTTACCCTGGGACGCATGCTTCCGACGTTGTGCGGTAAACCCGTCGCGACCGACCGTGCCCTGGTCATGGCGATCGTCAATCGGACGCCGGACTCGTTCTACGACAAAGGCGCGAGCTTCACGGACACGGCTGCCCAGGAGCGGGTGGCACGAGTGGTCGACGAAGGCGCCGACATCGTCGACATCGGGGGCGTGAAGGCGGGACCGGGCGACGACGTCGACGCCGCGACCGAGACCGAGCGCGTTGTCCCGATGATCGCGTGGGTGCGCGAGCGCTACCCCGACGTCCTCATCAGCGTGGACACCTGGCGCAGCGAGGTGGCGCAGCGCGCGTGCGCCGTGGGTGCCGATCTCATCAACGACACCTGGGCGGGCGCCGATCAGGATCTGGTCAAGGTGGCTGCGGCAGCGCGGGCCGGGATCGTCTGCTCGCACACCGGTGGAGCCGTCGTGCGCACCCGTCCACACCGCGTCGCCTACGACGACGTGGTCGCCGATGTCGTCGACGAGGTGACCGGAGCGGCCCGCAGGGCGCTCGAGGCAGGTGTCGAGCGGGACTCGATCGTGATCGATCCGACACATGATTTCGGCAAGAACACCCACCACGGGCTCGCCTTGTTACGCCACGTGAACGTTCTTGTTAATACCGGCTGGCCAGTGCTTATGGCGCTGAGCAACAAGGACTTCGTAGGGGAGACTCTGGGTGTGGATCTCGATGAACGGCTCGAGGGGACCTTGGCCGCGACAGCTCTGAGTGCCGCTGCAGGCGCACGGATCTTTCGTGTCCACGAGGTCGCCGCGACCCGTCGCGTGGTCGACATGGTCGCTGCCATCGCGGGGACTCGATCACCCGCCCGAACAGTCAGGGGACTCGCATGACCGAACAGGTACGCCGGACCCGGAACCGCCACACGGCGACAACAGCCAACAACCGTGACAAGACAGCCATCTGGCCGACCCCCGCGGACACCCATCCGTCCGACGCCACCAGCGCCCGCAGGAGGTGGGCCGCGACCCACACCTGGGAACAACCGGACTGGACCATCGACGAGCTCGTCGCCGCCAAGGCCGGTCGCACCGTGTCGGTGGTGCTGCCCGCCCTCGACGAGGAGGAGACCGTCGCCGACGTGATCGCCTCCATCCGTCCCCTGTACGGAACGCTCGTCGACGAACTGATCGTGCTCGACTCCGGCTCCACCGATGCCACCGCGGAACGTGCACGTGCCGCGGGCGCGACGGTGATCAGCCGCGAGCAGGCCGTTCCCGAACTCGACCCGGTCAAGGGCAAGGGCGAGGTGCTCTGGCGGTCCATCGCCGCGGCGACCGGCGACATCATCGCCTTCGTCGACTCCGACCTCATCGACCCAGACCCGATGTTCGTGCCGAAGATGCTCGGGCCGCTGCTGATCGATTCGCGTATCCAACTGGTCAAGGGCTACTACCGCCGTCCCCTGCGGACCGGTGGTCAACACGACGCCAACGGGGGCGGGCGGGTGACCGAGCTGGTCGCGCGTCCGTTGCTGGCCTCGCAGCGCCCGGACCTGACCGGGGTGCTGCAGCCGCTCGGCGGCGAATACGCGGGCACCCGGGAACTGCTCTCGTCGGTGCCGTTCGCCCCCGGCTACGGTGTCGAGATCGGACTGCTCGTCGACACCTTCGACCGCTACGGGCTCGAAGGCATCGGACAGGTCAATCTCGGTGTGCGCACACATCGCAACCGGCCGCTCGTCGAGCTCGGGGTGATGAGCCGACAGATCGTGGGAACCCTGATGCGTCGTTGCGGTATCGAGGATTCCGGGATCGGGCTGACCCAGTTCACGGCCGAACCCGATGGTTCGTTCACGCCGCACACCACCGAGGTGTACCTCGAGGATCGTCCGCCGATGAACACATTGCGCCCGGCCGAGCCCGTCGATACGGAGATGGCCTCCTGAGTCGGGCCTGACGGCGCGTCGTCGACGACCGCATCGTCGCGCCGTGTCGGGTCGGCGGCCGCGGTCTGCCACCATGGATGTCATGCAGACGTTGCTGCTGTACCTGCTGATCATGGCCGTCGTGGTGGCCGCGGTTTTCGCTGCGGTCTGGTTCGTGTTCGGGCGGGGCGAGGAACTGCCCCCGCTCGAACGCGGCACCACACTCACCCGACTACCCCGTGCGGGCATCACCGGCGACAACGTCCGGGACCTCGCTTTCGCACAGACCTTCCGGGGATATTCGCCCACCGAGGTGGACTGGGCATTGGAGAAGCTCGCTCGTGAGCTCGACGAGTTGCGCGGTGTGGTGCACGACCTCCAGCGGCGTGACGGCGAGGATTCGCAGGCCGCCACCGGCGGTCCGGCGGGGCAGAACCCGACTGCTCCGTGACACGACGCGACACCGTGCGCGGGGGCGACACCGTGGCCAGGACGTATCATGGACCAGGCGTCTGCGACATGGCCGGTACATGTCGGGGCGTTGTTCCACACGGTGTGGCGAATGCTCTGGAAGGAGTTCGAGAATGGCGGCGATGAAGCCACGTACTGGGGACGGCCCCCTCGAAGCGGCCAAGGAAGGGCGTGGAATCGTTGTCAGGATTCCGATCGAAGGTGGTGGACGTCTCGTGGTCGAGTTGACCGCTGACGAGGCCGCCGCTTTGGGCGAGGAGTTGCGCGGGGTCACCGGCTGAGTCGGGTGGCCGACGGCGCGGCCGGGCTCCGCGCGGTCGAGGCCGTGTTGCGATGTCCGGTGTGCACGGCCGATCTGCGCGTCGCACCCGACTCCGGATCGCTGGTGTGCGACGACGCAGGCCACCGTTTCGACATCGCCCGACAGGGTTACGTGTCGCTGCTCGACGGGCGCGCGGGACATCATCTCTCCGACACCGCCGCGATGGTCGCCGCCCGACGGCGTGTCCACGCCTCAGGAGTGTTCGACTCCGTCGCGGACACGGTCGCCGATCTCGTCGCCTCGACGGCGTCCACGGACGGGCCCGACATGATGGTGGATGCCGGCGCGGGGACCGGCCACTATCTGGCCCGATGTCTCGATCGGACGCCCACCGCGCGAGGTCTCGGCATCGATCTGTCGAAGTACTGTGCCCGCGCGATCGCGAAGGTGCATCCACGGTCGGCGGCCGTCGTCGCCGACATCTGGCGTCCGCTGCCGATCGCTTCGGGGTCGGTCGGCGCGATCCTCTCGATCTTCTCGCCCCGTAACGTCGCCGAGTTCGGCCGCGTCCTGCATCGCGACGGTGTGCTGGCGGTGGTCACGCCGAATGCCGATCACCTCGCCGAGATCGTCGACCCGATGGGCATGCTCGCCGTGGGCGCCGACAAGGACGAACGGCTGCAGGCAGCTCTCGACGACGTCTTCGCCGCCGCCGACACCGCCGTCGTGCGCACCGAACACGAGCTCGGTGCCGCCGCCATCGCCGACCTGGTCGCGATGGGCCCCTCGGCCTTTCACGCGACGTCCGCGGAGATCGACCGTGGTGCACAGGCGGTGGCCGGGCAGGGCGCGACGCTGCCCGTCACCGTCTCGGTGACCGTGACGACGTGGCGGCCGCGCTGACCTGTCGCGGTCAATGCAGGACGGTCCGATAGACCTGCACGGTCTGCTCGGCGATGGTGCTCCACGAGAACTCGTCCTCGGCGCGTGCTCGTCCGGCCGATCCCATCGATCGGGCTGCGGCCGGATCGGCGACCACGGCGTTCACCGTGTCGGCGAGCGCATGTTCGAACGTTCGTGGATCGGCCGGGTCGAAGTCCACCAGCCTGCCGGTCACGTTGTCCATGACCACCTCCGGGATGCCCCCGACCTTGGAGGCGACGACGGCGGTGCCGCACGCCATCGCCTCCAGATTGACGATGCCCAATGGTTCGTACACCGACGGGCAGATGAAAACGCTCGCGGCGGTGAGTATTTCGCGGATGCGGTCATGTGAAAGCATGTCGCGCACCCAGTGCACCCCGTCGCGCTCGGCGGCCAGGGCGGCGACCGCCGAGGAGACCTCCGCCCCGATCTCCGGGGTGTCGGGGGCACCGGCGCACAACACGAGCTGGATCGACGGGTCGAAGTGGTGGGCGGCCGCGATCAGATGTGGGACACCCTTCTGCCGGGTGATGCGACCGACGAAAGCGACGACCGGGCGGTCGGGGTCCAGCCCCATGTCGCTCGGTGCCGTCCCCGGACCGAACGGCTCGGCCACGGGATACCACCTGGTCGTGTCGATACCGTTGCGCACCACGTGAACCCGCTCGGGATCCACTCGCGGATAGGTGTTGCAGACATCGCTGCGCATCCCCGAACTCACCGCGATGACCGCATCGGCGTACTC
The DNA here is from genome assembly GCF_048537895.1 of Gordonia sp. CPCC 206044. NCBI lineage: Bacteria > Bacillati > Actinomycetota > Actinomycetes > Mycobacteriales > Gordoniaceae > Gordonia > Gordonia sp. CPCC 206044. Next base: position 38,583 of record NZ_JBCLVL010000013.1, read on the forward strand.
GACCGCGTTGCGCTCGACCCAACTCGACACCTGGTATCCGCCGCCGAGTTGTTCGGCTTTCCACGGACGCATCGGCTCCAGCGAATGTGCGGTCATCACGTGCGGGATGTCGTGCAGTCGGGCGGCCAGATGGCCGGCCAGCCCGGTGTACCACGTGTGCGAGTGCGCCAGCTCCCCGGCGGCCGCACCGACCGCCATCCGCAGGTCTGCCGACAGCGTGGTGATCGCGGCGTTGGCGCCGGCGAGCCCCGGATCGGGTTGGTAGACATGGGCGGTGTCGCGTTCGGCGCCCATGCAGTGGACGTCGACCGTGGCGAGGTCGCGCAGGTGTCGCACGAGTTCTGTCACGTGCACACCGGCACCGCCGTACACCTCGGGTGGGTACTCCCGGGTCATCATCGCCACCCTCATGGGCACGACGCTAATGCCAACCTCGGGCGTTTGCCATCTCTGTGTCCGAGAAACTTCCCGACCCGTCACCGACTGGCGCGATTCATCTGGCCCGCACCTGCGATGCCGGTTAAGTTGGGGAGGTGAGATCACAGCCGCACGTGCTCGGAATCGTCCTCGCAGGCGGTGAGGGGAAGCGTCTCTACCCGCTCACGATGGACCGCGCGAAGCCCGCGGTCCCGTTCGGCGGCGCCTATCGGCTCATCGACTTCGTCCTGTCGAATCTCGTCAACGCGGGCTACGAACGCATCTGTGTGCTCACGCAATACAAGTCGCATTCCCTGGACCGCCACATCTCGCAGACCTGGTTCTCGTCGGGGTTCCACGGCGAGTACATCACCCCGGTTCCGGCCCAGCAGCGTCTCGGCCCGCGCTGGTACACCGGCAGCGCAGACGCCATCTTCCAGTCGATGAACCTCATCACCGACGAACAGCCGGAGTACATCGTCGTCTTCGGTGCCGACCACGTCTACCGGATGGACCCGTCGCAGATGGTGGAGGCGCACATCGAGTCCGGCGCCGACGTGACCGTGGCCGGTATCCGGGTCCCGCGGTCGGAGGCGTTCGCCTTCGGCTGCATCGACTCCGACGAATCCGGGCGCATCACCCAGTTCCTCGAGAAGCCCAGCGATCCGCCTGGCACCCCCGACGATCCGGACGTGACCTTCGCGTCGATGGGCAACTACGTGTTCACCACCGAAGCCCTGGTCGACGCGATCCGTTCGGATGCCGCCGACCTCGACTCCGACCACGACATGGGCGGTGACATCATCCCGGCGTTCGTCCGCCGGGGGTCGGCTTTCGTCTACGACTTCAAGGACAACGAGGTGCCCGGTGAGACGGAGCGCGACAAGGGCTACTGGCGTGATGTGGGGACTCTCGACGCCTTCTACGACGCGCACATGGACCTGGTGTCGGTGCACCCCATCTTCAATCTCTACAACCGCCGGTGGCCGATCCGTGGCGAGACGGTGAACCTGCCGCCCGCCAAGTTCGTGCAGGGCGGTACCGCACAGGACTCCGTGGTCGGTGCCGGTTGCATCATTTCGGCTGCGACGGTGAGTGACTCGGTGTTGTCGGCGAATGTCGCCATCGAGGACGGTGCGATCGTGGAGGGCAGCGTCCTGATGCCCGGCGTGCGGGTCGGGAAGGGTGCCGTCGTCCGACGCGCCATCCTGGACAAGAACGTCGTCGTCGGCGAGGGCATGCAGGTGGGCGTCGACCACGAGGTGGATCGAGAGCACTACTCGATCAGTGCCGGCGGCGTGGTGACGGTCGGCAAGGGGATCCGGATCTGACCGGGTTCGGCGGTCACCGACCGAGGCCCTCGGCGCGGCAGGCCGCGAGTCCGTGTCTGATCAGCGTGGGGATGGTCTCGGCATCGGTGTCCGCGGGTAGCGCATCGATCGGCCACCACGCGAGATCGACCGACTCCGAACTCCGGACGATCTGGGGGAGTTCGGTGCCCGCCGATGGGGCGACCGCCGCATACCGCACGTCGAGATGCCGGGTCGGGACGCCGAGCGAACACGTGATCGGGTGGGTGTGCAGGTGTACCGGGCCTGCGGTCAGACGCAGGTCGGCGATGCCGGACTCCTCGGCTGCCTCGCGGGCGGCGGCGTCACCGAGCGTCTCGTCGGTCTCCTCGCAGTGTCCGCCGAGTTGCACCCACTTGCCCACACGTGGGTGCAGCGTGAGCAGCACGTGGCTCAGTGCGGCGTCGAAGACGATGGCTGATCCGGTGAGATGTCCTGCGGCGCAGGCGCGTAGGCACGCCTGCGGGGTCGCGTCGACAAAGGCCCGATAGGTGTGGCGTAGCGAGTCCTGCTCGAGATCGGGGGCGTTCCAGGCGCCCAGGATGCTGCTCGCGGACGCGTGTAGGGACTCCGCGCTCATCGCAGCACCACCAAACCGGTGGTGTCGGCCGGCGGGCGCAGGCCCGTGATCTCGTCGGCCGGGTGGCCGATGGCGATCGCACCGAGCGGTTCGGCGTCGTCGTCGAGCTCGAGTACCTCGCGGACGATGTCCGGCGCGAAGATGGTGGACCCGATCCAGCAACTGCCGATCCCACGAGCCGACAGCGCCACCAGCAGTGCGGAGACCGCCCCGCCTGCCGCCACCGTGAACATGGTGTGTTCGGCCGCCCGGCGACGGTCGTCGGGGTAGTCGTGCGCACCGTCGGGGACCAGCAGGGGGATGACCAGTTCGGGTGCGTCGTACAGGATCTGGCCCCGTCGCACCCGCTTGTCGATGGATTCCGGTGTCTTGTCGTCACCTGCCAGGTCGGCGCGCCAGGCGGCGGCCATATTGTCGAGCAACCGGGTGCGTCGTTGCGCCGACCGCACCCACACGAACCGCACCGGATGGGTGTGATGCGGGGCCGGTGCGGTGAGTGCCTCGGCGAAGGCCTCCGACATCTCGGTCTCGTCGACGGGTTCGTCGGCGAAGGTCCGCACCGACCTACGGGTCAGCAGCGCCTGCCGTCGACCGAGTTCGATCGCCTCGGCGGTACCGAGGCGGAACAGATCCTCGTCGGCGGGGCGGATGAGGTCGGCGGCGTTCGACCCGTCGTCGACCGGTGCCAGGCCGCGGACCACCGCGACGGGCACGCCGGTCAGCTTGCCCTTCACCAGGTCGGCGGCGGCCGCGATCTCGTCGGCGACGGCGATGTCGGTGACCACCAGCGGATTGCCGTAGGTGTCGACCGAGCCGTCGTAGGGGTGTGAGACACGGATGCCCGCGGCGCCGATGGCGACGTCGGTCTGGCCGTTGCGCCAGGCCCGGCCCATCGTGTCCGTGACGATCACTGCGACGTCGATGCCCGCGGTCTCGCGCAGCCGACGGCGCAGGCCTGCCGCGCTGGCGTCGGGGTCGACCGGGAGCAGGGCGAGCTGGTCTCCGGCCACATTCGATCCGTCGACGCCTGCGGCGGCCTGGACGAGCCCGATTCGGTTCTCGGTGATCAGCGTGCGGTTCTTGCGTGCCAGGACGCGAACCGTTTCGTCGTCGATCAGCTTGCGGCGCAGCGTGTCCCGTTCGTCTGGATCGGTCGGGGCGGACACCATGCGGCCTTCGGTCTTGGAGAAGATCTTGCTGGTCACCACCACCACGTCGCCGTCGGTGAGCCACGGTGCCGCACCGAGGAGCTCCGTCGCGATATCGCTGTCGGGGCCGAACTCACCGAGCCCGGTCACCGGCAGGATCTCCAGCCGCCCGGGCGCGCGGTGGTCGCCGGGCGCCGTCACGATGCACTCCCGGAGCCGACGTTCACATCCGGGGTGGGCACCCCGACGAGTCGGCACGCGGCGCGGACCATGTCGGCCGTGGTCGCCGGATCGGACATGAGCAGGGGAGCGCTGCCGATCGCGATGCCGTCGACGTCTGCATGATCGCCGTCGGCGATGAGCCAGCCGTCGAGAAGTCCGTTGCCACTGCGTGCACCGTAGTGCGCCGCGATCGCCTCCGCCGACGTCTGGACACCGATCACCGACAGACATTCGTCTGCCATGCCGCGTAGCGGGCGATTGTCGATCACCGGCGAGACCCCGACGACCGGCGCCGCGGTGGTACGCAGTGCACTGCGCAGCCCGGGCACACTCACGATCGCCCCGATGCTGACCACCGGATTGCTGGGTGCGAGCAGGACGACGTCGGCCTCGGCCACGGCTTCGATGACCCCGGGCGCCGCCTGTGCTTCGTCGGAACCCACCTGGGCGAATCCGAAGGTGGGGATCCCCGCGCGGTGCCGCACCCACCATTCCTGGAAGTGGATGGCGATCCGTTCGTCATCGGCACCACCGGGTTTCGCGACCACCACATGGGTCTCGTGGCGGTCGTCGGTGACCGGGAGCAGCCGTACACCAGGTTGCCACCGACGGCACAGCGCCGCGGTCACATCCGACAATCGGTAGCCGGCGTCGAGCATCTGCGTCCGGATCAGATGTGTGGCCAGATCGCGGTCGCCGAGTCCGAACCAGTCCGGATCGGCTCCGTAGGCGGCGAGTTCCTCCTTCGCGTGCCAGGTCTCGCCGACCCGGCCCCAGCCGCGTTCGCAGTCGATGCCGCCGCCGAGCGTGTACATACAGGTGTCGAGATCGGGACAGATCCGCACGCCGTGCATCCAGGCGTCGTCGCCGACGTTGACGATCGCGGTGATCTCATGTCGGCCGGACGGATGATCTTGTGCCACCGGGAGGGACTCGCCGGTCGCCGGATCCACCGGAGCGGGAAAGGGCGTGGGACCGAGCAGTTCCCGGACGCCGGAGAGGAAACGGGCGCCGCCGACGCCACCCACTAGGACCGTCACTTTCACCTCGTTCACTCTAGTGATTCCGCGGGCGAGGGTCTCGACCGCGGTCGGCGACGACATTTCGCGTGGTCAGCGGTTCGAACCGACGGCGAGGCGAAGATCGGGCCGAGGATTCGCTACCATGGGTGGCGATTTCGGGGGAGGTGATGGCAGATGTGTGATATTGCCGAAGCCTGGACACGCGCACGTGTCATGACGGTTGGAATTCGAGCACGGATGGTATTAAGGAATCTTTCGCTTTAACTTGACCGCGACACCCCATCCCGTGTGTAATCACATCAGTGTCATTCCGAGTTTGAGATCGAGAACTGATGGAGCGCAAGGTTTTCGATCATTTGTTCGAATGGCTCGGTGGGCGTGAGGCCCGGACACACGGTAGAGATCGATGGTGTGGGCAGATGTGGTGGAGCGGCACGTGGCCGCGAATCCCCGATTACTGGAACTGACAGACTTCTCGAGCTAGGAGGCGCCGACGATGGCTTTTGAGAATCCGATCGGCAATCCCCTTGAACCACGCAACTATTCCGATCCGATCAAACCCGTTGCCGCCTCGACTGACTCCGTCGAGCCGGTCGAAGCGGACATGGCAACCAATAACGTTGGCGTTCACGGTGATTCGTCGATGATGGCGTCTGGTGGCGCTGGTTTCCCCGGTCTCGGCGACGCCTCGGGTTCGTCGCAAGGGCGTCATCTTTCCTTGGTGCCCAACGATTTTGACGATCTCTTCGATGCTGTCGAAGAGCAGTGGCAAGACCGCGCCCTGTGTGCGCAGACCGACCCGGAGGCGTTCTTCCCCGAGAAGGGTGGATCCACCCGCGAGGCCAAGCGCATCTGCCAGGGATGTGAGGTCAAGTCCGAATGCCTTGAGTACGCGCTGCACAACGACGAACGCTTCGGTATCTGGGGCGGGCTGTCCGAGCGCGAGCGTCGTCGCCTCAAGCGCGGCATCATCTGAGCCCGATCGTCGTCGGTCGAGCGATCGGGGTGATCCGGGCGCACGGTTCGTCCGGCACCCGATCGCCCGCGATCGACCCCGGCCGGTCACGCCGAGCGCGTCACTCCGGCCCGCGGTCGATGGTGTCCTCGTCGAGACCGAGGTGGGTGGCGACCTGTTGCACCAACACCTCGTGGACGAGTTCGAGAAGATCTGCGCCCCGTTTGCCTCGGATCTCCAGAGGCCGCCGGAACAGGATGATCTGGGCGCGGGTCGGTTGTCCGTGGACGTCGACCCCGGCCGGGATGAGCCGGGCCAGCGGTACCGCGCCGTCCGCGGTGACCTCGTCTGGCCACTGAATCGACTCGGGGTCCCGGGGCAGCATGCGCGGTATGTCGTCGACGGCGATGTCGAGACCGTCGAGTTCATCGTGCCAACGGCTGTCGATCTCGGCGAATGCCTCGAGTGCCACGGTGTCGAAGTTGTCCGCCCGCGTTGCGAAGGCCGGCACGGATTGTGGCAACAGCGGCGAGCGGAGGCCGCGGCCGCGACGATCGCGGATGCGGGCGCGTCGGGCGGACAGGCGTAGCTGGGCGGGCCGCAGGTCACCGCCGCGACCGCGGGCATCCGATGCCCGCGCGTCCGAGGCGCGGGCGCGGGCTTCCTGGCCGCGACCGCGAGGGTCGTCGGCCCGTCCGCGCGACGGCCGAGGCGGATCGAAACGCATGGTGTGAGTCTAAGGATCCGCGGGGTGTCTGTCTTGCGGCGGGGCCGTTCGCGCGTGTCGCCGACGACCTGAACCGGACGCCGGGATAATCTCTTCAGCGTGAAGCTTCCCCGACAGTGCTGCAGGCCGGGCTGCGCTCGCGTGGCGGTGGCGACCCTGACCTTTGTGTATGCCGAATCAACGGCAGTGGTGGGGCCACTGGCCAGCGCGGCGGAGCCGCACTCGTGGGATCTCTGTGAAGACCATGCGCGCCGGATCACCGTCCCTCGGGGGTGGGAGATGATGCGCAGCGAGCGCGGCTTCTCCGCGCCGATCGCCGAGGACTACGAGTTGACCGCACTCGCCGAGGCGGTGCGTGAGGTGGGCGGTTCCGACCGCGTCGAGGCGTCGGATGGATGGCCGGATCGCCACGACGGCGCCGACGACACGTACGGCGGCCGGCACCGCGTCGGCCGGATGAGCCCACGAGCCGCCGACGCATCCGGGCCCGCCGACGAGGCGTCTCGACGGTCCGGACAGGGGTCACGTCCGCGTCCCGGTCGTCGCGGACACCTGCGCGTCCTGCCGGATCCCATCGATTGACGATCCCGTCGTGCCGGTCGTCGATCGACCGGTCTCGCGGGTCGGTACCACCGAATACCAGCGGCAGACATGGGGTCCGAGGCACTAAGGTATGTGTCATGCGTACCGGTGTGCCCGACCTCGACGATGTCGAGGAGTTGATCGCGGCCGACGTGGAGGGACTGCTCCACGGGGTGGCGTTGGCGGGTGCCCAGGTCCGGTCGGTCGCCGAGGCGCAACGTGAAGGGGTCCTGGAACCGCTCGGGCATCTCCGGCCGCGCAGTGTGGTCATCGTGTGCGCGACGACCGGCGTGGCCCGCTCGGCCGCGCAGCTGGTGATCGCGGCGGTGGGCGCGCGAATCGACGTACCCATCGTGTGTGCTCCGGCACTGCCCGGGTGGATCGGTCCGCTCGACGTGGTGGTGCTCGCGGGCGATGACGCCGGTGACCTGGTTCTGGCCGATGCCGCGGCTCGCTCGTTGCGGCGGCGTGCCGAAGTGGTCGTTGCCGCCCCGATCGAGGGTCCTCTCCGAGATGCGTTGGGCGGCAGTGGAATCGATCTCTCGCCGCGAGTCCGGGTGGATCCTCGGTTCCGGTTCGCCGGGATCGTCGCAGCACTGCTCGCAGTGTTCGTCGCGCTGACGGAGGTCCGGTTCACCGGTCAGGCTCCCGAGCTCACCGAGCTCGCCGACGCGCTCGATGGGGAGGCGGTGGCGAACCATCCGGGTAACGAGAGTTTTCGCAACCGCGCGAAGTCGTTGGCGGCTCGGCTGTCCGGGCGCGCGTCGATCTGGGCCGGTGACACCGCCGGGACCGCCGAGGTGGCCGCGCAGGCGGCGCATTCGCTGGTGGCCCTCGCCGGGGTGATCAGCGCGGTCGGAGAGGTGACCGACGCCGTGCGGGTGGTTCGGGACTGGTCCGAGCGCAGTGGCTCGGCCCCGACGGATTCGATCTTCTACGACCCCGAGATCGACGGTCCCGCACCGGAGAACCCGCCGCGGGTGTTCGTCGTCACGACCGTTACGCGGGAGTGGTTCCTGCGTCGTCGGCTCGACGGACTCGGCGACCTCGACGTGTTGGTCGGCACCGACGAGGACGGCGCGGCGCCGCAGCCGACCGCCCCGGCGTACGCGCCTGCGCGTGAGGATCTCGCGGGTGACGCCCCGCGAGACCTGCTGGCGCTGATGGTGTTGTTGTTGCGGATCGAGATGGCGGCCGTGTACGCGCGCCTGGCCGGGGTCTGACACCGATGAAGGTTCTCGAGGGAGTGGTGCGCCCGTATGCCTGGGGTTCGCGCACGGCGATCGCGGCGCTGCGTGGCAAGGCGGTTCCATCGCAACATCCCGAGGCGGAGTTGTGGTTCGGTGCGCACCCCGCAGGCCCGGCGAAATGCCTGGATGCCAACGGAGATGCGGGTGTCGACCTCCTGACGGCGATCGACGCCGATCGGGCGGCCATGCTCGGCTCGACGACGTCGGAGAGATTCGACGGCCGACTTCCCTTCTTGCTCAAGGTGCTCGCCGCCGAGGAGCCCTTGTCGCTACAGGCGCACCCGAGCGCCGAGCAGGCGCGGGCGGGCTTCGAACAGGAGAATGCGCAGGGACTGGCGCTCGACGCACCCGAACGGAACTACCGGGACCCATGGCACAAGCCGGAATTGATCGTGGCGATCACCGGCTTCGATGCGCTCGCCGGCTTCCGCGACCCTGAGGTCACCATCGAGTTGCTGCGGGAACTGCAGGTCAGCGAACTCGATCCCTATCTCGGAATGCTTGCGGGGCAGCCGGATTCGGAGGGGCTGCGTGCCCTGTTCACCACCTGGCTCACCTTGCCGGACGCCACCATTGCCGCCTTGGTGCCCGCCGTGCTGGCCGGTGCGGTCGAGGTGCTGGGCGCCCGACGCACCCGGTTCGCCCCGGAGTTGCGCACCGTGCTCGAACTCGGCGAGGTCTATCCGCGCGATCCAGGTGTGCTTGCAGCGCTCTTGCTCAACCGGATCCACCTCGAGCCGGGCGAAGGTCTGTGTCTGCCTGCCGGGAATCTGCACGCGTACCTGCATGGCACCGGCGTCGAGATCATGGCGAACTCCGACAACGTCTTACGGGGCGGGCTCACACCCAAACACATCGATGTCCCGGAACTGCTCCGCGTCCTGGATTTCTCCCCGGTCGGCCGTGATCGTCTGACGCCGCCGATCCGTACCGTCGGTACCGAGCGGATCTACCTCACCGAGGCGCCGGAGTTCCGGTTGTCTCGGGTCGAGCTCGACGGCACCGGCATGCTGCACGCATCGTCGGTCTGCTTCGACATGCCCGGCCCACAGATCCTCGCGGTGTTGCACGGCTCCGTCGATGTCCGTCCGGCAGGCGGCCGACCGATCACGGTGCCCGCGGGCCAGGCGGTGTGGATCGGTGACGATGAACCGGATGTGGTCGTCCACGCGGCGTCCGCGCACTCGGTGTTCTTCCGGGCGCTGGTGCCGCTCGGCGCAACCCCCTGAGATCACCCTGACGTCACCCGACCCGTCAGGTCGCCGTCAGGGCCCACTCGGCGGCGGTCGCGACCACGGTGACGGTGATCGTGGTGTCCGCGGTGATCACCCGGATCTCCTGTGGCACACCGGGGATCTCCCGCAGGACGAGCGCACCCGGGGCCACGTGATCAACCGGGGTGTCGTCGGGATCGGCGTCGTCGGGATCGACCACGATGACGTGTGTGGTGCCCGGCAGCGGGGGCGGTGCGGTCAGGCCGTCGTAGACCGCGACCCGATGACCGTGCGTGGGGGCTCGATCCGGATGGAGTCCCAACCGCGACGGATCACCGACGCTCTCGACGAGCCGGTGCCATCGGGCCGGGCTCACCGTGTGGACCGTCACCGACGCGCCGACAGCGATTGCACGTAGCAGCACCTGTCCCAGGAGGTGGCGACCGGCGACGATCGTCACCGATTCGACGGCGGGCGCGAACAGCGGCACTGCCACCGCCCGACCGACGCGGTCGGCGCCGACGAGTTGGCCACACCCGCCCGCCGGGAAGCGGAGGGTGTGCAGCAACGCGTCGGCGTCGGTGCCCCGGGACACGAGGAGCCTGCGGTCGAGATCGCCCGCCGCGCCGATCGGCAGTCCGGCTGCCAGCGCGTCGAATTGGTGATCGGGGAGTCCTGTCAGCCCGGCGGGCCACGCGTCGACGGTGCGGCCCGCAGATGGCAGCTCGGCGAACCGGACGAGACCCCCGACGACCGGTGTGCCGTCGGGGTCGGCGCGCAGCCGGAGCGTGATCGTCGTGGACACCGCGGCGTTGGCCCAGACGGTGTCGAGTATCGGGACGATGCTCGTCGGATCGATCATCGCACTGCGAAATCGGAGGTGGCGGTGATCGACCGACTCCCGATGTTCGGCCATATCGGAGATCCGTACGCCGTCGGCCAGCAGCTCGGTGCATGCGGCGATCTCGGCGGCCGACAGCATCGAGACCTTCAGTCCGCCTGCGGCCAGTCGGGCCGCCACGCGTCGTGTGGCGACGGTGGCCGTACGCATGGCGCCGACCGCGCCGCCGCCTCGTCGTCGGATCGCGTCGGGGCAGTCGCTCGGGTTCAGCCGTATCACCACCAGCACCGTGCGGTGCGCGGTGGCGGCCAACGGCCCCAACGTCCGATGGTAGATCTGCGCGATCCGGTCGGTACCCCAGGTTCGGATGCCGTGACCGATGACGTCGATCGATGCGAGTCGGATCTCGAAGGAGCACAAGGAGTCCGCGAGAGCGTGCAACGGGATGAACTGGCCGGACGGATCGGCGACGGATGCCGACTCCGGGGTCAGCCAGGTGAGGGTGGACGAGCCCGGTGCCACGCGAATCACCGTGATGAGGGTGTCGCCTGCCCATCGTGCGCCGATGCTGTCCGGGTCGGCGGCGACGTGCGGCCCGGTTCGTCGACCGGAGCCGGTGTCGATCGGGATGTCGAATGGCGGTGGGGCGAGACCGTCGACGCGGCGGCGCGAGCGTGTCCAGGCGAATCGGAGACGCCCGTACCACCGGCCGGCGTCCCCGTGCCGGCGACCGGCGACCGGTGCGATCAGGCACCCCGCGACGACCAGCGCCACCGCGCCCCAGCGACTGCCGCTGACCGACCACGCGAGCAGTCCGGCCGCGAGGATCGTCTGTGCGGCCACCACGGCCGGCAACCGCGGTGCCCGCCCTGTCATCGCGTCCGGGATCGTCATGCGTGCCCCCGATCGCCTTCACCGAGTCTCCCCGCCGAGCAATGTAGTCGGCTAGGCTTCCTCGCGCGTCGAATCGCCGCTGCCCCAGCAGGACCGGCGACGCGATGGGAGACCGCGTCATCGTGGTCGAAGGGGGAGACGATGGTCCGACAGCTCACCACCCGTGCACAGGTGAACGGCTACCGCTTTCTGGTGCGGCGCCTCGAGCACGCCCTGGTCCGTCGGGACGTACGGATGCTGCACGATCCGATGCGCACGCACCTGCAGGCGCTGGTGGTCAGCGCGGTCATCGGTCTGCTGGTGCTCGGCGGCTTCGGAGTCTGGGGTCTGATCCGTCCGCAGGGTTCGGTCGGCGACGCAAAGATACTGGTCAGCAAGGGTGGAGGCGGTACCTACGTGGTTCTCGACGACACCGTGCACCCAGTGTTGAATCTCGCGTCAGCGCGACTGATCACCGGCGGTGCGAACTCCCCGCGCTCGGTGTCGGACGGGACCCTTGCCGGCTACCCGAGGGGGCCGGTGCTCGGTATCCCGGGAGCGCCGGGGTCCTTGGCGGGTTCTGCACACCCGGGTGAGTCCGCGTGGACGGTCTGCGACACCGCCGTGGACGCTCCCACCGCGGCCGGGTCCGGGGTCGAACTGACCGTGATCGCCCAACGGCCCCATGTCATTCAGGGAATCGACGTGGCCGGGGCGGACGATGCGGTGCTGGTCGTCCAGGACGACGTGACCTTCCTCGTCTACACCGTCGCCCGCGACGGTGTGCCGGTCTCGGTCCGTGCCCGCGTGGACACCGCGAGCGTTCCGGTGATGCGTGCGCTGGGTCTCGAGGGGGCGGTGGCCCGGCCGATCAGCGCAGGTGTGCTGAACAGCTTCCCGGAGGTGGAGCCGCTCACCGTGCCGGTGATCGACGGCCGTGGCGCACCGGCCTCCGCGGCCCTCGATGGTGTGCCGGTCGGCTCGGTGGTCAAGACCGTGGGCGTCGACGACCGGATCACCTACTACGTCGTGCTGTCCGGGGGAGTCCAGCGGGTGGGGTCGGCCGGTGCGGAGATCCTGCGGCTCGGCGACCCCGACGGTGCGGCCGCCGCACCGATCCTGTCGCCGGGACAGATCGCCGCCGTGCCTGTCGTCGATACCCTGCCGATCGGTGAATTCCCGGTCCGCACACCACGTCTCGTCGACGCCGAGAACGCCGGTACGATCTGCCGCAGCTGGCGGCGCGGCACCGACGACGCGCCGGCGACGACCGGGTTCCTCCTCGGACGCCGTCTGCCGCTGCCGTCCGATGCGATCCCGGTACGGGTGAGTACGGCAGACGGATCGGGGCCCGGTGTCGATCGGGTCTATCTGCGTCCGGGCTCCGGCGAGTACCTCCAGGCAACCGGGTCCGAACCGGACAGCACGCGCGCCGAATCCCGCTTCTACGTCAGTGATGTGGGGGTCCGGTTCGGTGTCGCCGACGCCGGGGCGGGGCAGATGCTCGGTCTCGGCGACCGACCGAAACGTGCTCCGTGGTCGGTGATCGGGTTGTTGGCCCCCGGGCCTGTCCTGTCACGCACCGCGGCGCTGGTCTCCCACGACGGGATCGCTCCCGACCGCGACGCCCGATCCATCCCGGCCCCGGGGAGTTGAGCGTCGATCAGGACGTCAGCGGACCTCCGACGATGTTGGAGACGATGCCGCGCAGCACACGTGTGCCGTCCTCGGAGCGCAGTTCGTCGTACCAGGCGGCGGTGGCCTCGGGGTCCTTGCCGTGCGTGACGTCGCATCGTTTGCGGGCGCGCAGCACGAGGTCACCTGCGCGCTCGGTGCGGGTGTGCTCGTAGGCGGCCAAGGCGGCATCGACATCGTCGGGATGGTCGGTGAACGCGAATTGCAGTGCCACCGCGTCCTCCATCGCCGAGCAGCCACCCTGCCCGATGTCGGGGGTGGTGTTGTGGGCGGCGTCGCCGAGCAGCGCGACCCGACCGCGCACCCACGTGTGGAACGGGTCGACGTCGAGGATCTCGACGCGGTTGGTCGTGGCCGGATCAAGCGTGGCGATGAGGCGCTGTACGCCGGGTGCCCATCCCGCGAAGTTCTCGGCGAGTACCTCGCGCGCGGTCCCGGGGTGATAGGGCTGTCCCTGCGGCCCGGTCACGTCGAAGAAGAAGTAGAAGCGGTTGTCCGCGACCGGCATCACCGAAACCCGTTTGCCGTCACCAACATAGGTCGTCCATTCGGTTGCCGGTCCGATTCGGTCGTCGATCCCCACGAGCCCGTTGAAGTTCACGTACCCGGCGTAGCGCCGGTCCACCGGATGACGCAGGACGTAGTCGCGCGCCAGCGATCGCGCGCCGTCGGCGGCGATCACCACGTCCGCGGAAACCGTTGTACTGTCGGAGAATTCGACGGATGCGCCGTTGTCGTCGTCGCTGATCCGGATCATCTTGTGACCGAAGTGGATGTCGTCGATGCCGTAGGCGTTCATCAACATCAGCTGCAGTTCGGCGCGAGCGACCGGATAGGGTCGCTGGCCCACCTCGTCGATCAGCGGCTGCATGCTGAAGCGGCACATCGTGTCGCCGGTGAAACCGTCGAGGTAGGACATCGAGTCGACGATCCCGCCGAGCGCGGCGGTCTGTTCGGTCAAACCGAGGTGATTGAGACATTTGACGCCGTTCGACCACACCGAGATCGCCGCTCCCACAGGCTTGTTCTCGGTCACCTGCTCGTAGACCTCGACGTCGATCCCGATCCGTCGCAGGGCGATGGCCGCACTGAGTCCGCCCATCCCGGCGCCGATGACAACAACCTTCACGTGCTGCAACCCTCTCGATCTCGTCTGTCCGCGCCCACCAGGCTAAGACCGATTCTCGGTCCGCGCTCGCCGGAGGGGATCGGCGCAGGCGATCATTCGGCGCCGGCGGCGAGGGCGGTGACCATCCGTTCCCACTGCGTGGTGATCGTCTCGAGGTCGAGGCCGACGAACTCGCGCAGATGCCGGACGGCGGACGCCTGCAGTGGGGCCTGCACGGCGATCGCGGTGACGTCCAGCTGGTCGGTGAACCCGAGTTGGTCGAGCAGGATCTGAACGTGCCGGTTGGAGGCCGCCCACACCGGGTGGTCGATGAACTCCCCGGACGCGCCTCCGGCCTCGAGGAGGATGTCGAGATGATCGACGGTCAGTTTGAGTCGGGCTCGGCCATACGCCAGCAGGCGGGTGAGCGGGGGCGCGCCGGGGCCCAACGGCGGGGGTCCGGACATGTAGGCGCGCTGGATCTCGGTCTCCGAGTGGTCCAGGAGCGCCATCATGAGGCCGGTGCGATTGCCGAATCGGCGGAACACGGTGCCCTTGCCGACACCTGCTGCGCGGGCCACCGCATCCATGGAGACCGCGGCGGCCCCGTGGTTGTCTATGAGATCCTTCGCGGCGGCGAGCAACAGCCGCCGGTTGCGCGCGGCGTCGGCTCGTTCGGTGTCACCACCGTCTGGTGGGCGCAGGGGGAGCAGACCCCCGTCAGGACCGATCGGCACGTGATGAGGGTAACTCTTCGTCTCGCACCGGAATTATTCGGACTGCGGTCCGGTTGAACGCACGGACCCATTGATCCCATTGAGCCATCGAGAAGGAGCCTTCAGTGTCGGAGAAGAACGTCGAGATCGTCGCCCTGGTCGGAAGCCTGCGGAAGGAGTCGGTGAACCGTCAGCTCGTCGAAGTCGCTGCCGCGAACGCACCGGCAGGCGTGACCGTACGGATCGTCGAGGGCCTCGGTGCCCTGCAGTTCTACAGCGAGGACGATGATCCGTCGACCGCGGCGGATGCGACTCTTCCCGCCGGTGTCGCCGAGGTGCGGGCCGCCGTTGCCGGTGCCGACGCCGTGCTGGTGGCCACGCCCGAGTACAACGGCACGATCCCGGCCGTGCTCAAGAACGCCATCGACTGGCTGTCCCGGCCGTTCGGCGCGGGCGCGTTGTCGGCCAAGCCGGTCGGCGTCATCGGCGCTGCCCTCGGTCAGTACGCCGGCACCTGGTCGCGTGAGGACACCCGCAAGTCCATCCGCATCGCCGGCGGCACGGTCGTCGAAGAGGTCGAGGTCGGGATCCAGACCTCCAAGCTCGGCGAGCAGGGCGTCAGCGACCCGGCCGTCATCGAGCAGGTCGTCGCCGCCGTCAATCGTCTGGTCGACGAGGTCACCGTCGCGGCCTGATCTCACGATTTTCCGACGCGCCGTCGTGGGCCCCAGGGGCCTGCGGCGGCGCGTTGTCGTCTCGATCTCGTAACGGCCCTGTGGACCGTCGGTGGACATGTTGTGGAGAGCCGTGGGAGAAGGTGTGGACGACACGCCGGACACGCCCGACTTCACGATCGCGGATAGCCCGCGACCTGCGGCTTTCACGAATGTTATTCACAAGTTCTTGTGGTGCATCGAAACGTCGGACACTAGGTGTAGTGTTTTGGACACCAGCACGGCAGACGACGCAGACCGGTGTGAGCATGCGGAGGACGCCACGAAGGCGGTGATCTGGATCACTTTCTTCACGTTGGGAAAGTGTCCGTCACCACAGGGCGTTGGACGTCATATGCGGAGTTTCCGCAGGCGTCCGACACGCGCCGGGAGACGGGGTTCGCGCCCTTTCGGGGGTACGGACGGTGACGCCCACACGGGCAGAACCGGTGACAGCAGTAGACCGACATGACGACCCAGTGACTTGACGACCCAGTGACACGACCCCGACATCATCTGATGACCGATCCGATGAGCCCGGGGTCCGCACACCGATCCAGTACACAGTCTGATCCAGCAAGGAGAACTTTGATGGCCATCACCGTCTACACGAAGCCCGCCTGTGTCCAGTGCAACGCCACCTACAAGGCGTTGGACAAGCAGGGGTTGGATTACGACGTCGTCGACATCACCCAGGACGACGAGGCGCGTGACTACGTGATGGCTCTCGGGTATCTGCAGGCCCCCGTGGTGGTCGTGGGCGACGATCACTGGTCGGGTTTCCGTCCCGATCGCATCAAGGCACTCGCCACCGCCGCAGCCTGACGGCCACGCCCGGTCCACGTGTGTCGTGTGCCGCGATCCGAAGGGGAAGCCGGATCGGCGCGACACCGCGAAGTGAACAGTCCCACGTCGGGAGGTGGACGATGAGAACAGCGGCGCCGGGAGCGCAGCGAGCGGGCCGGATCGGCACCGCGCCGGGAGCGCAGCGAGCGGGCCGGATCGGGACCGCGCCGGGAGAGAAGCGAGCGGCTTCGGATCCTCTGGTCGTCTATTTCTCGTCGGTCTCGGAGAACACCCACCGATTCGTCGAGAAACTGGGTATGCGCAGCGTTCGCATCCCGGTTCTCGACGATCCGGGTGGGTTCACCGTCGACGAGCCCTTCGTGTTGATCTGCCCGACCTACGGGGGTGGCAAGGCGTCGGGCGCATCCGGCGGGTTCGTGCCCAAGCAGGTCATCAAGTTCTTGAACAACCAGCACAACCGATCCCTGATCCGAGGTGTGATCGCGGCCGGGAACACGAACTTCGGCGAGGAGTTCTGTTTTGCCGGTGACATCATCTCGCGCAAGTGTGCGGTGCCCTACCTCTATCGATTCGAATTGATGGGAACCGCCGACGACGTCGACCGGGTGCGTGCGGGTCTCGCGGATTTCGCGGCGGGCGTGGCGTTCACCGATCCGTCCCGGGCCGAACTCAGCGCTGCGCGCGCCTGAATCTGTCGGACTCGCGTTCTAGCCTTGTACATACAGCAACACCGATCTTTCAGGAGTCTTTCGTGTCGCCAACTGTCGCTCCCGTCTCCGATACCGCATCCGCGAGCCAGTCGGGCGTTCATCCCGGTCCGTCCGGTCATGAGCCGGGCGAGCTGGACTACCACGCGCTCAACGCGATGCTCAACCTGTACGACGTGGACGGCAAGATCCAGTTCGACAAGGATCGCGAGGCCGCTCACCAGTATTTCCTGCAACACGTCAACCAGAACACCGTGTTCTTCCATGACCTCGACGAGAAGCTCGACTATCTCGTCGAAGAGAACTACTACGAGCCCGAGGTGCTCGGTCGATACGACCGAGAGTTCGTGAAATTGCTGTTCGGCCATGCCTATTCGAAGAAGTTCCGGTTCCCGACCTTCCTCGGCGCGTTCAAGTACTACACCAGCTACACGCTGAAGACGTTCGACGGGAAGCGCTACCTGGAGCGGTTCGAGGATCGTGTCTGCATGGTGGCGCTCACCCTTGCCGACGGTGACACGGCGCTGGCGCGCAACCTGGTAGACGAGATCATGGACGGCCGATTCCAGCCGGCCACACCGACCTTTCTCAATTCCGGGAAAAAGCAACGGGGCGAGCCGGTTTCGTGCTTCTTGCTGCGTATCGAAGACAACATGGAGTCGATCGGTCGGTCGATCAACTCGGCGCTGCAGCTGTCCAAGCGTGGCGGTGGCGTCGCATTGCTGCTGTCCAACATCCGTGAGCACGGCGCGCCGATCAAGAAGATCGAGAACCAGTCGTCGGGTGTCATCCCGATCATGAAGCTGCTCGAGGACTCCTTCTCGTACGCCAACCAGCTCGGCGCGCGTCAGGGTGCCGGTGCGGTCTATCTGCACGCCCATCACCCGGACATCTATCGCTTCCTGGACACCAAACGGGAGAACGCGGACGAGAAGATCCGGATCAAGACCCTCTCGCTCGGCGTGGTGATCCCCGACATCACCTTCCAGCTGGCCAAGGCCAACGACGACATGTACCTGTTCAGTCCGTACGACGTGGAGCGCGTCTACGGGGTGCCGTTCGCCGACATCAACGTGACCGACAAGTATCACGAGATGGTGGAGGACCGTCGGATCCGCAAGACCAAGATCAAGGCGCGTGAGTTCTTCCAGACCCTCGCCGAGCTGCAGTTCGAGTCCGGCTATCCGTACATCATGTTCGAGGACACGGTGAATCGGGCCAACCCCATCGACGGCAAGATCACCCACTCCAATCTCTGCTCGGAGATCTTGCAGGTCTCCACCGCGTCGACCTTCAACGACGACCTCTCCTACTCGCATGTGGGCAAGGACATCTCGTGCAACCTGGGTTCGTTGAACATCGCCAAGACGATGGACTCGCCCGATTTCGGGCAGTCCATCGAGACCGCGATCCGCGGCCTGACCGCGGTCAGCGATCAGACGGCGATCACCTCGGTTCCGTCGATCGAGAAGGGCAACAACGACTCTCACGCGATCGGCCTCGGGCAGATGAACCTGCACGGCTATCTCGCACGTGAGCGGATCTTCTACGGCAGTGACGAGGGCATCGACTTCACGAACATCTACTTCTACACCGTGCTGTTCCACGCGCTTCGGGCATCGAACAGGATCGCTCGGGAACGTGGCCAGGCATTCGGCGGCTTCGAGCGCTCGAAGTACGCCACCGGCGAGTTCTTCGACAAGTACATCAACAAGGTGTGGGAGCCGGAAACGCAGAAGGTCCGGGATCTGTTCGGGCAGGCAGGCATCCACATCCCGACGCAAGACGACTGGCGGGAGCTGAAGACGGCCGTCGCACGCGACGGCATCTACAACCAGAACCTGCAGGCGGTTCCGCCGACCGGCTCGATCAGCTACATCAACCACTCGACGAGTTCGATCCATCCGGTCGCCGCGAAGATCGAGATCCGCAAGGAAGGCAAGATCGGTCGCGTCTACTATCCGGCGCCGTACATGACCAACGACAACCTGGAGTACTACCAGGATGCCTACGAGGTCGGGTACGAGAAGGTCATCGACACCTATGCGGCGGCCACGCAACACGTCGATCAGGGGCTGAGTCTGACCCTGTTCTTCAAGGACACCGCCACCACGCGTGAGGTCAACAAGGCGCAGATCTACGCCTGGCGCAAGGGGATCAAGACGCTGTACTACATCCGCCTGCGGCAGATGGCTCTCGAGGGGACCGAGGTGGAGGGTTGCGTCAGTTGCATGTTGTGATCCTCTGTCGCCAAACGCCTCTCAGCACTCACCAAGGGATGATTCGATGACCTCCACCGAAAGCCACAGCCCCGCCGACGGCGCACCCATCAAGCTGGTGAGTCGCGTCTCGGCCATCAACTGGAACCGTGTGCCCGACGAGAAGGATGCCGAGGTCTGGGATCGACTCACCGGCAACTTCTGGTTGCCCGAGAAGGTGCCGGTGTCCAACGACATCCCGTCGTGGAACACCCTCACCGAGTACGAGAAGCAGCTGACCATGCGGGTCTTCACCGGCCTCACGCTGCTCGACACCATCCAGGGCACCGTCGGTGCGGTTTCG
This sequence comes from Gordonia sp. CPCC 206044, assembly GCF_048537895.1. Taxonomy (NCBI): domain Bacteria; kingdom Bacillati; phylum Actinomycetota; class Actinomycetes; order Mycobacteriales; family Gordoniaceae; genus Gordonia; species Gordonia sp. CPCC 206044. Next base: position 58,071 of record NZ_JBCLVL010000013.1, read on the forward strand.
CTGATCCCGGATGCGACCACGCCACACGAGGAGGCGGTGCTCACCAACATCGCGTTCATGGAGTCGGTGCACGCCAAGAGCTACAGCTCCATCTTCTCGACGTTGTGCTCCACCAAGGAGATCGACGAGGCATTCCGCTGGTCGGAGGAGAACGAGCAGCTGCAGCGCAAGGCGCAGATCGTCATGGACTACTACCGTGGCGACGACCCGCTCAAGCGCAAGGTGGCCTCCACACTGCTGGAGTCGTTCTTGTTCTACTCGGGCTTCTACCTGCCGATGTACTGGTCGAGCCGCGCCAAGCTCACCAACACCGCAGACCTGATCCGCCTCATCATCCGCGACGAGGCTGTCCATGGGTACTACATCGGCTACAAGTACCAGCGCGGTCTCGAGGTGCAGTCGCCGGAACGTCGTCAAGAGCTCAAGGATTACACGTTCGAGTTGTTGTTCGAGCTCTACGACAACGAGTCCGACTACACCGAGTCGCTCTACGACGAGGTCGGGCTGACCGAGGACGTCAAGAAGTTCTTGCGCTACAACGCCAACAAGGCGTTGATGAACCTCGGCTACGAGGCGATGTTCCCGCGCGACGAGACCGATGTGAACCCGGCGATCCTCTCCGCGCTGTCGCCGAACGCCGACGAGAACCACGATTTCTTCTCCGGCTCCGGCAGCAGCTATGTGATCGGCAAGGCGGTCAACACCGAGGACGAGGACTGGGACTTCTGAGGCGGCATTCGGTGTCCTGAGGCCAGCGCAGTATCTGGGCGGGTTCTGGGACTGATGTTGCGGTGATCTCGCCTGCTGGAGGCTCTCGAGATCAGTTGTCCCGCAAGCGCGTATAGAGCAGATCGAGCGTGTCGAGTGTCTCGCCGACGTCGGCGGGTGAGATACCGGAGGCACGCAGCGCGCTGCGCAGTGCGTCACCGTCGAGATCCATGAGCGGGTTCATCGGCGGCGGTGCCGGCAGTGGCGGCAGCGTCGCGTGAGTGCCGTAGAAGTCGATGACGGGTGCGGCGGCAGTGTCGTCCTCCGTTCCGAATCGGTCGTCGCCCGAACGACGCGACGCGGCGTCGAGCAACTCCGACAGATCGGTACCCATGACGGTGAGCAGTGTGGTCGGGTTGCGGTCGATCTCCGCGGCCACCTCGTAGGCCACGCACAGGACGTGGATGCAGCGAGGTGCCTCGTCGGGGCAGGTGCAGTCGGCCGCGATATCCGCGGATTCGGTCGGCAGCAGCAGTTCTCCCAGCGCGGTCGGCTGTTCGCCGCGGGTGAGGGTCATCAGGTCGCCTGCCGCGTCACGGTGCCGCAGCAGATCCACCACGGTGCCGGCATCGACGGCGCGCATGGTGAGGGTGACATCGAACGGATCGAGTTGACTGCCGCGCACCGACGCACTGACCGACGCGGCGCCGATGTGCAGTCGGTGCGCATGCCGGTCGCGGAAATACCTGCGGGCCTGTGTGATCCGCCGTCGATCGGGCTCGCCGGACCCGGCGCCCTCCACGACGTCGACGAATGCCCGACCCCAGCGGGTCACCCCGTACCCGCGGGTCGATCCCGGCCCGCGGGTACGGCTCGCACGGCCGGCGCCGGTCCGTCCGGGGCTCACTCGCTCACCGCCTCGTCACGCAACCGGAACAGGTCGAAGAGCTCATCGTCGCCTAGTTCGGTCAGCCAGTTCTCTCCGGAACCGACGGTGAGTCGGGACAATTCGCGTTTCGCGGTGATCATCTCGTCGATGCGCTCCTCGAGGGTGCCGACGCAGACGAACTTGTGCACCTGCACCCGTTGCTGCTGACCGATGCGGTAGGCGCGGTCGGTGGCCTGGTCCTCGACCGCCGGGTTCCACCACCGGTCCACGTGCACGACCTGATTGGCCGCGGTGAGGTTCAGTCCGGTGCCACCGGCCTTGAGGGTGGCGATCATCGCGGGTGGGCCGCCGTCGGACTGGAAGTCGGCGACGAGTGCTTCGCGGTCGGACCTCGACAGCCCGCCGTGCAGGAGGGGGACCGGCGCGCCGAGTTCGGTGCCGAGCCAGTCCGAGAGCAGTTCGCCGAACGCCGCGAACTGGGTGAACACCAGCGCCCGGTCACCTTCGGCGGCGGCCGTGGTGAGGATGTCGACGAGCAGTTCGACCTTTCCGGACCGATGTCTGTTGCGACGCAACAGCGCCGAACCGTCGGCCAGGTAATGCGCAGGATGGTTGCACACCTGCTTGAGGCGGGTCAGTGCGGCCAGGATGTTGCGTCGCCGGATGGTACGTTGCTGTTTGTTGCGCAGGGCCTCCATCAGTTCGTCGATGACCGCACGGTAGAGCGCAGCCTGCTCCACGGTGAGGTTGGCGCGCACGGTGAGGTCGGTCTTCTCGGGGAGATCGGTGATGATCGAGGGGTCGGTCTTTTCTCGGCGCAGGATGAACGGGCGGGTGAGACCGTTCAGACGGCGGATCGCATCCGGGTCGCGGTCGCGTTCGATGGGTTCGGCGAAACGGGCACGGAACCGTGACGCGGAGCCGAGTAGCCCAGGATTGACCAGATCGATCACGGCTCGCAGGTCTTCCAGTCGGTTCTCCACGGGCGTTCCGGTCAAGGCGATCCGGTGGTCGGCCGGAACGGCCCGAATCGCCTTGGCGGCCTTGGTCGCGACGTTCTTGACATGTTGTGCCTCGTCCACCACGACCCGCCGCCATCGGTGTGCGCTGAGCGTCGCACGATCTCGGGTCGCGATGGCGAAGGTGGTCAGAACCACATCGGTTCCGGCATGCACTGCGCCGAACCGGGTGCCGTCGGCGCGCTCGGTGCCGTGGTGCACCACGACGCGCAGGTGTGGGGCGAATCGTGCGAGTTCACGCTCCCAGTTCCCGACCACCGACATCGGGCAGATGATCAAGGTGGGGTCGGGTGATGTTGCGCTGTCCTTCTCGTGGCACAGCAGGGCGATGATCTGGACGGTCTTTCCCAGGCCCATGTCGTCGGCGAGCACACCTCCGATCCGGTTGGCGGCCAAGTACGCCAGCCAGTCCAGGCCGCGGCGCTGGTATGGCCGCAGCTCGGCGTGCAGCGCCGCAGATGGTTGCACCGGCGCCGGGCGTAGCGTGCCGCCGTCGGCGAGGTCGTCGAGCCACGCCAGGCCCTCGATGGCGGTGACCGGTACCGGCACGGTGTCGACGATGAGGTTGAACAGCTCGCCCACGTCGGCCGGGTGATCGGAGACCGATTGTGCGCGTTGGGCTACGACGAACGCGGCCGCTCGCGTCAGCGCGGCACCCTCCGCACGCACCCACAGGCCGCGCACGCGAACGATGTCGCCCTGACGGGCGGCGAGCGCGGCCAGGTCGGCGTCGGACAAGGTCAACGCATCCGGGCTGTCACCCAATGCGAGGCGCCACTCGAACTCGTCGATCTCGGCGACCCCGATCTGCGCGGCCCGTTGGGCGCTTCCGGCGACCGGCCGGGCACGCAGACCCAGGGTCGGGCGCACCTCGGCGATGGTGCGGGGCAACAGCACCGGGCAGCCCGCGGACGCCAACGCGGATGCCGCCCCCGAGAACAGCGCCTCGACCATCGGGGTGGTCAGCAGGAAGTCGAGTGTGTGGCGATCCGGTTCGGCCTGGCCGAGTTCGGGAAATGCCCGCACGGCGGCGGCCAGGCCGGTGGTGACCCGGTCGAGTTCATGCGAGTCGAGATGATGGGGGACCACCGGGACCAGACGGCCGTCGTCGATCCGGCGACACACCTGCAGCCGCCAGCGTTCCGCGGGTGGTGGTGACCACCGATCCGGTTCATCGGATTCGTCGGGTTCGTGCAGCCGCAGGATGACGGTTGAATCACCTTGGGGAGCAGTGGAACTCCAGTGTGTCCAGGCGGTCGACGAGGTGCGCAGTCGGCTCTGGGTCGCGGCGGGCAGCGCGGGCGGGTTGGGGCCGAGAGCATCGACGAGCCATCTTCCGGGCCCCTCGACATCGCCGACGGGACCCGTCGCGGCGATGCGTCCACGGCATTCATGGTCGACGAGCTCGGCGATGAAGTCGGTGACCGCCGCCATCCCGCCATTCTCGAGCACCACCGAGGGGACGGTGGAGGGCAGGACCGCCGTCCAGCCACGCCAGGCCGATGTCTGCGCGGTCTGCCATCGGAGCATGGCCTCACCGTCGACGTCGGCCACCGTCGGAGCCACGGCGCCGGCCGCGACGAAACGGCGGACCCCGTCGAGCACATATCGGTACCACGCGATCTCACCGCTCACCGGGTGATTACGGCTCAGATCGAGCAGGGCGACGGTGGCCGCGACGCCCAGCGACAGGGCGGCGACGAAATCGCGGTGACCGGCCGCGTCGATGACCGGTACCGAGGTACGGAACCGCCTCGCCGACAACAGGTCCGCCAGGGGCTCGGGGAGTGGCGGCAACGCGTCCGCACCCGACTCCGACCACACTGACTCCGACGACCCCGACTCCGACGACCCCGACTGCGACCACCCCGACTGCGACCACACTGCACCCCCGGAACCCGGTCGCCACAGCAGATGCAGTGGCAGCGCGGAGGGCCCGGTGTCCGTGGCATGCGAGCCCACGGTGTCGGTGGTTCCCGCCCTGGTCATGGGCCCACCTTAATGGTGGGCTCCGACGTGGTGACGTGGCCGTCAGGCCGCCGCGTCCACCTCGTGGAGTCTGCCGGTGGCCACGTCGAAGACGAAACCACGCAACGAGCTCGTCTTGGTGATGAACGGGCTGGTCCGAATGCGCTGGAGGGATTGGCGGACATCTTCGTCGAGATCGGTGAACGACTCGGCTGCCCAGTTCGGCTTTTGGCCGATCTCGTTCTGGATGTCGCGCGCGAAGTCGTCGTCGGTGAACGTCAGCATGCCGCAGTCGGTGTGGTGGATCAGGATGATCTCGGTGGTGCCCAGCAGACGCTGGCTGATGGTCAGGGACCGGATCTCGTCGTCGGTGATCACCCCTCCGGCGTTGCGGATCACGTGCGCTTCGCCGTCGTGCAGGCCCAGGATGCGGTAGACGTCCAGCCGGGCGTCCATGCAGGCGACCACAGCGACGTGTTTACTCGGCGGCAGGGGGAGGGGGCCGGTGAAGGACTTCGCATAGTCGGCGTTGTTGGCCAGGTACTGATCGGTGACGGTCATGCGTCGATCGTTCTCGCACGGCGTCCAGGCCGCGAGAGTTTGGCCCACTGTGAGCGATTTCGGACGGCCCGGGCAGGCTCAGGCAGTCAGGCGCTTCCGCCGACGCCACCGTTGGGCGCCAGCTCGGCGATGCGGTCCAGGTCGGTCTCGGTCAGAACGAGCTCGGAGGCAGCGATGTTCTGCGCGACCCGGTTGGTGTTGCGCGAACCCGGAATAGGGACGACGTAGTCCTTCCGTGCGAGGAGCCAAGCAAGTGCGAGCTGCGAGAGTGTCGCGCCCTTGCTCTGGGCGAGGCGCGTCAGCTCCCGAACGATGTCGACGTTTGCTGCAAAGTTCTCGGGCGCCCACCAGGGGATGAATTGCCGGAAGTCGTCGGCCGTGTAGGCGGTGCGGGGCTCGACTGAGCCGCCCAGGAACCCGCGGGCGAGCGGGGAGTACGCGACAAGACCGATCCCCAACTCCTCGAGTACCGGAAAGAAGGTCTCCGACTCATGGGCGAAAATCGAGTACTCGGCTTGCAGGACCGAGATCGGGTGGACGGAATGCGCTCGGCGGACACCTTCGGCGTCGGTGTTGGACAGACCGAGGTAGCGCACCTTGCCGGCGTCGACGTACTCCTTCATCACGCCGACGACCTCTTCGACAGGAACGTTCGGATCAGGGAGATGTTGATAAAGAACATCGATGTGGTCGACATCGAGGTTGCGCAGGCTGTCGTCGACGACCCGGCGGATCTTGTCCGGGCTCGAGTCGGGTACGAAGCCCCGGCCGGGTTCGAACTCGATGCCGAACTTCGTCGCGACGGTGATCTCGTCACGGAACGGGGCGACCGCAGCGCCGAGGAGCTTCTCGCCGTCGCCCCATCCGTACATGCGTGCGGTGTCGAAGTGAGTGGTGCCGAGTTCGAACGCACGTCGGATCGCCCCGATGGACTCGGTGTCATCGGACGGGCCGTAGCCGATCGCGGTGCCCATCGTGCCGTACCCGATTTCTGCGACTACCAGGCCTTGTTGCCCGAGGATGCGCTGCTGCATGTGAATCTCCCAGTGGTCATACCAAACAGTTCGGTTTGATGGTACGCGCAGAAGGCCTGTTTCCAAACTGAACGGTTTGGTTTGTACGCTCGGGGCATGGCACGTGAGAGCAACTCCACTCACGATCGAATCCTCGCTGCTGCGACGACCGAGTTCGCGGAGCACGGAATCGCTGGTGCGCGGATCGAACGTATCGCCAGATCGGCTCAGACCAGCAAGGAGCGCGTTTACGCCTACTTCCGGAGCAAGGATGAGTTGTATCGCTTTGTCGCGGCCCGCGAGCTCGAGGCAATGGCGACGGCGGTTCCACTCGAGCCGAAAGATCTACCCGGTTATGCCGTCCGTCTTCATGACCACGCCGTCGAACATCCCCAGCGGCTTCGTCTCATGCAGTGGGGTCAACTCGAGATGGCTTCGGACACAGCCGACGGCGACCCCTATCAGATGATCGTCCAAGGCAAAATCGAACAGCTCCGGCGAGCTCAGGAGGCCGGCCAGCTCGAGGAGAGTTGGGACCCCGCGGATGTGCTCGTCTTCGTGAGTCAGTTGGCCACATCGTGGGCAGGCCAAGTCGACCTCGTGCCGGCGGGCCCCGAACGCAGCGCGTTCCTGGTATCGCGCCGCCGAGCCATCGAGACTGCGGTGCAGCAGCTCTTCCCCCGCCACACCGACTGACCAGCACCACCGCAGGGAACCCGCGTTTCGGGCTGGTGCGCGGGAAAAACCCAGGGGTCGGTGGAGATGCGCGGTCCCTCGCGGCCCTCAGCGCCAGTCGGCGAGGAGTTCGGTGGTCCGCTGGGCGAGATTCACCTGCCACAGAGGCCCGAAGCTGATCCGACCGACACCGAGTTCGGCCAGATGCGCGCGCGATCCCTGCGCTGGGTCGGCGATCGCGTTCACCGGTAGCGGCAGTTCGGCGGTGAGTCGTCGCTGAACTTCGTCGGTGTGAAAGCCGACCGGATAGAGCGAACTCGCGCCGGCCTGGGCGCACAGGATGAGCCGCTCGATCGCGCGGTCCACACGGTCGGATTCCTCGCCGACCTGTCTGAGGAACAAGTCGGTGCGCGCGTTGATGACGAGCGGGATGCCCGCATCGTCGGCAGCGGCACGCAGAGCACCGACGAGATCGGCGTGCTCGCCTGCCTCGCGCAGGCGCCCACCCTCGGAGTGCACGGTGTCCTCGATGTTCAGCCCCACCGCACCGACCTCCAGCAGGCCGTCGACGAGACGTTTCGGCGATTCCCCGTAACCGGACTCGATGTCGATCGAGAGCGGCACGTCGACCGCATCACCGATCTGACGCACCCGCGTCAACAGTTCGTCGAAGGTCATGCCCTCGTTGTCGGGACGTCCGATCGACTCGGCGACCGGATGGCTGCCGACGGTGAGCGCGGCGAAACCGGCCGCGACCGCGAGGTTGGCCGACCACGCGTCCCAGACCGTCGGGAACACGCCGGGATCACCGGGACGGTGCAAACCCAGCAGTGTCCGGGCCTGGCCTGCCAGATCACGAGTTGCCATCGAGGGATCCCTTCACGTCGTTGAGTACGAGCCATGCGGCAGCCAGTCCGGATGTCTGATACCAGATCTCGTCGTCGACGGAGAGGACGCGTTTCCACGTCGGCGCACCCATGTCCAGCCAGCGGTCGTCCAGCAAGACCTCTTTACCATGTGCGAGCCCACGTTCGCCCTGGAAACTGACGTAGATGAGGTCGGCGTCGGCGTCGGTGAAATTCTTGTCCGTCAGCGTGAACGACGACGGGGTCCGCTGCGGTGCCGGGCGTTGGATGCCGATCTCGGCGAGGATCTGTCCGGCGAACGTGTCGGTGCCGGCGATCATCTCCGAGTCGCCGGTGAAGCGCACCAGTGAGACCTGATTGTGCGCGGCATCCATCCGGCGGCCGGTCTTGGCGGTCTCGGTGTGGAACTCGTCGAGTAGTCGGGTACCGGCCTCGGTCCGGCCGAGCGCCTCGGCGACCGATCGAAACCGCTCCTGCCAACCGTCGCCGGAGGCCACCGTCGCGACGTGCGCGTCCCCGAACGATTTCGCGGTGGCCTCGGTCCGCGGTGTGGTCAGGACGACGTCCGGGTCGGCCTGATCGGCTGCCCGTGCATCGGGGGTGGCTCCGATCACCGGTACCGCGCCCAGTTGCGGGCCCAGATAGGTGGGCACCGCACCGTCGGCGGCGATGGCCGTCACCTTCGGGCCCAGGCCCAGCGCGCACACATCATCGAGGAGGGCCGGGTCGGTCACCACGATCCGGGCGACGTCGGCGACGCCGGGATCCGGTGCGGTGGGAGCCAGACAGGTCTGCGTCAGGTCCCGGTCGGCGTTGACGATGTTCACCTCGGCAACGCGCGTGGTGACAGTCGAGATCGGGCTCCCGTCGGGAGTCGTCAGCGGCGTCTCCTGGCTGCATCCGGCCAGCGCGAGCAGCGCCAGCGCCGACGTCACCGCGCCGATCGTCCGGGCCACGCCGTTGCCACACCGTCGGGTCGTCGGGGTCGGGATCTCACCGCTGCGCTGCACGCGATCACGCTAGCAAGGCCGCGGGGCGGTGCCGCCCATGGTCGGTGCGCCACGCGGCACACCACGATCCGGCCTCGGGTCAGCGGGAGGCGCGTCGTCGCATTCGGGGTACCTGAACTGTGCCTTCGTGCCTGGCCGGGAATCAATTACGACGGATCGTAGGACCCACTCGGTCACCGCCTTGTCGAGGGTTTAGGATCAGTTACCAGCGCTCGGTTTGTTCATGTGGCGAACGCAGGGAAACGGCAGTTCACCGGCCCCTGACGGTCGCGCAACGAGGAGGATCTGTGACCGCGGTTGACCAGCCCACCACGCAAGTGGCTCCAGTGCGTCCGTTCCCGGAGCGCTATCAGCCCAAGGGTTCGTTCATCTACAAGCTGCTCACCACCACCGATCACAAGCTGATCGGCATGATGTACATCACGGCCTGCTTCGTCTTCTTCCTCATCGGTGGCCTGATGGCGCTGCTGATGCGTGGCGAGCTCGCCCACCCCGGCATGCAGTTCCTGTCGACGGAACAGTTCAACCAGCTGTTCACGATGCACGGCACGGTCATGCTGCTCATGTACGCGACGCCGATCGTGATCGGCTTCGCCAACTTCGTCCTGCCGCTGCAGATCGGTTCGCCCGACGTCGCGTTCCCGCGACTGAACGCCTTCGGCTTCTGGCTGTTCGTGTTCGGTTCGACGATCGCGATCAGCGGCTTCCTCACCCCGGGCGGCGCCGCCGACTTCGGCTGGACGGCCTACACCCCGCTGACCGACGCGATCCACTCGCCCGGCGTCGGCGCCGACTTCTGGATCATGGGTCTCGGTGTGTCCGGTCTGGGCACCATCCTGGGTGCGGTCAATATGGTGACCACCGTGGTCTGCCTGCGTGCTCCCGGTATGACGATGTTCCGCATGCCGATCTTCACCTGGAACATCCTGATCACCAGTGTGCTGATCCTGCTCGTGTTCCCGCTGCTGACCGCCGCCCTGATGGGGCTGGAGGTCGACCGACAGTTCGGCGCCCACCTGTACGACCCCGCCAACGGCGGTGTGATCCTGTGGCAGCACCTGTTCTGGTTCTTCGGTCACCCCGAGGTGTACGTCATCGCCCTGCCGTTCTTCGGCATCGTGTCCGAGGTCTTCCCGGTCTTCTCGCGTAAACCGATCTTCGGCTACTCGGGTCTCGTCTACGCGACGATGGCGATCGCGGCGCTCTCGGTCGCGGTGTGGGCGCACCACATGTACGTCACCGGCGCGGTGCTGCTGCCGTTCTTCTCGTTCATGACGTTCCTCATCGCGGTACCGACCGGCGTGAAGTTCTTCAACTGGATCGGCACGATGTGGCGAGGTCACATGACCTTCGAGACACCGATGCTGTTCTCGGTCGGCTTCATCGTCACGTTCCTCTTCGGTGGTCTGACCGGTGTCCTGCTCGCCAGCCCGCCGCTGGACTTCCACCTGTCCGACAGCTACTTCGTGGTCGCGCACTTCCACTACGTGCTCTTCGGCACCATCGTGTTCGCCACCTACGCCGGCATCTACTTCTGGTTCCCGAAGATGACCGGACGCATGCTCGACGAACGGCTCGGCAAGATCCACTTCTGGCTGACCTTCATCGGTTTCCACGTGACCTTCCTGGTGCAGCACTGGCTGGGCAACGAGGGCATGCCGCGTCGGTACGCCGACTACCTGCCGTCCGATGGCTTCACGACGCTGAACATGATCTCCACGACCGGTGCGTTCATCCTCGGCCTGTCGACCCTGCCGTTCCTGTGGAACGTCTTCCGTAGCTACCGCTACGGCGAGGTCGTCACCGTCGACGACCCGTGGGGCTTCGGCAACTCGCTCGAGTGGGCCACCAGCTGCCCGCCGCCGCGGCACAACTTCACCGAGCTGCCGCGCATCCGGTCCGAGCGTCCTGCGTTCGAGTTGCACTATCCGCACATGATCGATCGGATTCGTGCCGAGGCGCACGTGGGTGCCGGGCACAGTGAGGGTCGCGATCGGGCCATGGAGGACATCCGTCGAGATCCTCTGACCACCGGTGATCACGAGGCATCCGGCGACCCGGATCCCCGCTGACGTCCCCGACCGACGCGAACTCGTGCCGAAAGAATCGGGCGACACGACAGTTCTGATCACCGTCACCGGACCGGACAAGCCGGGGGTGACCTCCGTGCTGATGGGCGCTCTGGCGAGCGCGCAGGTGAGCCTGCTCGACGTCGAGCAGGTGGTCATCCGCGGACGGCTCACCCTCGGTGTCCTGGTCTCGACGTCGGGAGATCCCGAAGAGTTGCAGGACGTCGTCGAACAGGCCATGGCATCGATCGGGATCGATGTCATCGTCGAGGTGGGTGCCGATGCGGCCAACCACAGTCCGTCGAGTCATGCTGTCGTCGTTCTGGGAAGTCCGGTCAGCGCCAAGGCATTTCGCGCTCTGGCGGCCGCACTCGCCGACCAGGGCGGCAACATCGACTCGATCCGCGGGGTCGCCGACTATCCGCTGACCGGGCTGGAACTCATGGTGAGCGCCGACCGCGACGACGTGGCGGCCGATGCGGCGCTGCGTAAGTCACTGGCCGCGGTTGCCGCGGCGCACGACGTGGACATCGCCGTCGAGCGGGGCGGCTTGGCCCGGCGGGCCAAGCGGCTGATCGTGTTCGACGTGGACTCGACGCTCATCCAGGGCGAGGTCATCGAGATGTTGGCGGCACGGGCCGGACGCGAGGCCGAGGTGGCCGCGGTGACCGAGGCCGCCATGCGTGGCGAGCTCGACTTCACCGAGTCGCTGCATCAACGGGTGGCCGCACTGGCGGGTCTGGACGCTGCGGTCATCGACGATGTGGCCGGGTCCCTGCAGCTGACACCGGGCGCGCGCACCACGATTCGCACGTTGCACCGGCTCGGTTATCACTGCGGTGTGGTCTCCGGGGGTTTCCGGCAGGTCATCAACGACCTCGCGCACGAGCTCGAACTCGACTTCGTGCGTGCCAACACCCTCGAGATCGTGGACGGCAAGTTGACCGGGCGAGTTGTCGGCGAGGTCGTGGACCGGGCCGGCAAGGCCCGCGCGCTGCGTTCGTTCGCCGATCAGGTCGGGGTGCCGATGGAGCAGACGATCGCGGTCGGCGACGGGGCCAACGACATCGACATGCTCAGTGTGGCGGGACTCGGCATCGCGTTCAACGCGAAGCCTGCGCTGCGCGAGGTCGCCGATGCGGCGCTGAGTCATCCGTTCCTCGACGCGGTGCTGTTCATCCTCGGCGTCACGCGCGACGAGATCGAGGCGGCAGACGCGGCCGACGGAGTGTTGCGTCGGGTTCCGTTGAGCTGACCGACGTTTGTCGGGATTGTTCAATCCGACACGTGGTCGGCGACAGATGATCTGGGTACCGATCACCGACCGAGAGGACAACCGAGATGACTTCTGATTCGACTATCGCCAAGCTGGCCATGGTGACCCTGGACTGTGCCGACGCCGCGGTGTCCGCCGAGTTCTGGTCGACGGTGCTCGGCTGGGAGATCACCGCTGCCGGTGACGGTTACGCGATGATCACCGGCCCCGGCGCACCGGCCGTCGGATTCGGCACGGTTCCCGACTATCAGGCGCCGGCGTGGCCCAACCCTCACGGCTCCAAGCAGTTCCACTTCGATCTCGCCGTCGACGATCTGGACGATGCCGCGCGACGGTGCGTCGATCTCGGTGCCACGGTGCCGATCGAACAGCCCGGCGAGACCTGGCGGGTCCTGCTCGACCCGGCCGGCCATCCGTTCTGTCTGACGCGGGCCGAGAACTGGGGCTGATGCCTGTGGCCGACAGCGCAGCTGGCATCGATGGTCCTGCCGCCGATGACGACGGCGGTGCCTTCCACGAGGGTGCCTTCGACGATGCCTACGGGCGTCTCGTCGACTACGTCGGTGGCGGTGCGGACCCGTCCGATCCGGCCGACGTGTTGGCGATGCAGATGGTTCTGCGGATCGAGAAGACCGACCCACCCGACCGGTCCGAGCTGCTGACCGCGGCGGGCCGTGCGGTCGCATTGCTGTGTCTCGACGACCGGTCCGGCGCCGACGGTCCGTGGGCTGCGCCGATGGACGACTGGTGCGGCGCGCGCATCCGCAAGATCGCGCGCCGCGCCCGCGGTGCGCAATGGGCTGCAGCGCAAGAGGTCTGGGGGCTGTCCGTCACCGAAGGTGCCGCCCAGGCGCGGGCGATAGTGCCAGGCCGGGTGGGTGACGTCGACAAACGGATCTCGCGCCTACAGATCGGTGGAACCGATATCGGTGGCGCGTTGTCGCAGGCGCGGCCCGAGCACGGGGTGTGCCTGTGGATCAACCCCGATCTGGAGATGACGGTAGGCAAGTGCGCCGCTCAGGTCGGTCACGGTGCGATGCTGGCGGTTGCGCTGATGTCGTCGACGCGGGCATTCGAATGGCGTTCGGCAGGTTGCCCACTGGTCGTCCGGGAATCGTCGTCGGCGCGCTGGCAGACGCTCCTCGCAGCCGACGCCGGAGGCACCGCGGTCGCCGTGCGGGATGCCGGTTTCACCGAGATCGCACCGGGATCGGTGACGGTGATCGCGGAACTGTTGTGAGCGGCACCCGCGAAGCCAACAGGCAGACGCGGATGACGCATCACACGGTCGTGACCGGAGGATCCGCGTTCGGCCGCCCGGTCGCAGGTGCGGCGTCGGCTGCCGGAGCGAGGTGACCGAAGGTGTTGCGCCACACCGACCGATCCGGTGCCAGCGACGCGACGATGAGTTCGTCGGCGTCGGCATGTCCGGTGAACCAGTCCAGGTAGTCGCGGACCTGGGTGGGGGTACCGACCCCGCAGTAGGTGAGCATCGAATCGACCTGACGGCCCTGGGGCATCTCGTCGAGGATCATGTCCGCCTCGGCGTCGGTGAACCGACGTTCGCGAGCGAACAGCGCGTTGACACGCTGGCGCTTGGCCTGGCGTAGCTGGTCGTGTGCGATCGCCTCGTCGTCGTCGACGATCGCCCCGACACCGGCGATCACATACGGTGCCTCGTGCTGGTCGGACGGCCGGAACTCGCGCCGATACAGAGCCACCGCCTCCTCGAGTGCCTGCGGGGCGAAGTGGGAGGCAAAGGCGTACGGCAGACCCAGCGCCGCCGCCAACTGCGCGCCGAACAGCGACGATCCGAGGATGTAGAGCGGGACATCGGTGCCGTCGCCGGGTGTCGCGGCGACGCCCTCGACGCGCGACTGGCCGCGCAGGTAGCCCTGCAGTTCCAGGACGTCCTGGGGGAACCGGTCCGCCGACGCCATGCTGCGGCGCAGCGCCGCGAACGTCTTCTGGTCCCCGCCGGGAGCGCGCCCCAGCCCGAGGTCGATCCGACCGGGATGTAGTTCGGCGAGCGTGCCGAACTGTTCGGCGATGGTCAACGGGGCATGGTTGGGCAGCATCACGCCCCCCGACCCGAGCCGGATGGTGTCGGTGTGGGCGGCCACATGCGCGATGAGGACGGCGGGAGCCGCCGACGCAATGGTGCGCATGTTGTGATGTTCGGCGTACCAGATGCGCGAATACCCCCACGATTCGGCGCGCCTGGCGAGGTCGACGCTCGCGGCGAAGCTGTCGGCGACGGTCTCTCCGGGGCCGACCTGGGCGAGGTCGAGAATGGACAGATCAACACTCATGTGTGGTTCAAGGCCAGATCGGCGGTGTGTATTCCTTTGGCGCCGAATACGTGTCACACCGCTGCACGCGTGGGGGTCGGCGGTGGTGCACGATAGGGGAGTGACCAACGCCAGTGACGTGACCACCGACGACGCCGTTCCCGAGTCCGACCCCGATCTGCTGATCGACTTCCGCGACGTCACCCTGGTGCGGGGTGGCAACACCCTGGTGGGCCCGGTGACCTGGCAGGTCGAGCTCGACGAACGCTGGGTGGTGATCGGCCCCAACGGTGCGGGCAAGACATCGCTGATGCGGTTGGCCGGTGCTCAGGTCCACCCCACGTCGGGCACCGCGTTCGTCCTCAACGAGACCCTGGGCAAGGTCGAGGTGCGCGAGCTGTCCACCCGGATCGGTGTGTCGAGCGCCGCATTGGCCGAACGCGTCCCCGCCGACGAGATCGTCAGCGACGTGGTCATCTCGGCCGGGTACTCGGTGATGGGGCGCTGGCGGGAGGCCTACGACGACGTCGACCGTGTGCAAGCCGTGGAGTCCCTCGAATCCATGGGTGCCGAGCACCTCGCCGACCGGCGATTCGGGACCCTGTCGGAGGGCGAGCGCAAACGCGTGTTGATCTCGCGTGCGCTGATGACCGACCCCGAGCTGCTGCTGCTCGACGAACCTGCCGCCGGCCTGGATCTCGGTGGTCGCGAGGAGCTCGTCGATCGGCTCGCCCGTCTGGCGAGTGATCCGGAGGCTCCGGCGATCGTGTTGATCACCCATCACGTGGAGGAGATCCCGTCCGGATTCACCCACGCCCTGCTGTTGTCCGAAGGTGCCATCGTGGCCCAGGGCTTGCTCGACGAGGTGCTCACCAGCGAGAACCTCTCGGCGACCTTCCGCCAGCAGATCACCCTGAGCCAGGTCGACGGACGATACTTCGCCCGCCGGACCCGGCGCCCCGGCGGCCATCGCCGTGCGGGTGCCTGACCGGCGGGCGCCGGCTCACGACAGCTAGGGTCCATCCTGGGACAGATCGTCTCGAGGAAGAGGTGTTGTGATGACCGCATCCGAGTCCGAGCCCGCGCCGTTGCGTGACGCGTCGACGGTGGTCCTGGTGCGCGACGGTGCCGACGGCATCGAGGTGTTCCTGCAACGACGGGTTCGCCAAATGGCGTTCGCCGGGGGTGTGACCGTGTTCCCCGGGGGCGGCGTCGACCCGCGTGACGCGGATGCCGACATCGCCTGGGCCGGTCCCGATGCGCAGTGGTGGGCCGATCGGTTCCACACCGATCCGAAGTCGGCGCAGGCGCTGGTGTGTGCCGCGGTGCGCGAGACGTTCGAGGAGTGCGGTGTACTGCTCGCCGCCGCCGACGACGGCGAGTTCCCGCAGCCGCAGGCTTTCGCGGTCCAGCGCGGCCAACTCGTGGACAAGTCGCTGTCGTTCGGTGAGTTCCTACGCGCGCAAGGACTGACCCTGCGGGCGGATCTGCTGGCACCGCTGGCGAATTGGATCACGCCGATCATCGAGAAGCGTCGTTACGACACCCGCTTCTTCCTCGCCGCGATGCCCGAGGGGCAGTCCGCCGACGGGGAGACCACCGAGGCCGAGGTGGCCGGCTGGGTGGGCGCGCAGGCTGCGCTCGACTCGTGGGTGGCCGGCGATCACATCCTGCTGCCGCCGACCTGGGCGCAGTTGCGGCACCTGGCCGGGTTCGCCACGGTCGGCGAACTGTTGGCGGAACCGCACGTCGTCGAGCCGATCGAACCGTCGATCACTCCGGGTGCCGGTATCGCGGGCCTCAAGTTCCCGCAGTCGGATCTCTATTTCGCCGTGGCCGCCGACCGCGAGGTGCCCGGGCTCAGTCGCTGACCTCGTCGGTGAGTACACCGGCTGCGGCGGCGCGACCGGCGAACAGCATCAGGATGTCGCGCACCGGGGCCTGCACCGTCCGTCCGTGTCCGACGTCGAGGTCGGTGTCGGTGGCGACGAACCGCACGCCCGGGTGATCGCGGGCCGGGTGGAACGGAAAACGCTTGGGCCACAGGCGCACAGCAGCGGCGACAGCGGCATCCGGGGGCATCTCCCGGTCGATCCCGAGGGGGACGGCGATGTCCTGGCCGTGTACGAGGACATCGAGCAGTGCGTCGAGTTCGGTGGTGCCGATGGCATGACGACGTGAGCCGACCATGGCGCGCAGTAGCGTGGGTGTCTGTGCGGCCGGTGTCGGGGCATCGACGGCGTGACGCCGGATCATCACGTCGAAACGGAAGCCCGATCGGACGGCGGCCCACACGACCTTCGTCGGGGAGCCGTGTGCCTGGGTCAGGTGTACGGCGACGTCGCGTACCGTCCATCCGGCGCACAGTGACGGTGTCCGGAACTGGTCGGGGGAGAAGGTCTCGATCAGATCCGCGAGATCGAGCCGCTGGGCGTCGATGTGGCGCCAGACGGAGTCGCTGTCCATGACGTCGCTGTCCATGACCGACCTCCAGTGCAGATGGTCAGCAGCGCTCTTAGCCTAGACCGGTGATCCGGTGTATCACCAGCGACGATTCACCGGTCCAGGTCGACGATCTCGTCGACTTCCGTGTCCTCCGCTGCGGTGGGGTCGTCGCGGTCGTCACGGTCGGCCCACTCCAGCAGAGTGTCGATCCGGTAGGCGACGTCGTCGATCTCGGAGTGCAGGTCGCCGAGGTCGGCGAAGCGGGCGGGCATCGTCGCGATGGTGAAGTCGTCCGGTGCGACGTCGTCGATCTCTGACCACCGGATCGGTGCCGACACGGTACCCCGTGGGTTACCGCGTACCGAGTACGCCGATGCCATGGTGTGGTCGCGGGTGTTCTGGTTGTAGTCGACGAACACCGCGGCCGGATCACGATCCTTGCGCCACCACGTCGTGGTCACGTCGTCCGGGGCGCGGCGCTGTACTTCGCGGGCGAAGGCCAAGGCGGCCCGGCGCACCTGAGGAAATCCCCAGTCGGGCACGATCCGGACATAGATGTGCAGCCCGCGACCGCCGGAAGTCTTCGGGAAGCCGCGCATGCCGAGCTCGTCGAGGATCTCCTCCACCACGTGGGCGACGCGTTGGATGCGGGAGAACGGGCAGTCGGGCATCGGGTCGAGATCGATGCGCCACTCGTCGGGCGATTCCGGGTCGTCGCGGCGTGAGTTCCACGGATGGAACTCGACGGTCGACATCTGCACCGCCCAGATCACGCTCGCGAGCTCGGTCACGCACAGCTCATCGGCGGTCCGGCCGTAGCGTGGGAACCAGATCTCGACGGTCTCCAGCCAGTCCGGTGCACCGGAGGGGACACGTTTCTGGTGCACCTTCTTCTCGCTGACGCCCTTGGGGAAGCGATGCAGCATGCACGGTCGCTCACGCAGGGCGCGGACGATCCCGTCGCCGACGGACATGTAATAGTGGGCGAGATCGAGCTTCGTCTCGCCGCGTTCGTCGAAGTAGACGCGGTCCGGACTCGACAGTCGGATCGTCCGGTCACCTGCGCGGAGTTCGACGGGTTGGCCCGCGTCCGACGATGCCTTCGCCATGTGCACACTCTATGGCCTGCGCAACACCCTCGGGTGGGCTAACGGTAGCCTTCGACCATGGCTGAGTTCGTCACCCTCGAGACATCCGATGACCATCCCGGTGTGGGCACCATCGCGCTGCACCGGCCGCCGATGAATGCGTTGAACCGCCAGGTACAGCGCGAGCTCGCGGCCGCCGCCGAGGAGGCCACACTGCGTGACGACATCAAGGCAGTGGTGATCTACGGCGGTCCCAAGGTGCTCGCGGCGGGCGCCGACATCAAAGAGATGACCGACATGAGCTACGCCGAGATGAGCAAGGTCGCCGGGCGTCTGCAGGCCGATCTGGGTGCGATCGCGGAGATCCCCAAGCCGACCGTCGCGGCCATCACCGGATACGCGCTCGGCGGAGGCCTCGAGGTGGCATTGTCGGCGGACCGCCGTATCGCCGGGGACAACGCCAAACTCGGCGTGCCGGAAATCCTGCTCGGGGTGATCCCCGGCGGTGGCGGGACCCAGCGTCTGGCGCGGCTCGTCGGGCCGGCGAAGGCCAAGGACATGATGTTCACCGGACGTTTCGTGGGTGCCGAGGAGGCGCTGTCGATCGGGTTGGTCGACGAGGTCGTGGCCCCCGACGAGGTCTACAACGCCGCACTGGCGTGGGCCGATCAGTTCCGCGACGCGGCGACGGTGGCCCTGGCGGCCGCCAAGAAGGCCGTCGACGAAGGGCTGGGCGTGGATCTGACGACCGGCCTGAAGATCGAGGAGCATCTCTTCGCAGGTCTCTTCGCCACCGAGGACCGCGTCATCGGGATGAAGTCGTTCGTCGAGAACGGCCCCGGCAAGGCGAAGTTCACCGGTAAGTGACCTGCTGACCGACACCGACCACGAGGAAGTAGCCGAGCAATGACGACGAACGTGACCGACGGGCCCGCGACCGGTGGCGCCGATCCGGCCCCGAACCCGCATGCCACCGAGGAACAGGTGAAGGCGGCGCTGGAGGACACCAAGCTGGCCCAGGTGCTCTACCACGACTGGGAGGCCGAGACCTACGACGACAAGTGGTCGATCTCCTACGACGAACGCTGCATCGACTATGCGCGTGGACGTTTCGACCAGGTCGGCGACGACGCCGACCTGCCGTATGGGCGGGCCATGGAATTGGGCTGTGGCACAGGATTTTTCCTGCTCAACCTGATGCAGTCCGGAGTCGCGGAGAAAGGATCGGTCACCGATCTGTCGCCCGGCATGGTCAAGGTGGCCCTGCGCAACGCGGAGAACCTCGGGCTCGACGTCGACGGCCGCGTCGCAGACGCGGAGAAGATCCCGTACGACGACAACACCTTCGACCTCGTCGTCGGACATGCCGTGCTGCATCACATTCCCGACGTCGAGCAGGCGCTGCGCGAGGTGTTGCGTGTCCTCAAGCCCGGCGGCCGTTTCGTGTTCGCCGGTGAGCCGACCACCATCGGCGACTTCTATGCACGGTGGATGAGCCGCGCCACCTGGGCTGCTACCACCAACATCACCCGTCTCGGGCCGCTGCAGTCGTGGCGTCGGCCGCAGACCGAGCTCGACGAGTCGTCGCGGGCGGCGGCGCTGGAAGCGGTCGTCGACATCCACACCTTCGACCCGGCCGACCTCGAACGTATGGCGACCGACGCCGGTGCGACGCAGGTGAAGACCGCAACAGAGGAGCTCGCCGCGGCGATGCTCGGCTGGCCGGTGCGCACCTTCGAGGCCGCGGTGCCCGCGGAGAAGCTCGGCTGGGGCTGGGCCATGTTCGCGTTCAACGGGTGGAAGAGGCTGTCCTGGCTGGACGAGAAGGTGCTGCGGAAAGTGGTGCCGCCCAAGTTCTTCTACAACGCCATCGTGACCGGCACCAAGCCGCGGTGAGTCGTCTCGGCGGCTGATGGGATTCCGGTTCGGGCCGCAGGAGGTCACGTTGCTGCGGTCGGACCGTGGACGTGATGCGCTCGCGTCTGCCGAGACATTCGATCTCACCAAGGGATCGATGCTCGCCGACCTCTCCGCGCTGCGGGCGCGGTACGCGCCGTTCGAGGGTGCGCTGATCGAGACCGTGCTCTGCCGACGGCGCGCCCGGGAGAAATTGCGCGGCGCCGACGACATGCTGTTCACCGACGACGCGGTGCAGCAGGCGACGGCGAGTGCGGTGGCCGCGCACCGCGCCGGTGAGATCGCCGCACGATTCCCGGGTGCGGTGGTCCACGACGTCACCTGTTCGATCGGCGCCGAACTCGTCGAGATGGCGGGGCCCGAAGGGATATCGAGAGTCATCGGCAGCGATCTCGACCGGGTGCGGCTGTCGATGGCCCAGCACAACTGTGCGGCACTGGCATCGGCGGCGACACTTCTCGTGGCCGATGCGCTGACGCCGACCTCCACGGCCGATGTCGTGATCGCCGACCCGGCACGCCGGTCGGGCGCGGGACGCGTGTTCCGTCTCGACCAGCTGACCCCGCCGCTGCCGGAGATCCTGGCCACGTACGCGGGGCGGCCGGTCGCGGTGAAGTGTTCTCCGGGACTGGACTACCGCATGCTGCGCGAACGCTTCGGCTTCACCGGTCAGGTGCAGATCGTGTCGCTCGACGGGGCGGTCCGGGAGGCCTGCCTGTGGACCGGACGAGACGGTGAGCCGGACCGGCGCGCCACCGTGCTGCGTACCGGCTCCGACGGTTCGACGCACGTGTACGAGGTGACCGCCGACGACGCCGACGACGTGCCGAGTGGCGAGGTCGGGGAGTGGATCATCGATCCCGACGGTGCGGTGGTGCGTGCCGGGCTGGTGCGCCAGTATGCGCGCCGCCACGGACTCTGGCAGCTCGATCCGCAGATCGCCTATCTCACCGGTGACACGGTGCCCGCGGGTGAGCGAGGGTTCCGCGTCGTCGAAACCGTCGGCGTGTCGGACAAGGAGCTGCGCAAGGCACTGGCCGCCCACGATTGCGGCAGTCTCGAGATCCTCGTCCGCGGACTCGACGTGGATCCTGACCGATTGCGTAAACGCCTCAAGCCCAAGGGATCACGACCGCTGACCCTGGTACTCACCCGCATCGGACGCAAAGGTCTCGGTTTCCTCTGCGAGCAGGGTGTGCGGTTCTGACCGACGGGGCCGGATCGCGGCGCACAGCACGGCCGCGACGACACACAGTCCGGCGGCGACGTGGAATGCGTTGTCGTAGCTGCCCTGGGCGTCGCGGATGTACCCGGCGCCGAACGATGCGACGGCGGCACCGAGTTGATGTGAGGCGAAGATCCAACCGAACACCACCGGGGTGTTGGCGCCGAAGTGCTGCCGGGCGATCGCGATCGTCGGCGGCACCGTGGCCACCCAGTCCAGGCCGTAGAAGATGATGAACACCCACGTGCTCGGCTCCGCCTGCGCGGAGAGCAGCATCGGCAGGACCAGCAGAGAGGCGCCGCGGCCGATGTAGTAGATCACGAGCAGTAGCGGGGCATCGACGCGGTCGGTCAACCAACCGGAGAAGATGGTGCCCGCGACGTCGAAGATGCCGATCGTCGCGAGCAGCGACGCGGCCAGCGTCGTGGGCATCCCGTGATCGTGTGCGGCGGGGATGAAATGCGTGCCGATCAATCCGTTCGTCGTCATCCCACAGATCGCGAAACTACCTGCCAGCAACCAGAATGCCGGTACGCGTGCCCCCTGCACGAGTCCGGACGCCGCTGCACCGAAGGTGCCGTTCGGCAGCGGTTCTTCTGCCGCGTCCTGATCGGCGCCGTAGGCCACCGCACCGACGTCGCGTGGATGATCGCGCACACCGAAGACGACGAGTGGGATGACCGCGAGCGCCGCGATGGTGACCAGGATCGACGCCGATCGCCATCCGTGCTCGGTGGTGATCGTGGCGACGACCGGCAGAAAGATCAGCTGACCGGTGGCGCCTGCCGCGGTGAGGATTCCGGTGACCAGGCCGCGCCGTGCGACGAACCACCGGGTGGACACCGTCGCGACGAAACCCATCGAGATCGATCCGGTACCCAATCCGACGAGCACGCCCCACAGCACGAGCAGCTGCCAACCGGCGGTCATGAACACACCGAGGCCGGTCCCCGCGGCGATGAGCACGAGCGCGCCGACCAATACCGGGCGGATCCCGAACCGGTCCATCAGGGCGGCGGCAAACGGGGCGGTGACGCCGAACAGCACCATGTTGATCGACATCGCCGCACCGATGGTGGCGTGTGACCACCCGAACTCCATGTGCAACGGATCCATCATCACGCTCGGCACGGCGCGGAATCCGGCCGCACCGATGATCGCCACGAAGCTGACCCCCGCGATCACCCAGGCCCAGTGTGGGCGGGTGATCGTCATCGTTCTCACCATGTCGATCATCTTCGGGGATGTCGCCCTGGCGGCGACAGTGGCATGATTGCCAATATGTCGGAAGATTCTGCCAACCCCGTGCCGCACCGCGTGGTGGTGCTGTGGGTGCCCACGATCATCGGGTTCGACGCCACCATCCCGTCGCTCGTCTTCGGTCAGGCCGCCGACGCGCAGGGGCGTCCACTCTACGAGGTGATCACGTGCAGCATCGAGCGTGGACCTCTCGAAACCACGACCGGATACGGGATGATCGCCGCCGCCGGACCGGAGGTACTCGCCGACGCGGACACCGTCATCGTCCCAGGGACGCGATGTGCCCCGGCTCGCCGCAGCGGTGTGCTGCCCGACGGACTCGCCGCCGCGCTCGACACGATCCGCCCCGATGCGCGTGTCGTCTCGATCTGCACCGGCGCCTTCGTCCTCGCCGCGGCAGGCAGACTCGACGGGCGCCGGGCCACCACTCATTGGCGCTACGCCGACAACTTCCGCCGACTGTTCCCGCAGGTGCATCTCGACGAGTCGGTGCTGTTCGTCGACGACGGCGACGTGCTCACCTCGGCCGGGTTGGCGGCAGGTATCGATCTGTGCCTACACATGCTGCGCCGCGATCACGGCACCGCGGTCGCGAATGCCGTTGCGCGACATTGTGTGGTGCCGCCGTGGCGTGAAGGCGGGCAGGCCCAGTTCATCGACCGGCACCTACCGGAGGTGGACGGCCGCAGCACGGCCGTGACGCGGGACTGGGCGGTGGCCAACCTCACCGAAACGTTGTCGGTCGCGCAACTGGCCGCTCACGCGGGCATGAGTTCGCGGACCTTCAGTCGTCGATGCCGAGAGGAGACAGGCCTCTCACCCGGCGCATGGGTGCTGGCACGTCGGGTCGATCGCGCACGCGAACTCCTGGAGGACGGCGCCCTGTCGGTCGACGACGTGGCGCAGCGATCCGGTCTGGGGTCGTCGGACAATCTGCGACATCATCTGCGGCGAGATCTGGGGATGTCTCCGTCGGCGTATCGGAAGACGTTTGCGGGCAACCGGATTGCCGCGATGTAAAGGACAGCTTGACAATAACCTTGTGTCAAGGGATCGTTTACATCATGGACGAGGTGGTGGATCTGGCCCGCGAGATCGAGCGGTACGCGCACAGCATCGGCATGGGCGCCGTCGGAACAGCAGGTGAGGCGCTGTCCAAGGTGCACGACGCCTGTCAACTCGGCCGTCACGCCGAGGACCTTGTCAGCGTGACGGCGCGGGCCGCGCGCGATCACGGATGTACCTGGCAGGAGATCGGCGACGTTCTCGGCACGACCCGTCAGGCGGCCTTCCAACGGTTCGGCAAGCCCATCGACCCCAGGACGGGAGAACCCATGCTCAAGACGCTCATACCGCACGCAGATGTGATGGCGGTCGATCTCTGCGAACATATCCGCCGCGGTGACTGGGACACTGTGGTGTCGCGGTTCGGCCCGACGATGGCCACGACACTCGACGCCGACGGCCTGGCGGACGCGTGGGCGTCGGTGGTCGCGGTGGGTGGCGAGGTCGAGGCCACCGGTGTCCCGTTCGTTCGCCTGCACGGTCTGCACACGATCGTCGACCTCCCCGTGGAGCAGGAAGCCGACGAGATCACCATGCGGATCGCCTACGACGACACCGGAAAGATCGCCGGGCTGTTCTTCCTCACCCGCGACATCGCCGACCGGTCCCGCTGACCGGGTCGGCGACGCTCACCGACCCGCGATCGCCGAACGACTGTCGAAGAAGTACACCTTGCCGATGTTGGTCGCCACCGCGAGCTGACCCTTGGGCGACACCGACACACCCGTGGCGAATCCGACCGATTCCGGCAGTGACAGAACACGTTTCGTCGATCCGTCGGTGGTGGACACCTCGGTGAGTGACAAGGAGTTCTTGCCTGCATCGCGCACCACGGTCCATGCGGTGTCCGAATCGGTCAACGTGGACAGGCTGACGGTGGCCAGATCCTTGCGTTGCCACACCTGTTCGGCGTGATCGCCGCGGTCGCGCAGCAGCGTGAGCGGTGCGCCCAGCACGCCGGTCGGGATGATCAGACCGTCCGGCGACACCGACATCGTGGCGAAACCGTAGCCGCCGTTGCGATATGTCCAGCGGGTCTTGCCGGTGGCGGCGTCGAGGGCGACGATCTGACCCAACCGACTGAACGCGTAGACGGTCGCACCGTCGGCCGACAACGTCGGCGGTCCGACCACGCCACCGGGTACATCGGCATGCCAGAGTTCACTCATGGTGCGGGCGCCGTCGCGCTCGGCGTACGTCATGGCGCGGACCTGCGAGGCGATCGCGCCCTGCGGCCAGAAGTTGAGGAAGAAACGCTCGTGGTCGGTGTCGACGGCGGGCGCTGCCGGGATCGCGCAGCGCGGGCCGTTGGTCACACAGTCGCCGTAACCGGCGATCGGGTCGTCGGGGTTGGCGTCGGGGCGCAACCGGACCTCGGGGGCGGCGAACTCCGCGGTCTGACTGTCGATCAACAACACTTGGCCCTGCGTGGTGGTCACCAGCACCTGACCGGGCGCGGCGAACTTGCCGGGTAGCGGAACACCGATGACGGGCATCCGCCAGCGAATGGCGCCGCCGGCATTCCACGCGAGGAACGTGGTCTCCTCGCCGATGTAGGGCTGGTCGAACTGGTCGATGAGTGCGGTGTTGACCTCGACGCCGGGACGCATCCGCTTGCAGAAGTTCTTGCGCCCGTTGCGGGGATCGAGCACCAACCAGTTGCAGCCGTTGGCGGTGTCGGCGGTGACGCCCACATTCGACTGGTTGGAGATGCTCAGAGGTGCCGTCACCGGCCCGCCGGTGGGGCGCGTCCAGCTCAGTTCCAGATCGTCGGGGACCGCGGGATAGGCGAAGTTGGAATTGGCCGCGTTGCCGCCGTAGCTCGACCACCCCGGGCTCGCGACCGTGCGCACGTCGATGTGTCCGTCCGAGCAGGCCGCGACCAGCAGTGCGATCGACGTGACCAGGAGTGCGGCGAGGGGCCGAACTCGGCTCGAAACCTCACGCCCGCGGGCCGTTGCAGCCATCCTTCTCCTGTTCGGTGATCACGATCTGCTCCGTCGGTCGACGTGCCAGCTTCAGAGCCTATCGTGCCGAGAAATCGCGTCGATTAGGGTTTGTCCCCATGACGACGATGTGGAACGCCTCGTACCGCTCACGCTGGAGAGCGGGCCGTCGGCGCGACCCCGCGCAGGCGCGGTTCCTCACCCTCGACTCGCTGCGATGGGTGTTGCGAAACCGGGCATACACGCCCTGGTACCTGGTGCGCTACTACCGTCTCGCCCGGTTCCGGCTGGCGAATCCGCACATCGTCCTGCGCGGCATGGTGTTCCTCGGCCGCAACGTGGAGATCCACGCGACGCCGCAGATGTCGCGGATGGAGATCGGTCGTTGGGTGCACATCGGGGACGGCAACTCGATCCGCTGCCACGAGGGCAGCCTCAAGATCGGCGACAAGACGGTCTTCGGCTGCAACAACGTCGTCAACGCCTATCTCGACCTCGAGATCGGTGGGTCGACGCTGCTCGCCGACTGGTGCTACATCTGCGACTTCGACCACCGGATGGACGACATCACCCTGCCCATCAAGGATCAGGGCATCGTCAAGGGGCCGGTGCGTATCGGCCCGGACACCTGGGTGGCGGCGAAGGTCTCGGTTCTGCGCAACACCGTCGTCGGGCGTGGCTGTGTGCTGGGCTCGCACGCGGTGGTCAAGGGTGTCATCCCGGACTATTCCATCGCGGTGGGCGCCCCGGCGCGCGTGGTGAAGAACCGGAAGGACATGTGGGCGAACTCGGCCGCCGAGCGAGCCGAACTCGAACGGGCGCTGGCCGACATCGAACGCAAGAAAGCCGCTGCGGCCCAGCAGAAGTGACCGGGAACGGGGTCACTCGTCGTCGAGCGGCTTGCCCGGATCGCGCTCGGGCAGCGGTCGTTGCGGGATGTCCGGACGGCCGATCGCATGGCGGACCCGCCGTTTGGCGGCCAGATAGACGCCCGCGGTGCGTTCGGCGACCTCGTCCCAGGAGAAGTCCTCGGTGAGTCGCTCCCGGGCGCGGCGGGCGCGGCTCGCCGTGGCGCCGGCGTCGGTGAGGGTGGCGCGCACGGCCGACGCCAGACCCGCCACGTCGCCGGGGGCGAAGGTCAGTCCGGTGGTCGGATCACTCACGGCCTCACCGAGTCCGCCCGCGGTGGACACCACCAGCGGTGCGCCGGTCGCGGCGGCTTCGAGCGCGACGATCCCGAACGGTTCGTAGCGGCTCGGTAGGACGATCGCCGAGCAGCGGTGCATAAGTTCGACGAGTCCCTCGTGGTCGACCGACCCGATGAACCGGACCGCGCGGGTGATCCGCAGACGGCGCGTCTGCTCGACCAGCCACTCCTGCTGGGTTCCGATGCCCGCGATGGTCAGCGTGGTACCCGGATGTGTCCGTCGGATGCGGGGCAGTGCCGCGAGCAGATCCTGGACGCCCTTCTCGTATTCGAGGCGTCCCGCGAAAAGCAGTTCCGGCGGGCCGGGGTGCCCGGTGCGTGGCGCGAACGGCCAGGTGCGGATGTCGATGCCGTTGTGGATCACCGAGATGTCGCAGATGTCGGGGCCGAACAATCGGGTCACCTCGTCGCGCATCGACGCCGAACACGTGATCAGCGAATCCGATTCGGCGGCCAGCCACCACTCGACCGAATGCACCTGACGATTCGTCGGACCGCTCACCCACCCGCTGTGTCGGCCCGCCTCGGTGGCGTGCACGGTGGTCACCAGCGGGACGTCGAAGAACTCGGCCAGCGCGATGGCCGGGTGGGCGACCAACCAGTCGTGGGCGTGCACGACATCCGGCTCCCACGGACGGGAATCGGGTGAATTGCGTTCCCCGGCAAGGATTCTCAATCCAGCACGAACAAACGAATGGCCCATCGCCAGCGTCCAGGTCATCATGTCGCGGCCGAAGTCGAACTCCGGTGGGTCCTCGGCGACCGCGATGATCCGCACACCGTCGATGCGGGTGTCGGTGGTGGGATGGGTCAGCGCATCGGTGCCGGCGGCACGTCTGGAGAGCACGATGATCTCGTGCCCCTGCGCCGCGAGCGCGGTGGCGAGATTGTGCACATGGCGCCCGAGCCCCCCGACCACCACCGGCGGGTATTCCCACGAGACCATCAGGACCTTCATGTGCGACCCCCCGTCGCGGCCGTTCCGGCGGCGGCGT
Organism: Gordonia sp. CPCC 206044; assembly: GCF_048537895.1. NCBI lineage: Bacteria > Bacillati > Actinomycetota > Actinomycetes > Mycobacteriales > Gordoniaceae > Gordonia > Gordonia sp. CPCC 206044. Next base: position 85,564 of record NZ_JBCLVL010000013.1, read on the forward strand.
CGGTGCGCAGCCGTCGCGCATCGAGACCGGCGAACAGATTGTCGGCCCGGAACCAGTTGTCGGCCAATGTCTGTGCCCGCTCGGGTCGTCCGCGCAGCGCGGCGTCGCAGATCTCCCGGGTGGCATGGGCGTGTTTGTGGGCACGATCCACGGCGTAACCTGCCGCGGTGTCCTTGGAGACCATGAACGGCCAGTCCGACGCCACCGTCATCAGTGTCTCCCGGACGATCTGGTCGGCCACCCGGTTTCGGCCGCCGCCGGGCGAGAGCACCTTGTCGACGGTGGTGAGCGCTGTGTCGACGACCTCGGCGTTGAGCTGCACCAGATGCTCCACCTGCGGTCCGTTCCACACCCGCCAGTCCTTACCCGACCCCCAGGACGAGGCCGGGAGGTCGACCGGGGCGCCGACGAACCCGTCACGGCGGGCGCCGGCCAGGGTGCCGATCGCAACGCCCGCCTCGGGGAGTCGTCGGAGCACACGCTCGAGCCAGACCGGGCCTTCGTGCCACCAGTGACCGAACAACTCGGTGTCGAAGGCCGCGACGACGAGCGCAGGCCGGCCCTGACGATCGGATTCACTGATGAGGCGCCGCCGCACCTGGTCGACGAAATCGTCGACGTGCCGGTCGATCACCGCGTCCACCAGGTCGGGGTCGTAGGGCTTCTTGTCCTCCGACGGCACCGACCGGCCGGTGACACGGGCGGGTTTGAGGCCGGTGAGATGGTCGTAGGTGTGGAAGTCGCGGTATGCGCCGTGGCCCGGGTAGCCGGATTTCGGTGACCAGACGCGATAACTGACGACCAGGTCGCGACCGAATGCCACCACGTCGGTGTCGCCCACCGGCCGACCGAGTGCGGTGTCGCCGCGCAGGGTGGGGCCGTCCACCATGAAGTGTCCGACGCCTGCGGCGGCATACTCGGTTTCCATCCCGGGGGCGAAGGCACATTCGGGCGCCCAGATGCCTTGCGGATCAACGGCCCACCGTGCGTGCGCATCGGCGAGGCCCTGTTCCAGCGAGAAACGGCGCAGACGTTGATCGAGCAGCGGGGCGAAGGGGTGCGCCAGCGGGCCGCCGAGGATCTCGACGACACGGGACTCGGCGAGCGCCCGGATCTGCGGACCGCCGCCGTGACGCCAGTGGGTCTCGAAGTCATCGATGGCCGCACCCGCCGCGAGGAACTCGCGGCGCCCGAGGTCCCGACGGTTCGGATCGGTCGCCACCGCGGCCTCGATCGCCCGCAACCGCCAGTCGGCGAGCCATTCGTGCATGGATGCGGCACAGTGCGGATCGTCGAGCTGGGCGGCCAGGACCGGCGTGATACCCAGCGACAGTTGATCGGTCAGACCGTCGGCGGCCAGCCTGCGCAGCATCGCGAAGACCGGGAGATAGGACGCGGCCCAGGATTGATACAGCCATTCCTCGCCGACCGGCCACCGGCCGTGATTGGCCAGCCAGGGCAGATGCGAGTGCAGGACCAGGGTGAACTGGCCGGGGACGGTGTCGGGCGAGGAGATGCTCACGAGTCCGGTGTCATCCGTCAGGGCCGCGTGGCGACGGCGAGCAGGTCCAGGCACGCATCGATGTCGTCGCCCGCGGCACCGGCCCGGATGTCGAAGTCGTCGGTGGTGATGGCCGCGACGTCGGCGGCCAGTTCCTCGGGCCATGGCACGTCGGCCAGCGCGCGCTCGATCTGTGCGTCGATGATCGATCCACCCCACGTGGCGTCGAGTGCGGCCAGACGTGCGCCGTGGTGGACGCCGAGCATCTCGTCGACGACGAACCCGCCGTCGACGAGCAGTTCGGTCAGTTCGGCGGCGTTCAGTTCCCGGGTGTGGAACGGATTGAGGGGGGTGTCGCGTCCGGGCGAGAAGGTGATCCGGTTCGGTGTCGAGATCAACAGTCGGCCGCCGGGACGCAGCACGCGACGGCACTCGGCGATGAACTGTGCCTGATCCCACAGGTGCTCGATGACCTGGAAGTTCACCACCACGTCGACCGAACCGTCGGGCAGTGGCAGATCGATGAGATTTCCCTGATGGACCACGAGTCCCGGATATCGTCGGCGCGTGTGCTCGACGGCACTGCTGTCGTAGTCGACGCAGGTCACCGAGTCGGCGACGGTGGCGAGCATCGCCGCGCCGTAGCCCTCACCCGATCCGGCCTCCAGGACGACCCGCTGCGCACACCGTGCCAGGATGGCCTCGTAGGCGACCTCGTGACGACGGAACCAGTAGTTCTCCTCGGGAATCCCGGGCACGGTCCGCTCACCGGTCAGCGCCAGGTGCGCATCCGCGGCCGCGATCGTCTCGTGAGGCTCGGTCATCTCAGAGACACTAGTGCCTGATCTCCGCCGGATCGGGCACGGGATTCGCTCGCCGGGATCCGCCGAACGTCCCCGAGTCACCCTTGTGCTCAGCCTGAACGTATCGTTGCCCCCGCTGACCTGCGGGTGTTGGCATGGTCGTCATGACGACAGAAGCGGTGTCCGACGAGATCAAGTTCGCCTATTGGGTTCCCAACGTGAGTGGTGGGCTCGTCACCAGCACCATCGAGCAGCGCACGAGCTGGGATTACGACTACAACGTGAAACTGGCGCGCACCGCCGAGAACAACGGCTTCGAGTACGCCCTCTCCCAAGTTCGCTACGAGGCGAGTTATGGCGCCGAATACCAGCACGAGTCAACGAGTTTCAGCCTCGCCCTGTTGCTGGCCACGCAGCGGTTGAAGGTGATCGCGGCCGTGCATCCCGGACTCTGGCAGCCGGCGGTGCTGGCCAAGCTGGGTGCGACCGCCGATCAGCTCTCCGGCGGGCGGTTCGCCGTCAACGTGGTCAGCGGCTGGTTCAAAGACGAGTTCACCCATCTCGGTGAGCCGTGGCTCGAGCACGACGAGCGCTACCGCCGCAGCGCGGAGTTCCTCGAGGTCCTGCGCACGATCTGGACCACCGACGACGTCGACTTCCGGGGGGACTTCTATCGAATCCACGACTTCACCCTCAAGCCCAAGCCGCTCAACAGTCCGGCGCGGCCCAATCCCGAACTGTTCCAAGGCGGGAACTCGCTGGCCGCGCGCCGAAACGGTGGCCGTCACGCCGACTGGTACTTCTCCAACGGCAAGGACTTCGACGGCGTCACCGAACAACTCGTCGACGTGCGGGCCTCGGCGCGCGAGGTCGGCCGGGAGGTGAAGTTCGGACTGAACGGCTTCATCATCGCCCGCGACACCGAGAAGGAGGCCCGGGACACCCTGCGCGAGATCGTGGAGAAGGCGAATCGTCCGGCGGTCGAGGGTTTCCGGGAGGCGGTGCAGCAGGCGGGCAACTCGACGGCGACGAAGTCGGGGATGTGGGCAGACTCCACCTTCGAGGACCTCGTGCAGTACAACGACGGTTTCCGGACCGGCCTGATCGGTACACCCGAACAGATCGCCGAGCGGATCGCCGCCTACCGCAAGCGCGGCGTCGACCTGATCCTCGGCGGCTTCCTGCATTTTCAGGAGGAGATCGAGTATTTCGGTGAGCGGGTGCTGCCGTTGGTGCGCGAGATCGAGGCGAACGAGCGATCGGCCGGACACGTGCTGGCGGGGGTGTGACCGACCCGGGCGAATGAATGCCGCACGCAGGCCCGTCGCGACGATCGCGACGGGCCTGCTGTTGCCATCGGTCTCCGACCGGCACATTCTGTGAGGTAGTCGATGTTCATCGTCGAGGTGGCAGACGCTAAAGTGGGGGAGACCGAAAGCAACTTACTGGGGAGTAAGGTGCTGAACCCGACGCAGGAGGTCGACGCAGACCCATGACAAACATTGTCGTTCTGATCAAGCAGGTTCCCGATACGTACTCCGAGCGCAAGCTGTCGGACGGCGATTTCACCCTGGACCGTGAGGCCGCCGACGCCGTGATCGACGAGATCAACGAGCGCGCAGTCGAAGAGGCCCTGCAGATCAAGGAAGCCGCCGGCGGCGAGGTGACCATCCTGACCGCCGGTCCCGAGCGTGCCACCGAGGCCATTCGCAAGGCGCTGTCGATGGGTGCCGACAAGGCCATCCACATCCAGGACGATCTCCTGCATGGTTCCGACGCCGTGCAGACCGCCTACGTGCTGGCCCGTGCGCTCGGCACGGTCGAGGGCGTCGAGCTCGTCATCGCGGGCAACGAGGCCACCGACGGTCGTGTCGGTGCGATCCCGGCGATGATCGCGGAGTACCTGGAACTGCCGCATCTGACCCATCTGCGCAAGCTGACCGTCGAGGGCGAGACCCTCAAGGGCGAGCGTGAGACCGACGACGGCATCTACCACATCGAGGGACAGCTGCCCGCGATCGTGAGCGTCAACGAGAAGATCAACGAGCCGCGCTTCCCGTCCTTCAAGGGCATCATGGCCGCCAAGAAGAAGGAAGTCCAGGTCGTCACGCTGGCCGAGATCGACGTCGAGGCAAGCGATGTGGGTCTGGACAACGCAGGTACCGCCGTGCTGTCGTCCACCCCGAAGCCGCCGAAGACCGCGGGCGAGCGGGTCGCCGACGAGGGCGACGGTGGCGTGAAGGTCGCCGAGTACCTGGTGTCGCAGAAGATCATCTAGCGCCCGGACTCGAACCAGACCATCCACCTCAGACACTCAGGAGTAATCACCATGGCAGAAGCACTTGTGCTGGTCGAGCAGGACGCCGAGGGCGGACTGAAGAAGGTCACCAGCGAACTCATCACCGCAGCGCGCGCGCTGGGCACCCCGGCGGCCGTCGTCGTCGGAAAGCCGGGTGGCGCGGACGGCATCATCGACGGTCTCAAGGAGGCCGGTGCCGAGAAGATCTACGTCGCCGAATCCGACGACGCCGCCACCCACCTCGTCTCGCCGCAGGTCGACGTGCTCTCGGCGATCGCCGAGCAGGCCACCCCGGCAGGCGTCCTCGTCGCGGCGACCGCCGACGGCAAGGAGATCGCGGGACGTCTCGCAGTGCGCCTGGGCTCGGGCGTGCTCGCCGACGTGATCGACGTGAAGGAAGGCGGCGTCGGAGTCCACTCGATCTTCGGTGGCGCCTTCACCGTCGAGGCCCAGGCCAAGGGTGACGTCCCGGTCATCTCGGTGCGTCCGGGTGGCGTCGAGGCGGCTCCGCAGGCCGGTGCCGGTGAGCGCGTGGACGTCGAGGTCCCGGCCACCGCCGAGAACGCGGTGAAGATCACCAAGGTCGAGCCGAACGTCGGCGGCGACCGTCCGGAACTCACCGAGGCCTCCATCGTCGTGTCCGGTGGACGTGGCGTGGGCAGCGCGGAGAAGTTCTCGGTCGTCGAGGAACTCGCCGACTCGCTCGGTGCGGCCGTCGGTGCCTCGCGTGCCGCGGTCGACTCCGGCTACTACCCCGGACAGTTCCAGGTTGGTCAGACCGGCAAGACCGTGTCGCCGCAGCTCTACGTCGCACTCGGCATCTCGGGCGCGATCCAGCACCGCGCGGGCATGCAGACGTCGAAGACCATCGTCGCGGTCAACAAGGACGAAGAGGCGCCGATCTTCGAGATCGCCGACTACGGCATCGTCGGCGACCTGTTCAACGTCGCCCCGCAGCTGACCGAAGAGGTCAAGAAGCGCAAGTGATGTCCACGCGCGGCTGACACCGCGCGATCGGTCACCGCGATGACCCCCGCCCGTCACACGACGGGACGGGGGCCATCGTGCGTCCGTGGCTCCCGAGCTGGGAGTTCACCCACCGCGCACCGACACGACATGTGGGCTTCGCCACCTCGTCGCCGGGTGCCGATGTCATCGACGCATGGCAGTGCTGACCAGCCCCATGACCCCCGCACTCCATGCACCGCCGTGGCCCACGGCCGCGCCGATCGGTGCTCCGACGTCCACCTCGACACCCGGGGTGGACCCTGTTCATCACGCGTGGTACCCACTGAGTCCTTGTGGCGCAAGCTGTTTCGACGATGAGCTGCCGCGAGGGGCCGGTCGGGTACTGGTGGCGGCGCGGATGGCGCGCCTGATCGCGACGATGCTTACGTTGGCGATCCTCGGCCCGCTCATCGCACTCGGGCCACGCATGATCCGCAGGCGATTCCTCAGCCGGGCAGCACGCGGGCTGCTGCGCGCGCTCGGCGTCACCGTCATGGTCGACGACCTGCGTCCGTTCCCGGGGCGGATGCGTGGCCTCGTCGTCGCCAACCACATCTCGTTCCTGGACATCCTCGCGCTCGCGGTGATCTGCCCGGCACACTTCGTCGCGAAGTCGGACATCGCGGCGATGCCGGTGGTGTCCGGTCTGGCCAGACGGCTCGGCATCATCACCATCGACCGCGCGGCGCTGCGAGAACTGCCTGGTGCGGTGCGCACGGCTGTCGACGGACTCCACCGGGACAGTTCGGTTGCGGTGTTCCCGGAGGGGACCACCCGATGCGGGCGAGAACCCGGTCGATTTCGTCCCGCCTTCTTCCAGGCCGCCATCGACGCAGGTGTGCCCGTCCTCCCGGTCCGGTTGCGGTTCGCGACGGCCGGCGGCGTGACGACCACGGCGCCGAGTTTCATCGGCACCGACACCCCGGCGCACACGCTGCGCCGGGTGCTGCGGATGCGCGGGCTCACGGTGCACATCCGTGTCCACGAGATGCAGATCGCCGACGTCGATCGGCGGACCCTGGCCGCACGCTGCGAACGGATCATCGCGGCCTGACGGGGCCGGCCGGCTCTCCGGGAGGGCGCCGATGACACCTTTACATATCTCATATATGTTGTAGCCCTGGTGGGCGACGGTCGCGCCCATCGAGTCGACGACCAGGAGGCAACCAGCTATGGCACCCAGAGCGGGATCCGCATCGGCATTCTCCCGAGCCGAGGCACAGGACAGATTCCGCGAGTTGAGGTCGGCGACCGGTCTGATCGACGACGCCGAACTCGACAACGTGTGGGCAGCCCTCGAGACGGTCCGTCCCGAGGAGATGCTCGGTTCCTGGAAGGGCGCCCAGTTCGTCACCGGCCACCCGGTCAACGCGATGCTGGAGAAGGCGCGCTGGTTCGGCAAGACGTTCGTCTCGCGCACCGACGTCAAGCCGATGATCTGTCGCGACGACGAGGGGAACCTCTACTCCGACACCAAGCTGGGCAAGGGGGAGGCGAGCTTGTGGTCGGTGGACTTCCGCGGTGAGGTCACCGCGTCGATGGTCTACGACGGCCAGCCGATCATCGACCATTTCAAGAAGGTCGACGAGAACACGGTCATGGGCATCATGAACGGCAAGGGTGCGGTCGTCGACGGTCGCTACCTGTACTTCCTGCTCGACCGGATCTGACGCGGGTGCGTATCGACGCTGCGGTGGTGTCCGAGCCGGGCGGGCCGTTCGAGGTCGTCCCGGTGGACATCGACACGCCGCGCGCAGGTGAGGTCCTGGTCCGCATCCGGGCGGTGGGGATCTGTCACACCGATCTGGGCATGAAGGCCACGTGGTCGCCACGACGGTGCCCGCAGGTCTTCGGACACGAGGGTGCCGGGATCGTGGAGGCGGTCGGACCGGGAGTCACCCGGGTGGTGCCGGGTCAGTCCGTCTGTCTCACCTATCGCAGCTGCGGACGATGTGCGCAATGTGCCGCCGGGCATCCGGCCTACTGCACGGCCGGGCTGAACACCGTGGGACGGCCCGACGGTACGCCCACGCTCACCCGCGACGGCGCCCCGGTGTTCGGCGGCTTCTTCGGTCAGTCCAGCTTCGCCACCTATGCACTTGCCCACGAGGACAACACGATTGCGGTTCCGGACACGCTGTCGCCGGTGGTGGCGGCGCCGCTGGGGTGCGGGGTGCAGACCGGCTACGGCACCGTCACCCGCGTCGTGCGGCCGGCCCGCGGTTCGACGGTGACCGTCTACGGCGCGGGCAGCGTCGGCCTGTGTGCCGTGATGGCGGCCGTGCATGCCGGAGCCCAGGTGGTGGCCGTCGACCCCATCGCGGGGCGTCGGGAACTGGCCGAGAAGTTCGGGGCGCTCGCCGCCGTCGACCCCACCGTCACCGACGACCTCGGGCGCGAGGTGATCGCTCGGCACGGTCGGGGGACCGACCACGCCATCGACACCACCGCGCGCCAGGACGTGTTCTCCGCCGCGGTGACAGCGGCCGAGCCGCGCGGAGACATCGCGCTCGTCGGTATCGGCCGGCGACTCGAGTTCGACGTCATGGGTGTGCTCTACAAGGGGTTGAGCATCCGCGGGGTCATCGAGGGCGACGTGGTGCCCCACGAGACGATCCCCGAACTCGCCGATCTCTACGCCTCCGGAGAGTTGCCGCTCGACGACCTCATCACCGCCTATCCGTTCGCCGAGATCGAGCGGGCCGCCGCCGACTCGCTGTCGGGTACATCGATCAAACCGGTCCTCGTCTTCGACGCCTGAGTACCGATCCGGCCCAGATCCGGCCTGCCGGGAAGTGGAGATCCCGCCCGCCGGGAATTGGACCGTGGTGTTCGCGCGTTTATCCTTGCAACGACATGTCCATGCCATCCCGCGCCCCGGTCTACCTCGACCATGCTGCTTCGACGGCCATGCTGCCCGAAGCCGTCGAGGCGATGAGTGCTGTCTTCGCACAACCCGGTAACGCGTCGTCGCTACACGGATCCGGACGCTGGGCGCGCCGCAAGCTGGAAGAGGCGCGCGAATCGGTGGCCGCATCCGTGGGTGCCCGGCCCTCCGAGGTGATCTTCACCGGAGGCGGCACCGAATCGGACAACCTCGCACTCAAGGGCATCTACTGGGCGCGTCGTCGCGGCCATCCCGAACGTCGCCGCGTCATCGTCTCCGCGGTGGAACATCACGCGATCCTCGATCCGGCGATGTGGCTGGCCGACGCGGACGATGCGGAACTGGTCATCGCTCCGGTGGACGACCGCGGTTTCGTGTCGCCTGCCTGGCTGCGCGCCGACCTCGCCGACCACGCGGACGAAACCGCCGTGATCTCGGTGATGTGGGCGAACAACGAGGTGGGCACCATCCAGCCGATCGCCGAACTCGCGGCGATCGGCGCTGCGTTCGGTGTGCCGGTGCATTCCGACGCCGTTCAGGCGGTCGGCCACATACCGGTCGACTTCGGTGCGAGTGGGTTGTCGGCGTTGAGCCTGGCCGCCCACAAGTTCGGCGGTCCGCAGGGTGTGGGTGCCCTGCTGCTGCGCCGCGACGTGGAGTGTGTGCCGCTGCTACATGGCGGTGGACACGAGCGCGACGTGCGATCGGGCACGCAGGACGTCGCCGGCGCCGTCGGGATGGCCACTGCGCTGCGTCTGGCCACCGAACGGATGGCGGATTCGACCGCACACGTCGGTGCGTTGCGGGATCGACTCTTCGACATCCTGCTCGCACAACCCGACACGATCGTGAACGGACCCGACGACGAGCACCGTCTGCCGGGAAACGTGCACGTCTCGTTCGAGGGGTGCGAGGGCGACTCACTGCTCATGCTGCTCGACGCGAACGGCGTGGAGTGCTCGACCGGATCGGCGTGTACCGCCGGGGTCGCACAGGCCAGTCACGTGCTGCTGGCGATGGGCCTCGACGTGGCCACGGCCCGCGGATCACTGCGTTTCTCGTTGGCGCCGAGCACCACCTCGGCCGACATCGACGCGGTCGACGAGGTCATCGGACAGGTCGTCGAGCGGGCTCGCGCCGCCGGGCTCGTCTCGTCACGAACAGGGGAGGCACGCTGATGCGGGTTCTCGTGGCGATGAGCGGCGGGGTGGACTCCTCGGTCGCCGCCGCCCGCGCCGTCGAGGCGGGACATGACGTGGTCGGCGTCCATCTCGCGCTGTCCACGGCGCCGGGCGCACTGCGGACCGGTTCGCGCGGATGCTGCTCGCGCGAGGATGCCTCGGATGCGCGGCGCGTCGCCGACATCCTCGGAATCCCGTTCTACGTCTGGGATTTCGCCGACCGGTTCAAAGACGACGTCATCGACGAGTTCGTCGAGGCGTATGCCGCAGGCCAGACGCCGAATCCCTGCCTGACGTGCAACGAGAAGATCAAGTTCGCCGCGCTCGCCGAGAAGGCCGTCGCACTGGGCTTCGACGCGCTGGCCACTGGACACTACGCACGACTGGTCGACGGTGAGCTGCGGCGCGCCGTCGACGAGGACAAGGATCAGTCCTACGTGCTCGCCGTTCTCACGGCCGATCAACTCGGGCGGGCGATGTTCCCGATCGGTGACTCCCCGAAGAGTGAGATCCGCGCGGAGGCCGCGGGTCGAGGGCTCGCCGTCGCGGACAAGCCCGATTCGCACGACATCTGTTTCATCCCAACCGGTGACACGCAGGCATTCCTGGGTGCGCACATCGGGATTCGACCGGGCGCGGTCGTGGATGCCGACAGCGGGGACCAGTTGGCCGAGCATTCCGGCGTGCACGGTTTCACCATCGGTCAGCGCAAGGGGCTCGGCATCGAGGCGCCGGCCGCCGACGGCCGACCGCGTTATGTCACCGACATCGATCCGGCGTCCGGCACGGTCACGGTGGGCTCGGCCGAACACCTCGACGTCTGGTCGATCACTGCGCGTCGTGCCGTCTGGACCTGCGGTGCGACCCCGGATGGGCCCGTCGACGCGATGGTCCAGGTACGTGCACACGGAGGTCTGGCACCCGTCCGTGCCACCCCGTTCGAACGCGACGGGGAACCGATGATCGAGATCGCGTTGCGGGAGCCGCTGACCGGCGTGGCGCGCGGGCAGGCCGCCGTTCTGTACCTTCCCGACGCCGAGCGAGGCGACCTCGTGCTCGGTTGCGGCCGCATCGCCGACACCGACTCCGACCCGGCCTCCGGTCTGCGCTCGGATGCGGTCGTGAGCGGCCGTCACCGGTGAGTTCGTCGCGGGCCGCATCGATGCAGGGCGTGCTCCATGGTGGGGTGGGCACCGGAGTCGGCTCCATGCCGGGCGCCGATCCGCGTGAGGCGGCGGCGGTCGTCAACGGCGAACTCGATCTCGCACATCTCGCCGAACTCCCGCAACGTGGCGCCGGCGCCGACATGGTGGGGCGGATGGCCGCGGTGCTCGTCGACATGCCCATGGACGCGGGCACCTGGGGTTATCGGCTCGCCGCACGGGGTTCCGCAGTCGCCCGCCGTGCCCGCGACTTCGTGCACGCCGATCTCGACGCGGTCGAAGAACTCTGGGACACAGCGGGTTTCATCGGAACCGGGCGGGTCTTCAAGATCCAGGTGTGTGGTCCGTTCACGTTGTCTGCGTCGGTGGAGCTTCCTGCCGGCCACAAGGTGCTGCGTGACCGCGGCGCCTGGCGTGACGTGGTCGCCTCCACCACCGAGGGGATCATCGAACTCGTCGACGACGTGACGCGTCGCTTGGGTGCCCAGGTCGTGGTACAGCTCGACGAGCCGATGATCGGTGCGGTCATCGACGGCTCGGTTCGGCCTCTGACGCGATTCGACACCATCCCCGCGGTGCCGGTGAACGACGTCGCCCAGTCGCTGGCCGGTCTCGTCGAGGCGGTTGGTCGTCCGGTGATCGTGCACAGCTGCGCGACGCCGCGCTGGGATCTCGTCGAACGGTTGCCCGCGGTGGCCTGGTCGCTCGACATGTCCTCGCCGGGTCCCGCGGACCTCGATGGTGTGGGGGGCCTGATCGATCGCGGTGGGATCCTGCTCGCCGGTGTCGTACCCAGTGCAGGCGGCGATCGGCGCGTGCGTGCCGAGATCGTCGCCACCGGACTGGCCGAACTCACCGACCGGATCGGATTAGGTCGGAAGGTGCTGGCGGACAACGTGATCGTCACGCCGACGTGTGGTCTCGCCGGCGCCACGCCCGGTTGGGCCAAGGACGCGCTCGGTGTCTGCGCGCGGGCAGGCGAACTCCTCGCCGCCGATCCCGACGCGTTGTAGACACCGGTCGCCGGCCGAGATCTCGATACGGCGCCTCGCTGCGCTCGGTGCCTACTCGATCCGCGGGGGCGGTGGGTGCTCGTCGCTGGGCTCGGTGTCTACTTGATCAGCGGGGTCGGTGGGTGCTCGTCGCTGGGCTGGGTGTCTACTTGATCCGCGGGGGCGGTGGGTGCTCGTCGCTGGGCTGGGTGTCTACTTGATCCGCGGGGGCGGTGGGTGCTCGTCGCTGGGCTGGGTGTCTACTTGATCCGCGGGGGCGGTGGGTGCTCGTCGCTGGGCTGGGTGTCTACTTGATCCGCGGGGGCGGTGGGTGCTCGTCGCTGGGCTGGGTGTCTACTTGATCCGCGGGGGCGGTGGGTGCTCGTCGCTGGGCTGGGTGTCTACTTGATCCGCGGGGGCGGTGGGTGCTCGTCGCTGGGCTGGGTGCCTACTCGATCCGCGGGGGCGGTGGGTGCCTACTCTGTCGATGCACCGGGCGACGGCAGTCTTGCCATCGACCGCTTCGGGGCCACCTGGCGAAAACTCGCGTCCAGGAGTTCGGCCACCTCGGCCCAGTCCGTCGAACCGTCGAGGGCCAGACCGAGCCACCCGTACGGCCCAAGGTAGGCGGGCAGGAAGAACCGCGGATCCTCCACCAACGCTTGCCGTTCGGATTCGTCGGGGATGAACAGGATCGAGTGGTCGCGCCGCTCGCCGCCCTTCACGCTCCCGCCGTAGTTGCCGAACATCTTGCCGCACCGGAAGGTCGGCCGTCCGTGCGCGATCACCTCGGTGGCATCCGGGAGTGCCAGGGCGATCTGCCGTACCCGGCCCAGCAGGGGGTCGGCGTCGTCGAACATGATCGGGTGCGCCACGTGTCCCAGCATAAATCGTCGTGTCCGTCTCGTGGTCGTGTGCGCCCGGCCGGGAGCACCGAATTGCACTCATCGTGATCCGTGGGGTTGCGAGCCCTCCCGGTGCCGCTCAACGGGTCGAATCGTCCGGACACCGAGTCGCCGGGGCATGCGGATCGTCTCGAACCGCTACTTTTGTGCCATGAGATTCGGAATCTTCATACCGCAGGGCTGGCGACTCGATCTCGTCGGCATCGAACCGGCTGCGCAGTGGCCGCTGATGAAGGATCTGGCCGTGCAGGCCGATGCCGGACCGTGGGAATCGTTGTGGGTCTATGACCATTTCCACACCGTGCCCGCACCGACCGCCGAGGCGACACACGAGGCGTGGACCCTGATGTCGGCATTTGCCGCCTCCACCGAGCGGATCCGGCTCGGGCAGATGTGCACCTGCATCGCCTACCGCAATCCGGCCTATCTCGCGAAGGTGGCGGCCACGGTCGACCACGTCTCGGGTGGACGTGTCGAGATGGGGATCGGTGCCGGTTGGTACGAGCACGAGTGGCTCGCGTACGGGTACGGATTCCCCAGCGCGGGTGAGCGACTCAAGGCGCTCGACGAAGGTGTGCAGATCTTTCGGCAGGCATGGGAACACGGCGTGGCGAGCATCGACGGCGACATCTATCAGGTCGACGGCGCCATTGTTCAGCCGCTTCCGTTGCAGGAGAACGGTATTCCGATCTGGATCGCCGGAGGTGGGGAGCGCAAGACGTTGCGTATCGCGGCGAAATACGCGCAGTACACGAACTTCGACGGCACGCCGGAGGGATTCGCCCGCAAGTCTGCGATCCTGGCCGAGCACGCGCGTGACGTCGGGCGTGATCTCGACGAGATCGTGCGTTCGTCCAATTACAACGTGGTCATCGGAGAGACCGAGCGAGACGTTGCCGACAAGCTGGACTGGATCGACGCCCACTACCGGCCGTTGGTGCCGCAGGAGGCCTACGAACGTTTCTCGCAGACCTTCCGGTCGGGCCACCTCGTCGGCACCGTCGAGCAGATCATCGAGCGGCTGAAGGGGGTCGGGGACCTCGGACTCGCGTATGCGATCACCAATTTCGTCGACCTCGCCTACGACCGGTCCGCCGCGCAGTTGTTCGCCGACCGGGTGATACCCGAACTCGCCTGAGTCTCGGACCGGCCTGAGTCTCGGACCCGCCGGACCTGTCGGAACACTCCGATAGGCTTTGTGACCGTGGCAGAAGAAGTCGGCACCACAGACACCAGCGGCGACCTGCGCGAACAGTGGACCGCGCTGGCGGACGAGATCCGCGAGCACCAGTTCCGCTATTACGTCAAGGACGCGCCGGTCATCACCGACGGCGAGTTCGATCGGCTGCTGCGCTCGTTGCAGGAGATGGAGGACGCCCATCCTGAACTCGCGACACCGGATTCGCCGACGAAACTGGTCGGCGGCGGCTTCTCCACGGCATTCACCCCGGTGGACCATCTCGAGCGAATGTTGTCACTGGACAACGTGTTCGATTCCGACGAGATGCACACCTGGGTGGACCGGGTGGAGGCCGAGACCGGGAGCGGCACCCATTTCCTGTGTGAGCTCAAGATCGACGGTGTCGCGCTGGCGCTGGTCTACACCGACGGAACGTTGACCCGTGCGGTCACCCGCGGCGACGGCCGCACCGGCGAGGACGTCAGTCTCAACGCCCGCACCATCGAGGACATCCCGACCCGACTCACCGAGTCGGCCGACTACCCGATTCCGTCGGTGCTCGAGGTCCGCGGCGAGGTGTTCTTCCGGGTGGAGGATTTCGAGGCACTGAACGCGTCGCTGGTCGCCGACGGCAAGCCGCCGTTCGCCAACCCGCGCAACTCGGCGGCCGGGTCCCTGCGCCAGAAGAACCCCCAGGTCACCGCCCGTCGCCGACTGCGGATGATCTGCCACGGCATCGGCCACACCGAAGGCTGGCGACCGGAATCGTTGCATGACGCGTACCTCGCGCTGGGAGCGTGGGGTCTACCGGTCTCCGACCACACCACCAAGGTGTCCGGCACGTCGGAGATCCTCGACAAGATCGCCTACTGGGGAGAGCATCGCCACGACGTCGAGCACGAGATCGACGGCATCGTGGTCAAGGTCGACGATGTCAACCTGCAGCGCCGTCTCGGCGCGACATCGCGCGCCCCGCGGTGGGCGATCGCCTACAAGTATCCGCCCGAGGAGGCGACCACCACGCTGCTCGACATCAGGGTCGGCGTCGGTCGCACCGGCCGGGTCACCCCGTTCGCGTTCATGGAACCGGTGCTCGTCGCCGGATCGACGGTGTCGCGGGCGACCCTGCACAACGAGTCCGAGGTGCGACGCAAGGGTGTGCTGATCGGTGACACGGTGACCATCCGCAAGGCCGGCGACGTGATCCCCGAGGTGCTCGGTCCGGTGGTCGACGTCCGTGACGGCAGCGAGCGCGAGTTCGTGATGCCCACGCACTGCCCCGAATGCGGGACGCAGTTGCGGCCCGAGAAGGACAGCGACGCAGATATCCGTTGTCCCAACTCTCAATCGTGCCCGGCGCAACTGCGGGAGCGACTGTTCCATCTGGCCGGCCGCGGCTCCTTCGACATCGAGGCGCTCGGTTACGAGGCCGCGACCGCGTTGCCGACCTCCGGGGTCATCACCAACGAGGGCGATCTGTTCTCACTCACCGCCGACGATCTGACGAAAACCGATCTGTTCACCACCAAGGCCGGTGCGCTCTCGGCGAACGGCAAACGGCTTCTCGCCAACCTCGATGGGGCCAAACAGGTTCCGTTGTGGCGGGTGCTGGTCGGGCTGTCCATCCGCCACGTCGGGCCGACCGCGGCGCGGGCGTTGGCGACCGAGTTCGGCTCGTTGCAGGCCATCGAGGAGGCGAGCCCCGACGATCTCGCCGGGGTCGAAGGGCTCGGCATGACGCTGGCGCAGAGCATCCACGACTGGTTCACCGTGGACTGGCATCGCGACATCGTCGAGAAGTGGCGTGCCGCAGGCGTTTCCATGGAAGACGAGCGTGACGAGTCGATCGTCCGCACTCTCGAGGGCAAGACCGTCGTGGTGACCGGTTCGCTGCAGAACTATTCGCGCGACGGCGCCAAGGAAGCGATCCTGGCCCGCGGCGGAAAGGCGTCGGGGTCGGTGTCGAAGAAGACCGACTACGTCGTCGTCGGCGATGCGCCGGGCAGCAAGGCCGCCAAGGCCGAACAACTCGGCGTGCCGATTCTCGACGAGGACGCGTTCACCCATCTGCTGGAGACGGGAGAGGCGCCCGAGGCCTGACGCTCAGCCCTCCGAGCGCAGCACGGTGCTGACGATGCCGGCGAGGTAGCCGAGTCGGGCGATCTCCGACGGCCGGAAGTCGGGTCCACCGATCCGGCCGAGCAGGATGGCCTTCTCGTGTGTGCCCACCGGCGCCGCGGCGAGTCTGGTGTCCATGTCCTGCCAGGTGTCGGGTACCCAGTCGGCGCTGCCGTCGAGCTGGTGGGCGCGATCGATGGGTAGCCAATCGGCGCGGGTCAGCTGTGTCTCCGGAGCACCGGAGCTGCCGAACAGCTGGAGTACCCCGCCGCTGGCGCTGGTGATGACCGTCGCCCACGACACCCGCAGCACCCGCGGAGCGTTGTCCACCAGCACCTGCAGTCGGTCGGGCGATGCCGCCGTGGCCACCTGATCCACCAGCTCGAGCTCGCGGTGGGTGTCCAGCACACCGGCATAGGGTCGGATCGAATCGACGCGGACACCTGCGAGTTTCTCGGCCGCGGTGATCAGTCCGTCGGGGAGCGAGCCGGGGGCGATGTCGACGACGAGGTCGTCGACCGCGTAGCCCTCGCCACGCTCGACGACCTCCAGGGACAGGATGTCGGCACCCACGGAGCCGAGTTGGACGGCGAGGAGTCCGAGACTGCCGGGCCGATCCTCGAGGTGGACACGCAGCAGATACGACACGCGGATCATTCTCCCACCGTCACGCCAGCGCCGCGTGCCCGGGGAGCCCACACCGACGCCGTGCAGGTGCGCTCCCATAGGCTGGAGGGCAAGCACGCACGACACGGCGAGAAAGGACCTGTCATGTCCAGCGGATCATCCTCGGCGATCTCTCGGGAGGAGGTCGCGCACCTGGCCCGGCTGTCCCGGCTCGCGCTGACCGACGAGGAACTCGACCAGTACGCGACCCAGCTCGATTCCATCCTCGCGCACGTCGCACAGGTGTCCGAGGTGGCCGCCGACGATGTGCCCGGCACCGCCCACCCGGCGCAGCTGGCCAACGTGCTCCGTCCCGACGTGGTGAAGCCGTGCCTGACGACCGAGCAGGCACTGTCCGGTGCGCCCGCCGTGGAACAGGACCGCTTCGCCGTCCCGCAGATCTTGGGAGAAGAACAGTGACATCTGCCACCCGCGCCGCGGACGACATCACCGGACTGTCCGCCGCCGACCTGGCCGCCAAGATCGCATCGCGTGACCTGTCGTCGGTCGAGGTCACCCAGGCACACCTGGACCGGATCGCCGAGGTCGACGACCAGCTGGGTGCCTTCCTGCATGTCAGCGGCGCCGAGGCCCTCGTCGCGGCCAAGGCCGCCGACGACGCGATCGCGGCCGGGTCCGCGCCGTCGCCGCTCACCGGGGTCCCGATCGCACTCAAGGACGTGTTCACCACCGTCGACGCCCCGACCACCTGCGGGTCCAAGATCCTAGAGGGATGGGTACCGCCTTACGACGCGGCGGTCACCGAGCGCCTGCGTGCCGCCGGGATCCCTATCCTCGGCAAGACCAACATGGACGAGTTCGCGATGGGCAGTTCCACCGAGAACTCGGCCTATCAGGTGACCCGCAATCCGTGGGACACCTCCAAGATCCCCGGCGGATCGGGTGGTGGCAGTGCCGCGGCTCTGGCCTCCTATCAGGCGCCGCTCGCGATCGGTACCGACACCGGTGGCTCGATCCGGCAGCCCGCCGCGGTCACGGCCACCGTGGGCGTGAAGCCGACGTACGGCACCGTGTCCCGCTACGGGCTGGTGGCCTGCGCGTCATCGCTCGACCAGGGCGGTCCGTGTGGCCGGACCGTCCTCGACACCGCGATGCTGCACGCCGTGATCGCCGGTCACGACCAGCGTGACTCGACGTCCATCGACGCACCCGTCCCCGATGTGGTGGCGGCGGCGAAATTCGGTGCGGAACAAGACCTCTCGGGGGTGCGGATCGGTGTGGTCCGCGAGCTGGGCGGCGAGGGCTACCAGTCGGGTGTCCTCGATTCGTTCCATGCCGCCCTGCAGGTGCTCACCGATCGTGGTGCCGAGGTCGTCGAGGTGTCCTGCCCGCACTTCACCTACGCCCTCGGTGCGTACTACCTGATCCTCCCGTCGGAGGTGTCCTCCAACCTCGCGCGGTTCGACGCCATGCGCTATGGCCTGCGCGTCGGCGACGACGGCACTCACAGTGCCGACGAGGTCATGGCACTCACCCGGGAGGCAGGTTTCGGACCAGAGGTCAAGCGGCGCATCATGATCGGCACCTACGCCCTGTCGTCGGGGTACTACGACGCCTACTACGGGCAGGCGCAGAAGGTCCGCACGCTGATCTCCCGGGACTTCACCGAGGCCTTCGAGAAGGTCGACGTCCTGGTGTCCCCGACGACTCCGACGACCGCCTTCGCCATCGGCGAGAAGGTCGACGATCCGCTGTCGATGTACCTGTTCGACCTGTGCACGCTGCCGGTGAACCTCGCGGGTGTCGGCGCGATGTCGGTGCCGTCGGGTCTGTCCGCCGACGACGGTATGCCCGTCGGTCTGCAGATCATGGCGCCCGCACTGGCCGACGACCGGCTCTACCGGGTCGGCGGTGCCTACGAGGCGGCGCGCGGTCCCATCGAGTGAGCCTGCTCGGGTCCGTAGCGGTGACCGACACCGGCCGGACCGTCGAGCGAGGTGAGCAGGTCGGTACTGGTCTGCACGAAACCGACGATCGGTAGCCATGGCGGACGCCGCACCTCCCGCCCGACGACGGTGGTGTCCTGCGGCGGGGAGGCGGGTCGCCACAGCAGCGACCACGACCAGCGGGCCACCGGGTCCGACGCGTTGGCGAGAACCGTGCGCGGCGATCCCGGTCCCGGCCCGGGGGCGACGCTGTCGCCGGGTACGCCGGCCAGCACTGTGTCCGCCACGGCGCCCGGATGGGTGCGGTCGGCCCACTCACGTGCGGCGTCGGCGCCGAGTGCGCCCAGGCTCTGTCCGTACAGGTGGATCTCGGGTCGTGGAGCCGCGCCGCGGGTCTCGACCTGAGCGATCACCTCGTCGAGCACCGCGGTCGCAGAACGACCGGCTCCCGACCGGTCGCCGATGAAGGCCTGCCACGACGGTTCGTGTGCGTATTGCAACGCGATGACCGACACGTCTCCGTGGAAGCGGTCGGTGTAGCCGTTCACCGCTGCCGGATCCACCCAGCCCGACCCGGTCGGCACCGCGATCACGACGGCGCGGCGATCGAGGCCACCGTCGTCTGCCCACCGCTGGGCCAATGCCTGGCTGCGCACGGCGAGTGATCGGCCGTCCTGCGGCGCGTACACCACCCCCGCCGGTGTGCGTGGTCCGGCACCGGTGTCGTCGGCGGTGGCCGCGGGGAGGTAACCGGCCATCAGTGCGGCGGCCGTCGCGACCACCAGGGCGGTCACCCGGGGCACGAACACGATCGCGCCGAACGCGACGGCGGCCGGTGTCAGCGAGATCATCATCCATTCGACGCCGACCTGTGGGGCCCCCAGGTCGGTGCGCAGGGCCTTCTGCCACGACACGCTCAGGATGCCGAGCACCGTGAGCGCACCGGCGAAGATGAACAGGCCTGCGGCCGCGACCGGCGGACGCACCCGGCGGTGACGTGTGGCCACCAGCGCGATGACGGTTGCGATGGCGACGATCGCGGCGGTCAGCAGCCCCGAGACGACCGCCGATCGCGGCAACCCCGACGGCCACAGCCCGGTCATGGCGCCCGCGGTCGCGGCGATCGAGACCGCGATGTGCGGTAGCCCCCGTGTATCACGTGACCGTGAATATCGCTGTGTCCGAGGCAGATACGTCACGGCGGTCATCGCACGGCCTTCGGTAGGTCGACGGTGAGTGTCGCCCAACCGCGTTCGACGGCCGTCGACACGATCCGCACGGTCGACTCATTCGGCGCCGGTGGACCGTCGTATTGGCGCCAGGTGTTCAGGCGCAGCCCGCCTGCGGCCGCCACTGCCGCCAGATCGCACAACGGGGACGAACACGACGCGTGCATCCGGTCGATGAGCTGACCGTCGAGACGGCGGCGCGCCCAACCGCCGAGGGGATGTCCCTGTTGTTCGGCGAATCGCAGGACGTCATAGCCGAAGTCATGGGTACGGCACAACCGATCGAACCGGTCCGGCATGGGGATCGGTGACGAGCAATCGCCGTCGGCGTCGACGGGATAGCCGTCCTCGACCCCGGGCCGATAGCCCATCGTCTCGACGAACGAGTCCGGCAGTTCTGCGAGAACTCGCTCGTGGTGCCCATCGGTCAGATCCCAGACCATCCGGCCGGCCGGTGTGGACAGGTCGGCCGACACGGCACCGTCAGGCGCCTCGTCGTCGAGATACGGTGCCGGATAACCATTTCCGTCGAGCGCCGCAGGTGCTGCGACCGCGGGAGCGATTCCGACGGCCAGTGCAGCGGTCGTCGTGGCGATCAGCGTGGTGAATGCCAGAACATGTCCGCTTCGAGTGCGGAGCCTCCGATGAAATCCCATGGCTCCGAAGCTAAGAAGCGTGCCCACGACGCCACATCACCCGCGACGGTGAACCGGAGACGGGTGCGGGGACCGGATCGGGCCGTGTCGGGTCATCCGCGCGGGGGAGTGGAAATCCCTCGCAAGTATGAGGACGACGGGTGGGTGCACCACATACCGTGGACAGCGAGGTGATGGAGATGTTTCGACGGATGAGATCGCTGGCCGGCGCGGCCGGGACGGCGGTGGTGGGTGAGCTCCGCGAACTCCCCGCGGCGCAGGACCCGGCGGTCCGACACTACTTTGCGAGCCGGATCAACTGGTTCTTCCTGTTCGCGGCGGCCGTGATGTACGCGGTCTCCTGGCCGACGCTGCCGATCACGCATTCGTTGCCCACCTACACGCTGCCGGTGGTGGCCGCGTTCGCGGCGTTCCCGCTGGCGTTCGCCTGGTCGGCTCCGCTGATGGCGTGGGCGGTGTCGGTCGTGTCGGCGCAGCTCATCGGTCTACTCGTCCCCACCGTGAACGGATGGCCGTGGGGCATCCAGGTCACTCATCTGATCGTGTTGCTGGTGCTCACCTTCTTCGCCTACCTGCGTGGCCCACTGCGCCTGTTGCCGGTGGTCTGGCTGTGTACCGCGCTCGTCGTCTACCTGTCGGCGCCTGCTGACGCCCGGGTCGGGTGGGTCTTCGGCCTGACCTTCCTCGCCGTCGTGGTCGCCCTGATCCGGTTCCTCGCCGCGACCCGGCGCCAACTGGCCGAGCGCGCCGAGGAGAAGGATCTCGCCGAATCCCAGAAGGCGATCCTGCAGGAGCGCACCAGGATCGCCCGAGACCTGCATGACGTTGTCGCACATCGGATGTCGGTGGTGGTCGTGATGGCGCAGACCGCTCGCTACCGGCTGTCGGACGTGAGTGACGAGGCGGCGGCCGAGTTCGATTCGATCGCGGTCGCCGCGCGGTCGTCACTCGACGAGGTGCGTCAGCTGCTCGGGGTGCTCCGGACAGAGGCCGGCGCCCCCGCCGCGCCGAATCCGGGACTGGCGGATCTGTCGACGTTGGTGATGCAGACCCGCCTGACCGGCGCCGAGGTGGCGTTGTCGGAGTCGGTGACACCGACTGCGGTCGGCGACGCACAGGCTCTGGTGATCTACCGGATCGTGCAGGAGAGTCTGGCCAACGCCACCCGGCACGCCCCGGGCGCACGCATCGACATCCGGATCGCCCCCGACGACGACGCAGGCGTCGACGTCGAGATCCGCAACTCCGCTCCCACGGCGGCGCCGGTTCGACTGCCCGGCACCGGGACCGGGATCCGCGGCATGGTGGAGCGGGCGATCGCAGTCGGCGGTGCGTTGTCGGCGACTCCCACCGCCGACGGAGGTTTTGTCGTACGCGCCCGAATCCCGTTGGCGGGAGCCCAGATCTCCGACGCGGTCGACGAGATCACATCGCGGCCGTGGGTGGCGGCGGCACCGCAGACCGGGGATCGGGCAACGACACCGTTACGCGGCGCATAGGCTCTCCGATTGTGGCGGTCACAGTTGTCGTTGTCGATGATCAGGCTATGGTGCGGCAAGGCTTCTCGGCGTTGCTTGCTGCGCAACCCGACATCTCGGTGCTCGGGGATGCCGCCGACGGGGTCGAGGCCGTGGAGCTCTGCGCTCGGGTGCGCCCCGATGTGGTGCTGATGGATGTGCGCATGCCACGCAAGGACGGGCTGCGAGCGGCCGAGGAAATCCTGCGTTCCGCACCGGGATCCGGTGGCGACCCGAGGTCTGGCGTCAATACCGCGACCCGGGTACTGATGCTGACGACGTTCGACATCGACGACTACGTCTACGAGGCGCTGCGTATCGGTGCATCCGGATTCTTGCTCAAGGATGCACCCGCAGACGAACTCGTCCGGGCGGTCCGCGTCGTCGCGGCGGGCGAGGCGTTGCTGGCGCCGTCCATCACCCGGAGGCTCATCGCCGAGGTGACCTCGCGTCGTGCACGTGCACCCCGCAACGGTGCCGTCGACGTCCTCACGCCCCGGGAGCGGGAGGTCCTCGACCTCGTCGCCGACGGCAAGTCCAACGGCGAGATCGCCGCGGATCTGTTCGTGTCCGAGCAGACCGTCAAGACCCACGTCAGCAGCGTGCTGAGCAAGCTGGCACTGCGCGATCGTGCCCAGGCCGTCGTCTTCGCCTACGAGAACGGGCTCAAATAGCCACCGGAACGTGGTCGCGTCGATGGTGGCGACATCCGGCGCAGTCGGGCCCCGACCATTAGATTGAACGACGAAGTGTCAGTGTCGGTCGGCAGGAAGGTCCCGGAGTAATGGCCAAGAGGTTCGGCATTCTCACCAGCGGCGGCGATTGCCCGGGTCTGAATGCGGTGATCCGAGGTGCGGTACTCAAGGGACAAACCGTTTACGGGCACGAATACGTCGGCTTCAAGGACGGCTGGTACGGGCTGGTCTACGGCGACATCATGGAACTCGATCGAAGCGCCGTCCGCGGATTGTCCAACCAGGGTGGAACGATCCTCGGCACAAGCCGATTCGGCCCGTATGCCGAACCCGACGGCGGGGCCGAGAACATCAAGAAGGTGCTCAAGAACCTCGGCATCGACGGTGTGATCGCGGTCGGCGGCGAGGGTACGGCGTCGGCGTCGAAGCGGCTGTTCGAAGACGGCATCGACATCGTGGGTGTCCCCAAGACCATCGACAACGACATCGACGCAACCGACTACACGTTCGGTTTCAACACGGCGGTGGAGATCGCCACCGAGGCCATCGATCGGCTGCGTACCACCGGCAACTCGCATCGGCGGTGCATGGTGCTCGAGGTGATGGGCCGTCATGCAGGCTGGATCGCCCTGCACTCCGGGATCGCAGGCGGTGCCCATGCGATCCTCATCCCCGAACAGCCGGAGAGCCTCGATCAGATCTGCGCATGGGTGACCAGCGTGAAGAAGCGTGGCCGTTCGCCGATGGTGGTGGTGGCCGAGGGCTTCACCCTTCCGGAGATGGAAGAGGCGTACTCCGACAAGGGACTCGACGGCTTCAACCGGCCGCGTCTCGGTGGCATCGGTGAGGTGCTGGCGCCGCTGATCGAGGATCGCACCGGTATCGAGACCCGGTCGACCGTGCTGGGACACATCCAGCGTGGCGGCGTGCCCAGCGCCTACGACCGGGTGCTCGCCACCCGGTTCGGCATGGCGGTCGCCGATCTCGTGGCCGACAAGGCGTGGGGGCAGATGGTGGCCCTACGCGGCACCGACATCGTGCGCACGACCTTCGACGAGGCGCTGGCCAATCCGAAACAGGTGCCGGTCGAGCAGTATCAGGAGATACGGGTCATCTTCGGCTGACGTCTCAGGGTTCGCGCGGGATGACCAGCCACAGGATCAGGTAGAGCAGCACCTGCGGGCCGGGCAGCAGGATCGACAACACGAACAGGACGCGCACGAGCGTCGGATCCCATCCGAACCTGGTGGCGATGCCGGCGCAGACGCCACCGATCCAGGCGTCGTTGCGCGAACGCTGCAACCGCGGGGTGGACGGTGCGGGCGGGTATGCGGCCGGAGTGGTCATCGGGTTTCCTTTCTCTCGCCTTCGACGCTACGGATCGCGCTCGACGCCGACATCGGGGTTCGCCCCTGATCCGACCCCGGTTTCCGCAGCGCAATAAGATGGCATCCATGACTGCCGCTGCCACCGAACTGTTCGATTACGACCAGGTCATCGCGGACTTCGATCCGGTGATGGGACTCGAGGTCCACGTGGAACTCGGCACCGAGACCAAGATGTTCTGCGGGTGCCCGACCACGTTCGGTGCCGATCCCAACACCCAGGTCTGCCCGGTCTGCATCGGTCTGCCCGGATCGTTGCCGGTGGCCAACGTGAAGGCGATCGAATCCGCGATCCGGATCGGACTCGCGCTGAACTGTTCGATCCGGCCGTCGAGCGTGTTCGCCCGGAAGAACTACTTCTATCCCGACCAGCCGAAGAACTACCAGATCTCGCAGTACGACGAGCCGATCGCCTTCGACGGCCATCTCGACGTCGTGCTGCCCGACGGCACACCCTGGCGCGTCGACATCGAACGTGCCCACATGGAGGAGGACACCGGTAAGTCGTTGCACATCGGTGGCAGCGGTCGTATCCACGGCGCCGACCATTCGTTGCTCGACTACAACCGGGCCGGGGTCCCGCTCGTCGAGATCGTCACCAAGCCCATCGTCGGCGCCGGTGAACGCGCACCCGAGGTGGCGCGCGCCTACGTGAGCGCGTTGCGTGACCTGCTCAAGGCACTCGACGTGTCCGATGTGCGCATGGACCAGGGGTCGTTGCGGTGTGACGCCAACGTCTCGTTGATGCGCAAGGACGCCACCGAGTTCGGGACGCGTACCGAGACGAAGAACGTGAACTCGCTCAAGAGCGTCGAGATCGCGGTCCGCTACGAGATGCGTCGGCAGGCCGCCGTCCTGTCGGCTGGGGGAGAGATCGTCCAGGAGACACGGCACTTCCACGAGGCGGACGGGACCACGTCTGCGGGTCGACGCAAGGAGACCGCAGAAGACTATCGGTACTTCCCGGAGCCCGATCTGCCTCCGGTGCAACCGGATCGGGCCTGGATCGACGAGCTGGCGACCACGCTTCCGGAGATGCCGTGGGTTCGTCTGGCGCGCATCAAGGAGGATTGGGGTGTCTCCGACGAGGTGATGCGTGATCTCGTCAACGTCGGCGCCGTCGACCTCATCATCGAGACCGTCGAGGCAGGCGCCTCGGCGGAGGCCGCCCGCGGTTGGTGGGTTGCCTTCCTCGCCCAGCAGGCCAACACCCGCGGCGTCGAACTCGTGGACCTCCCGATCGCCCCGACCCAGGTCGCCACGATCATCGGCATGGTCGACGACGGCAAACTGACCACGAAGCTCGCCCAGCAGGTCGCGTCCGGCGTGCTCGACGGTGAGGGTGAACCCGAGCAGGTCGTCGCCGACCGCGGCCTCGAGGTCGTTCGCGACGACTCGGCGTTGCAGAAGGCGGTCGACGAGGCGCTGGCCGCCAACCCCGACATCGCCGACAAGATCCGCGGCGGCAAGGTGGCGGCCGCGGGAAAGATCGTCGGTGACGTGATGAAGGCGACCCGTGGTCAGGCCGACCCGGCGCGGGTCAAGGAACTCGTACTGGCCGCCTGCTCCTGACCGTCGGGGCCGGCCGACGCGATCCCGTACCGGGTCGCGTCGGTTACCCGGGTCGCGTCGGTCAGGTGCGGTCCTCGCCTGCCGACGGCGGCAGCCACTTGACCACCCGGTCGTCGGTGCTCACCGGCTTGCCCGACGTGCGGTTGACCGTCGCGAACTGCAGGATCCCGTTGTCCAGCGCGACCATCCGGCCCAGTGCGCCGTACCGCTTCTCCAGCACCACGGTGGGCGGGGTGACTCCGGGCTTCTGGCGGGTCGGTTCGGTCAGTGCCTCGATGTGCTGGGTGCGGGTCGTCGATACGTAGAGGTTGCCCGACGCCGCCGCACATCCGGCGATCTGCGGGCGATCCGGCCAGGTCCACAACACCTTGGGGCCGGACTCGTCGAGAACCTGCAGCCGATCCTCGGTCGGGGCCTGGTCGGCGACGTAGAGCGAACCGGTGGCGGCACTGGTGCACAGCGACACATTCGAGCCGAATCCCGACGCCAACACGCGCGGGCGCGGATTGCCCGTCGAGCTCAATGACCTGACACTGAGGACCTTTCCGGCCAACGACGTCGGATCCGCCGCGGACGACGGATCACCCGCGTTGCCCGTCGCCACCACCAGCTCGCCCGGCGACCGGAAGAACATCGACCCCATGTTGCCGGTGGCGCCCTTGGGGATCCCGGTGAGGATGGGTTTGGGCACGTCACCCGGGGCGATGCGCACGATCCGATTGTCCGACCCGGTTGTGATGAGGGCGTAGATGAGTCGGTCCTGCGCATAGGTCGGCGACGGTGCGAATGCGATCAATCCGCCGTCGCCGGAGGCGTCGACGCCGACGGTGGCCAGAACCCGCTGTGGTCCATAGCGTTTGGTGGTGATGATCTTGCCGGTCGTCCGTTCGGCGACGATGGTGACATCGCCCTTGTCGTCGCCGGGCAGCACCGCAGCGGTCGACTCCAGACAGGTCGCGATCACTGCGGGGTCGGGATCGACACACGGTCCGGGCGGGGGCGGGACGAGAGGTTCGTTCGGCGACGGGGTCGGCTGCTCCTGCTTGCGCATCGACTCGTTGTTCGCGCTCCACGCGCCTGCGTCCTTGGCCCGGTCCTGATCGCTGAAGTCGGCGCAACCCGTCAGGGCCAGCAGCGCTGCGACGACGACGGCGACGAACAGGGACCCCTTGCGCATGGCACCCACAGTAGGCGATCGATCTCGACTCACCGCGCCCTGTTGGGTGGCGACGGGCCCGACAACGGTTACTGTCGGGCATGTGAGCGAACGTGACATGGCTGCGCCTGGCGGGTCCAGTCCGTACGACGAACCGACCGGCGAGATCGGCATCACCGACGAAGCCGCGTCGCGTCGGCGCGCAGTGCCGACGTCCGAGCGCGACGACTTCTATGCACGGCACGCGATGCCCGAGAATGCCGCGGTGTCACGCGTCGACGAGCTAGACGACATCGATCCCGACGATCTGCAGACGCGCCCGATCGCGAAGAGCCCGCCCGCCGATGCGCCCACCCGGGCGTTCTCCCGGACCGAACCGGCGGCCCGCGACGAACCGGAACCGGAACCCGTCCCGACGCAGCGCTTGGACGACACCTCGTTGCCGCCGGTGGCCGACCGGCCGTATCCCGAGGCCGCGACCACGGCGTTCGGTGCTGCGACCCTGGACACCGAGCCTCTCGCGGAACCGGATCATCGGATCGATGATCCCGTCGTCGACGACGAACCGCGCACCGCCGAGCAAGATCTGGTGGACGCGCAGAAACGTGCCCGGCGCGGCACTCTCGACCTCGGCTTGCTGCTGCTTCGCGTCGCCGTGGGCGTGATCGCCCTCGCGCACGGCACACAGAAACTGTTCGGGTGGTGGAACGGTCCGGGGTTGTCGGGATTCGAGGACTTCCTGATCAACTCGCCGAACCCGGGTCTCGGTTTCGACTCGGGAGCCGCGCGGGTGCTCGCGATCGTCGGCGCATTGTCGGAGACCCTGGGCGGGCTGATGCTGGTGGTGGGGCTGTTCACGCCGATCGCGGCCGCGGCCGTACTCGGTGTCATGCTCGTCGCCGGTGCCTTCAAGGCCACCCTCGCCGGCGGTATCTGGTTCTTCGCCGCGGACGGCAACGGAGCGGGTCTCGAATACGAGGGACTGCTCGTGGTCTGCGCCGCGGTCATCATCCTCACCGGGCCCGGCCGCATCTCGCTGGACGCACCGCGAGGCTGGGCCAGGCGGCCCGCGTGGGGGTCACTGGCGTTGTTCGTCGTGGCCATCGCCGCGGCGGTCGCGGTGTGGGTGGTCTTCAACGGCACCAACCCATTGCAGTCGCCAGGCAACCCCACCCAGGGCTAGACGCCCACACACCGACAGCAACCACAATTCCGCCGACAGCAACACGCGCCATATGCGCGCGTGTTGCTGTCGGCGGAATTGTGGTTGCTGTCAGCG
This sequence comes from Gordonia sp. CPCC 206044, assembly GCF_048537895.1. Classification (NCBI taxonomy): domain Bacteria; kingdom Bacillati; phylum Actinomycetota; class Actinomycetes; order Mycobacteriales; family Gordoniaceae; genus Gordonia; species Gordonia sp. CPCC 206044. The sequence goes on from NZ_JBCLVL010000013.1 coordinate 113,663, forward strand.
GGAAAGTGGCTGCTGTCGGCGGGGCGACCTGGAGGTCAGTCGACCTGGCGGACGGCGCCCTTGTCGGCGGAGGTCGCCAACTTGGCGTAGGCCCGCAGCGCCGTGGTCACCGTGCGCTGACGATCCTTGGGTTGCCACGGACGTTCGGACGCCTCCATCTTGGCGCGCCGCTCGGCGAGCACCTCGTCGTCGACGAGCACCTCGAGGCGACGGGTCTGGACGTCGATGAGGATCGGGTCGCCGTCCTCGATCAGGCCGATGACGCCACCGGAGGCGGCCTCGGGGGAGATGTGTCCGACCGACAGACCCGACGATCCGCCCGAGAAGCGACCGTCGGTGATGAGCCCGCACTTGCGCCCCATCCCGGTGCCCTTCATGAAGGCCGTGGGGTGCAGCATCTCCTGCATACCCGGGCCACCCGCGGGTCCTTCGTAGCGGACCACGAGCACCTCGCCCGCCTGGATGGTCTTCGACAGGATGACCTCGACGGCCTCTTCCTGGCTCTCGACGACGCGCGCCGGACCCTCGAAGTGCCACAGCTCCTCGTCGATACCCGCGGTCTTGAGGATCGCGCCGTCCTCGGCGAGGTTGCCCCGCAGCACACACAGTCCACCCTCGACTGTGTAGGCGTGTGCCTTGTCGCGGATGCATCCGCCCTCGGCGTCGGTGTCGAGTGAACTCCACCGGTTGGCGGTCGAGAACGGGGTGGTGGTGCGCACACCTCCGGGGGCGGCGTGGAAGAGTTCCACGGCCGCGTCGATCGCCTTGCCGCCGCGGATGTCCCAGTCGTCGAGGAACTGCGCGACGGTCGGGGAGTGCACGGTCGAGGCGGTGTCGTCGAGCAGTCCGCCGCGCCGCAGTTCACCGAGGATGGCGGGGATGCCGCCGGCCCGATGAACGTCTTCCATGTGGTAGTCGGAGTTGGGTGCCACCTTCGACAGGCACGGCACGTTGCGGCTGATCTCGTCGATGACCGACAGATCGAAGTCGGCGACCTCACCCTCCTGCGCGGCGGCGAGGATGTGCAGCACCGTGTTGGTCGATCCGCCCATCGCGACGTCGAGGGCCATGGCGTTGCGGAACGCGGTGGGAGTGGCGACGTTGCGGGGGAGCACCGACTCGTCGTCGTCGCGGTAGTAGCGGGTGGCGGCATCCACGACGACCCGGCCGGCGCGCTCGAACAGCGCATGGCGGGCCTCATGGGTGGCCAGGGTCGACCCGTTACCCGGCAGGGCCAGTCCGAGAGCCTCGGTGAGGCAGTTCATGGAGTTGGCGGTGAACATGCCCGAGCACGACCCGCAGGTCGGGCACGCCGACCGTTCGACCTCCGACAGGCCGGCCTCGTCGACGGAGCTGTTGGCCGATGCCGAGATCGCGGTGATGAGATCGGTGGGGGCCTGCGCGACGCCGTCGACGACGACGGCCTTGCCCGCTTCCATCGGTCCGCCCGACACGAACACCGTCGGGATGTTCAGCCGCATCGCGGCGTTCAGCATTCCGGGAGTGATCTTGTCGCAGTTGGAGATACAGACCAGGGCATCGGCAGTGTGCGCGTTCACCATGTACTCGACCGAGTCCGCGATGATCTCGCGACTGGGCAGCGAGTAGAGCATTCCGCCGTGCCCCATGGCGATTCCGTCGTCGACGGCGATGGTGTGGAACTCCCGTGGGACGCCGCCTGCGGCGCGCACCGCGTCCGCGACGATCTCGCCGACGTCCTTGAGGTGTACATGGCCGGGCACGAACTGGGTGTAGGAGTTGGCGATCGCGACGATCGGCTTACCGAAATCGTCGTCGGTCATACCGGTGGCGCGCCACAGGGCGCGCGCTCCGGCGGCTTCACGTCCGACAGTGGTGGTGCGGGACCTCAACGCTGGCATCGCAATTCCTCGGTGTTCTCGTGATCCGCCCGGGCTCCGGCGGATGGGCTTCGACGGTGAGCTCGACACGACGCGACGCTGGGGTATTCGCTGGCGCTCTTATCACTGTGGTGATCGGCGGACCGACGCGAGGGCATCACCGACGTCCGACGTTACTCCCGCCGCGGACAGCGGCGACACAAGGGTGTCGGGCGTCAGGACCGATCGGCCTGCGCGGCCGCGTACGGGTCGGGGATTCGACCGTGGCTGGCCGCCGACAGTCGGGGGAGATCGGCGAAGGTGACGGCAGGCAGTCGGACACGCGCGCCGTTGACGAGGACCGCGTGCACCGAACCCCACCGCGGGAACTGCAGGCCGTCGAGTTCGTTCCACGGGATCTCGCGAGAAGAGAAGGTGTGCACCGCCGTCAGTCCGTCCTCGTCGACGACCGTCCGGATGCGCACGATCCACCAGCCCAGCAACACCGGGAGTACGAGCGTCCACCCCAACCAGGGCAGTGATGCCCCGGCGAGGATGACGGCGACGACGAACATCATCGGGACAGCGAAGTAGGCGATCTTCTGGATGCGGAACGTCTGCGGCAGGGCGATGGAACTCGCGGCCGCGGAGTTCTCGGCATGGTCGGCGGAACCGGGGGCAGGGCTAGACACATCCCTATTGTCTCATCCCGCGTATCGCGCTCATCCACCTGTGATTTCCCATCATGTGGGACGCGACGGGGGGTGGTTTGACTCTTGACATGTGCCGGTCCTACCGTGAGTGCGTGATGAAGCACGAGATTCTCGTAGTACTCGGCCGGCGCGTCGTCGCCTGACCGGGTCACTTCGCAGACCCTGCAGCATCGACGCGCCACCCTCGAACAGCTCAGCTGTCGGGGGTTTTTTCTTGTCAACAACCGGATGAATCAAAAAGGTGAGGTACGTGCAGTGAGCGCACCAACAGCACGAGCCGGCGGTCCGAACGTCAGCGGAAGCGGGTCGCACGCGGCCGACGCCGCGACGGCGCCGCGTAAGCAGTCACCAGCGGGCGGAAACCTGCGCGCGGTAGGCCAGCACACAGTGGCCCCCGAACGCGTCAGCGGCGCCCAGTCGGTTGTCCGGTCGCTCGAGGAACTCGGTGTCGACGTGGTCTTCGGCATTCCGGGCGGCGCGGTCCTCCCGGTCTACGATCCGCTGCTGGACTCGCAGAAGGTCCGTCACGTTCTTGTCCGCCACGAGCAGGGCGCGGGCCATGCCGCGACCGGGTACGCCCAGGTCTCCGGTCGTGCCGGGGTCATGATGGCGACGTCCGGTCCGGGCGCCACCAACCTGGTGACCCCGCTGGCCGACGCCCAGATGGACTCGGTCCCGGTGGTCGCGATCACCGGTCAGGTCGGGCGGGCGTTGATCGGCACAGACGCCTTCCAGGAGGCCGACATCTCCGGCATCACCATGCCGGTGACCAAACACAACTTCCTGGTGAGCAACGCGATCGACATCCCTCGCGTGATCGCCGAGGCGTTCCACATCGCCGAGAGCGGTCGCCCGGGTGCGGTCCTGGTGGACATCCCCAAGGACATCCTGCAGGCGCAGACCACCTTCTCGTGGCCGCCGCAGATCGACCTGCCCGGCTACCGTCCGGTGACCAAGCCGCACGGCAAACAGGTCCGCGAGGCCGCCCGGCTCATCGAGGCCGCGCAGTCGCCGGTGCTCTACGTCGGTGGCGGTGTCATCAAGGCGAACGCGTCGGAGGAACTGCTCGAACTCGCCGAGCTGACCGGCATCCCCGTGGTCACCACGCTGATGGCGCGGGGCGCCTTCCCGGACAGCCATCAGCAGCACCTGGGCATGCCCGGCATGCACGGAACGGTGGCGGCGGTCGCGGCCCTGCAGCGCAGCGACCTGCTCATCACCCTCGGTGCGCGCTTCGACGATCGCGTCACCGGACAGCTGTCGTCGTTCGCCCAGAACGCCAAGGTGATCCACGCCGACATCGACCCGGCCGAGATCGGCAAGAACCGGCACGCCGACGTGCCGATCGTCGGTGACTGCAAGGCGGTCATCGTCGATCTGATCGAGACGATCCGCAACGAGCGCGCGACCACCGCGGCCACACCGGATCTGACCGAGTGGTGGGGTTACCTCGACGGCATCCGTCGTACCTACCCGCTGAGCTATGACCGTCCCGCCGACGGTTCGATGTCGCCGGAGTTCGTGATCTCCGCGGTGGGCAAGGCCGCCGGACCGGACGCGATCTACTGTGCGGGTGTCGGCCAGCATCAGATGTGGGCCGCCCAGTTCATCTCCTACGAGAAGCCGCGGACATGGCTCAACTCGGGTGGTCTCGGCACGATGGGGTACGCCGTCCCGGCGGCGATGGGCGCCAAGGCCGCTGCCCCCGACGCCGAGGTGTGGGCGATCGACGGCGACGGCTGTTTCCAGATGACCAATCAGGAACTCGCGACCTGTGCGATCGAAGGCATCCCGATCAAGGTCGCGCTGATCAACAACGGCAACCTTGGCATGGTGCGGCAGTGGCAGACGCTCTTCTACGAGGAGCGCTACTCCAACACCGACCTGTCCACCCACTCGCGGATGATCCCGGACTTCGTCAAGCTCGCAGAAGCATTGGGCTGTGCGGCTTTCCGGGTCGAGCGTGAGGAAGACGTCGACGAGGTCATCGCCAAGGCGCGTGCCATCGACGACCGCCCGGTGGTCATCGACTTCATCGTCGGTGCCGACGCGCAGGTGTGGCCCATGGTCGCGGCCGGCACCGGCAACGACGAGATCATGGCCGCCCGCGACATCCGCCCGTTGTTCGACGACGACGAGGCCGCGTCCGATCCGGTCGACATCCACGAGACGATGAACAAGCCCGACCGTGCGGCGGGGAAGGACGAGCAGTGAGTACCACCCATACCCTCAGCGTGCTGGTCGAGGACCGTCCCGGTGTGCTCGCCCGTGTGTCGAGTCTGTTCTCGCGGCGCGGCTTCAACATCACGTCCCTCGCGGTGGGACCCACCGAACTGAAAGGGATCTCGCGCATGACCATCATGGTCAGCGTGGAGGACTTCCCGCTCGAGCAGGTCACCAAGCAGCTCAACAAGCTGATCAACGTGATCAAGATCGTCGAGCAGGATCCGGCGAGCTCGGTGTCGCGTGAACTGATGATGATCAAGGTGCGCGCCGACGCGTCCGTGCGCAACGAGGTCGTCGATGTGGTGAACCTGTTCCGCGCCAAGGTCATCGACGTCTCGCCGGAGTCGTTGACCGTCGAGGCGACCGGCACGGGGGAGAAACTCGAAGCGCTGCTGCGGATGCTCGATCCGTACGGCATCCGTGAGATCGCCCAGTCGGGCGCGGTCACGTTGGGCCGCGGGCCCAAGAGCATGTCGGCAAACCGCTGACGCAGACACAACTGTGGTACACGCCCTCGGGGACACAGAAAAACCTTGAGGGACAACAGAAATCGAAGGGAATTGAACTGTGGCGATCGAACTGTTCTACGACGACGACGCCGATCTGTCGATCATTCAGGGCCGCAAGGTCGCGGTGATCGGCTACGGCAGCCAGGGCCATGCGCACTCGCTGTCGCTGCGTGACTCGGGTGTCGACGTGGTGATCGGTCTGCGCGAGGGAAGCAAGTCGCGCGACAAGGCCGCCGAGCAGGGGCTCAAGGTGCTCTCGGCTGCGGAGGCCGCCGAGTGGGCCGACGTCATCATGATCCTCGCTCCCGACACCTCGCAGGCGAAGATCTTCACCGACGAGATCGAGCCGCACCTCAAGGACGGCGACGCGATCTTCTTCGGTCACGGCCTCAACATCCACTTCGATCTGATCAAGCCGGCCGCCAACATCACCGTCGGCATGGTCGCGCCCAAGGGCCCGGGCCACCTGGTTCGGCGTCAGTTCGTCGACGGCAAGGGCGTGCCCTGCCTCATCGCCGTCGACCAGGATCCGAAGGGCGAGGGCCAGGCGCTCGCGCTCAGCTACGCCAGCGCCATCGGCGGTGGGCGTGCGGGCATCATCAAGACCACCTTCAAGGAAGAGACCGAGACCGATCTGTTCGGTGAGCAGGCCGTGCTGTGCGGTGGCACCGAGGAACTGGTGAAGACCGGTTTCGAGGTCATGGTCGAGGCCGGTTACGCCCCGGAGATGGCCTACTTCGAGGTGCTGCACGAGCTCAAGCTGATCGTCGATCTCATGTACGAGGGTGGCATCGCCCGGATGAACTACTCGGTGTCGGACACCGCGGAGTTCGGCGGTTACCTGTCCGGTCCGCGCGTCATCGACGCCGACACCAAGGAGCGCATGCGCGGCATCCTCAAGGACATCCAGGACGGCACCTTCGTCAAGCGCCTCGTCGCCAACGTCGAGGGCGGCAACAAGGAGCTGGAAGGGCTGCGCAAGGCCAACGCCGAGCATCCGATCGAGGTGACCGGCAAGAAGCTGCGTGACCTGATGAGCTGGGTGGATCGCCCGATCACCGAGACCGCCTGAGTCCCAGGACCCCGACGGGGATCGATTCTTCCCCCACGATCACGTTCGTCCGCCGGAAACATCCGGCGGACGAACGCATTTCCGGGGGACGAACAGTCCTGACGGCATAGATACCACCACGACGACGAGGCCCCGGCACTGGAAAGTGCCGGGGCCTCGTCGTCGTGGTGTTCGCGTCAGACGGGCTTGAATCCGCCGTACTGCGGCAGCGAGCCGACCCGCTTGAGGATCGGTCCGATGTTGGTGCCGGTTTCCGGGCCGAGGCAGGCCAGGAAGTAGTAGGCGTTCACCATCGCGACGAGGCGGTCGCCGACGACGACGGGGCTACCCGAATCGCCTTCGATCACACACATCTGGCTGAAGTGGACATCACCGTCGGAGAACCAGCTGATGCCGCAGGTCCGCCCGGTGGTGCGGCCTTCCTTGCAGGCGACGGCCGGGAACGCGAGCGGTCGGGTGTCGATCGACCGGATGGTCAGTCCGCGCACGCTGCGCAGCGGGACCACCTTGGCCGCGTTGAACTCGATGACCGCGATGTCCAGGTCACTCGTCGAATACGTGATCGTGCCGGCCTGACCGCGGTTCTGGAAGGACTCGGAATACACCTTCTGGCCGGGCTTGCCGCAGTGACCCGCGGTGATACCGATGAGCTTGCCGGTCTTCGACTTGCCGATCGTCGTGAGCGTGCACGCCGCAGCGGAATTCCCGCCCTTGAGGACCAGAATCCCGGAGCCGCCACCGAGATAGATCTTCGCCGGCGCGGCCTCGACCGAGCCCGCCCCCCAGCCGGCCAGCACCACTGCAGCCAACACAGCCACCAGTGCTGTCAGCTTCCTCATCATCCAGTCTCCACTCGTCGGCGCGCCAATGATCATCGGCCCGCAGGTCGTCCATCCACCGCGGGCCATGCACACGGTACCGGGCCGCAGCCATCTCGTGCCCTGCGTGGAATCGTCCCGGGGTCGGTTTGCAACCTATCCGTAATGCCGGTCACAATCTACCCACATTCGCACCTTGCTCTTGCATGGGTGGCCGACCGGCTGTAAATGGCCAGGCCCCCGGCGACTAAGCTGATCGCGGAAGTTCTTCGCGGTCACACGGCACGATCGTGGAGATCTCCGTTCGGACAATCCTCACGACACACGAGCATGGAGAATACTGTGACCTCAGCTGGCCGTCCGGTCGTTCTGATCGCCGACAAACTGGCTCCGTCGACCGTCGAAGCCCTGGGTGACGACGTCGAGGTGCGCTGGGTGGACGGCCCTGACCGGCCCAAGCTCCTCGAAGCCGTGGCCGACGCGGACGCGATCCTGGTTCGTTCGGCCACCACGGTCGACGCCGAGGTGCTCGCGGCAGCACCCAAGCTCAAGATCATCGCGCGCGCGGGCGTGGGACTCGACAACGTCGACGTCCCCGCCGCGACCCAGCGCGGTGTGATGGTGGTCAACGCGCCGACGTCCAACATCCACACCGCCGCCGAACACGCCATCGCGCTGCTGATGTCGGCCTCCCGTCAGATCCCGGCCGCGGATGCGACCCTGCGTGAGCACACCTGGAAGCGCTCGTCGTTCAACGGTGTCGAGATCTTCGACAAGACCGTCGGCGTCGTCGGGCTCGGCCGCATCGGTCAGCTCGTCGCGGCCCGGCTGGCCGCCTTCGAGACGTCGATCATCGCCTACGACCCCTACGTGTCGCCTGCGCGCGCCGCGCAACTCGGTATCGAACTGGTGACCCTCGACGAACTGCTCGAGCGCGCCGACTTCATCACCGTGCACCTGCCCAAGACGCCGGAGACCCTCGGTCTCATCGGTTCCGAGCAACTGGCGCGCACCAAGAAGGGCGTCGTCATCGTCAACGCCGCGCGCGGCGGACTGATCGACGAGCAGGCACTCGCCGACGCCATCACCGACGGCCACGTCCGCGGCGCCGGACTCGACGTGTATGCCACCGAACCCTGCACCGACTCGCCCCTGTTCGAGCTGCCGCAGGTCGTGGTCACACCCCACCTCGGTGCCTCTACGAGCGAAGCGCAGGACCGGGCCGGGACCGACGTGGCGAAGAGCGTGCGCCTGGCGCTGGCCGGACACTTCGTGCCGGATGCGGTGAACATCACCGGCGGTGCGGTCGACGAAGAGGTCGCACCCTGGCTAGAGGTGGCCCGCAAGCTCGGCGTCCTGGTCGGGGCGATCAGCAGCGAACCGCCGACGTCACTCGTCGTCGATGTGCGTGGCGAACTGGCCGCCAACAACGTCGAGGTGCTCGGTCTGTCGGCGCTGCGTGGTCTGTTCTCGGCCGTGCTCGACGAGCCGGTCACCTTCGTCAACGCCCCTGCGGTCGCCACCGACCGCGGAGTGACCAGTGAGGTCATCACCGCGCCGGAGAGCCCCAACCACCGCAGCGTGGTGGACGTGCGCGCCGTCTTCGCCGACGGTTCGGTACACAACGTCGCGGGCACGCTGACCGAACCGCGTCTGGTCGAGAAGATCGTGAACATCAACGGTCGCAACTTCGATCTGCGCGCCGAGGGACACAACCTCATCGTGAGCTACACCGACCAGCCCGGCTCGTTGGGCAAGATCGGCACGGTGCTGGGCAACGCCGAGGTCGACATCCTGGCGGCCGGTCTGTCCCAGGACGCCGAGGGTTCGGGTGCCACCGTAGTGCTCCGGGTGAGCCGTCCGCTCGATGACGACCTGCTCGCCTCGATCGGTGACTCGGTCGGCGCGACCCTGATCGAGCAGGTGGATCTGGCATGAAACTGGCTGTCATCGCAGGCGACGGCATCGGACCGGAGGTCATCTCCGAGGCGCTCGGCGTCTTGGAGAAGGTCGTTCCCGACGTCTCGACCACCGAATACGATCTCGGAGCCCGTCGCTATCACCGCAACGGGGAGTTGCTGACCGACGCAGACCTCGACTCGCTGCGTACCCACGACGCGATCCTGCTCGGCGCGATCGGCGATCCGTCGGTACCGTCGGGTGTGCTCGAGCGCGGGCTCCTGCTGAACATGCGTTTCGCGCTCGATCACCACGTCAATCTTCGTCCCGCACGACGTCTTCCGGGTGTCGCGACGCCGCTCGCCGGCGATCCGGAGATCGATTTCGTGGTGGTACGTGAGGGGACCGAGGGCCCGTACACCGGCAACGGCGGTGCGATTCGTGTCGGTACCCCCAACGAGGTCGCCACCGAGGTGAGTGTCAACACACGCTTCGGGATCGAACGCGTCGTCCGCAACGCCTTCGAGCGGGCGCAGTCGCGACGCAAGAAGCTGACGTTGGTGCACAAGACCAACGTGCTGACCTATGCCGGTTCGATGTGGAGCCGCACGGTGGCCGAGGTGGGCGAGGAGTTCCCCGACGTCACCACCGACTACTGCCACGTCGACGCGGCGACCATCTATCTGGTCACCGATCCGGGACGGTTCGATGTCATCGTCACCGACAACCTGTTCGGTGACATCATCACCGACATCGCCGCCGCGGTGACCGGTGGAATCGGTCTGGCCGCATCGGGAAACATCGATGCCACCCGCACCAACCCGTCGATGTTCGAGCCGGTTCACGGTAGCGCCCCGGACATCGCCGGACAGGGCAAGGCCGACCCGACGGCCGCGATCCTGTCGGCATCGTTGTTACTCGCTCATCTCGGTGAGGCCGACGCCGCCGAGCGAGTCGAGAAGGCCGTCATCGACGATGTGGCCGACCGCGGCTCGCAGCCCCTGAGCACCTCGGAGATCGGTCGCCGGATCCGGGACCGGGTCTGAGTCGTGTTCTCTTGCGGGAGAAGTAATCTCGTTAGGAGTCTGGCCTAACGGCTCGACGCCGACGATCAGCGGCCGGGAGTTCTTCCCGGCCGCTGATCTGTGTCCGGGGAGCGTTCCGGTCGCCGCTGATCGAGTGTCCCCACCGCTGATCGAGTAGTCCCACCGCCGATCGAGTAGTCCCACCGCTGATCGAGTAGCCGCACCGCTGATCGAGTAGTCGACGAGCGCAGCGAGGAGACGTATCGAGATCACACTCAATTGTTCTAGTTGACATAGAACTATATGATGTTGGTGTGTTGATCCGCATAGACCCGACCGCACGGACGCCGCTCTTCGAACAGGTGGCGTCTTCGGTCCGGGGTGCCATCGCCCGCGGGGAGATCGAGGTCGGCGAGCGACTGCCGACCGCGCGCGAACTGTCGCGGTCGCTCGACATCAACCTGCACACCGTGCTGCGCGCCTATCAGATGCTGCGTGACGAGGGTGTCGTGGAGTTACGACGCGGTCGCGGCGCAGTGGTCGTCGATGCCGCACCCGATCGTGCCGAACTCGTCGAGGCGGTCGATCGGCTCGTGGCCGTGGCGCGACGGCTCGGATTGACTCGTGATGCGGTGAGCGCCGCGATTTCGGAGGGATGGACGAAATGAAAGACTCTGCTACGCATGGCCTCATCGACACCGCGACGCGCGTGCGGGTGCTCATGCTCGCGATCGTGCCGTCGGTGCTCGCCGGTTGTCTCGGGACGGCGGTGATCGCTTCGTGGAGATCATCGTTGCCGAATCCGGTGGCCACGCACTGGTCCACCGACGGTGCCGACGGCTTCTCGAGTCCGTCGTTCGTGGTGGCGACTCCGATCGTCGTCGGTGTGGTGGGCGCATTGTTGTGTGCGGCATTGTGTTTGCGCGCCGTCCAGCCGACATTGGTGCGCACCGCGGTCGGCGTGGTGGCGGGCGTGGTGTTCGGCGTCGTGGCATTGGTGGTGGGCACCACCGCCGTTCAGCGCGATGTCGTGGATGCGAGCACCGTCGCGACGCCCGGCTGGGAAATCGTGATTGCCTTGTTCGTCGGCCTGGTGTGCGGATGTGTCGCTGCCGCATTGGTTCCCGAGTGGTCGCTGCCGGTGCCTGCCGCCGACGGTCGACGTGGCCCCGGGCAGACCGGTGACGACGCGCCGCGGATCGCGCTCGCCGACGATGCGCAGTTCATGTGGACGCGTACGGTCACGTCATCTCCGGTGGTCTCCGTGATCGCGGCCGGAACCCTGGTGATCGTCGCCGTGTTGGCGCTGGTGCTGCGAACGTGGCTCGGCGCCGCTGTCCTCGTCCTGGTCTTGGCCGTGTGCCTGCTGTTCTGGAGCATCCGGGTGACGGTGGACCGTTCCGGTGTGAGCGTACGGGGACCACTCGGCTGGCCGCGTCGACGGATTCCGGCCACCGAGATCGACCGTGCCGATGTCGTCGACGTTCGGGCACTGGCCGGTTTCGGCGGTTTCGGCTACCGGATCTCGATACGCGGGGAACTCAAGGGCGCCAAGGGATTCGTACTGCGATCCGGTCCGGCGCTCGAATTGTGGCGTACCGACGGCCGACGCGAGGTCATCGTGGTGGACGATGCGTCGACCGCGGCCGCCTTGGTCAATCACGTTCTGCGTCGCGCGGCACCAGGGGCACCGCCACCAGAGGCGTGAGAGCGGTCAGCGCGAACGCGAGCGGGAAGCCTGCCGCGCCGACCACCGCGCCCAGTATCGGGGTGGTGGCGGCGGTGGCCAGATACTGGGCGGTGTTCTGCACGGCCAGTCCGCGTCCGCTCCATGCGGGTCCCGCGTACTCGGCGATCGCAGTGAACGCCAAGCCGTTGTCGGCCACGGAGGCAATCGTGGCCAGTGCCATCACGACCGGCGCAACGGGGCTGTGCAGCCAGTCGGTGAGGGCCAGTGCCGCCATCCCGATCGCCGCGGTGACCGCGATCAGTCGGATGGGCCGCATACGTGAATCCCACACATCCGACCACCGTCCCGCCCCGATGCGGCCCAGTGCCCCGGCCACCTGGGTCACCGTCACCAGCGCACCCGCGGCGCCCGGCGACCATCCATGCGCCACGATCAGCCACGTGGGGACAAACGTCCACAGCATCGATTGCGGGATCACCAGCAGGACACTGACACCGTGCACGCGGGCGAGGAAACCGCCCGCCCGATAGGGGTTCTCGGCCCGCAGCTCGGTCACGCCGGAGGCGACGTCGGCGGCCGGCGGGTCGACGATGCCGATGACACAGGCCACCAGCCCGGCCGCGGAGACGACGGCGGGGATCGCGAATGCCGCGGTGACACCGTGGTTCTCGGCGACGAACGGCATCGTCAGTGCGCAGACGCCGATTCCCAGGGGCTGTGCCATCTGACGCACCCCCATCGCGGTGCCGCGTTGTGTCGCAGGGAACCAGCCCACGACGATCCGTCCGCTCGCACCGTTGGCGGCGCCTGCACCCAGCCCACCGACGAACAGAAAGGTGCCCAGAACCCACGTCGGGGCATCGAATCCGGCGGCAAGCGCGGTGGCGGTGGTACCGGCCACTGTGATCGACAGGGAGATCATCAGCACACGTCGCTCGCCGAATCGGTCCAACAGCACACCCCACGGGATGATCAGGAGCATCAACCCCACCGTGGGGACGGTCGCGAGGACCGAAGCCTGCCCGAGCGACATTCCGTGATCGGTGTGCAACGCCGGGATCAGATAGGCGATCCCACTCACCGCACAGGTGGTGGTCATCGCGGCGAGCAGCGCGCAGGCGAGCATCGACCACCGACGTCGTGCCGACATCGTTGTCGTTTCGGGCTGCGTCACCTCGACTCCCAATTCGGCGTCCACCGTTTGCTCCTATCTCATATACTGGACAAATCCGTCCACATTTTAGAACAGGCTGAGTCAGTGGCCAATTGGCGTCCCGAGTCGTGGGATGGGTCGGTGCGATAACCTCGTGCCATGCGTTTAGGACGAGTTGCCAGCCCGGACGGGGTCGCGTTTGTCGCCATCGAGGACGTCGACGGCGGGACGCGGGCGCGGGAGATTGCCGAGCATCCATTCGGCACACCGACATTCACGGGGCGCTCGTGGGCGCTCGACGACGTGCGTCTGCTCGCCCCGATCCTGGCCTCGAAGGTGATCTGTATCGGGAAGAACTACGCGGCGCACGCCGCCGAGATGGGTGGTGAGGCGCCTGCCGCGCCGGTCATCTTCATCAAGCCGAACACGTCGATCATCGGCCCCGAGGTGCCCATCGTGCGGCCGCCCAGTTCGGAACGGGTGGATTACGAGGGCGAGCTCGCGGTCGTCATCGGTCAACCGTGCAAGGACGTGGCAGCCGCCAAGGCTTCCGACGTCATCCTCGGCTACACCGTCGCGAACGACGTCACGGCGCGCGATCAGCAGCAGATCGACGGGCAGTGGACCCGGGCAAAGGGCTATGACTCCTTCTGTCCACTCGGGCCGTGGATCGAGACCGAGTTCGATGCGTCCGACGCGGAGCTGACCACCGAACTCGACGGCGAGGTCAAGCAGCGGTCGCGCACCTCCTTGATGCTGCACGACATCGGCGCCATCGTGGAGTGGATCTCCCGGGTCATGACGTTGCTCCCCGGCGACGTGATCCTCACCGGCACGCCGGAGGGGGTCGGCCCGATGGTTGCCGGTCAGCGTGTGTCGGTGACCGTGTCCGGACTCGGCACCCTCACCAACCCGGTGGTGGACAAGCCGTGAGGCGGGCGCCGAAGATCGCCCGGGTCAACGGGATCGAGATCTCCTACGAGGAGTTCGGCGACGGTCCGCTGGTGGTGCTGGTGATGGGCACCGGTAGTCCCGGCCGCGTCTGGCAGGCCCACCAGCAGCCGGCATTGACCAAGGCGGGCTATCGGGTCGTGACCTTCGACAACCGCGGGATCGCCCCGTCGTCCGAATGTCCGGGCGGTTTCACCCACGCCGACATGGTCGCCGACACCGCGGCCCTGATCGAACACGTCGGTGGCGGACCGGCACTGGTCGCGGGGACCTCACTGGGTGCCCGCGTCACCCAGGAACTGGCGCTGGCCCGTCCGGATGTGGTGAAGGCGGCCGCGATGATCGCCACCTACGGCCGCAACACCCCACTGCAGGAAGCGATCTCGGCGGGCGAACGAGCGCTCTACGACAACGGGATCACGCTGCCGCCCGCGTACGAGGCGGCGATCACCGCGCACCTGAACCTGTCGCCGCACACGCTCGACGACGACCGCTCGGCCAAGGATTGGCTCGACGTGATCGGCTTCTCGTCGCAGAAGGTAACCGCAGGCGTGCGGGCCCAACTCGGTCTGCACGATCGGGAGAGCGATCGTCTCGCCGCCTACCGGGCGATCACACGTCCGGCGATGGTGATCGGTTTCGCCGACGATCGCACCCTGCCGCCCAAGCTGGCGCGTGAGGTCGCCGACGCCATCCCGGGCGCGCGCTACGAGCAGATCAACAGGGCCGGACACTTCGGATACCTCGAACGCCCGGACGAGGTGAACCGTCTGCTGCTGGACTTCTTCGCCGCGCACGTCTGATCCGCGGGGGCGAGGACCCCTCCACCGGAGAGATCGGTGGCCGCGCGATGTCGTCGATTCGATACCCTGACGTGCATGAGTGCCAGCGATGTCCGCGTCCGTTTCTGTCCGTCTCCGACCGGTACCCCGCACGTCGGGCTGGCGCGGACCGCGCTGTTCAACTTCGCGCAGGCGCGTCACGACAAGGGGACGTTCGTCTTTCGTATCGAGGACACCGATGCGGCACGCGATTCCGAGGAGTCCTATGCGGCGATCCTCGACGCCCTGCGGTGGCTGGGCCTCGATTGGGACGAGGGGCCGGAGGTCGGCGGGCCCTACGGACCCTATCGCCAGTCGCAGCGTCGAGACCTCCATCTCGACGTGGTGCGCAGACTGCTCGAGGCCGGTGAGGCCTACGAGGCCTTCTCGACGCCCGAAGAGGTCGAGGCGCGCCACCGCGAGGCGGGGCGGGATCCGAAGCTCGGATACGACAACTTCGATCGTGACCTGACCGACGAGCAGCGTGCCGCTTTCGTCGCCGAGGGCCGCAAAGCCGTTGTGCGGCTGCGGATGCCCGATCACGACATCACCTGGGACGACCTCGTCCGCGGAACCACCACCATCAAGGCGGGCACCGTGCCCGACTTCGCGCTCACCCGGGCAAGCGGCGATCCGCTCTACACGTTGGTCAATCCCGTCGACGACGCCATGATGAAGATCACCCACGTGTTGCGCGGCGAGGACCTGTTCTCGTCGACGCCGCGTCAGATCGCGCTCTACGACGCGCTGATCCGCCTCGGCGTCGCCGAGCAGGTGCCGGAGTTCGGACACCTGCCGTTCGTGATGGGGGAGGGCAACAAGAAACTCTCCAAACGGGATCCACAGTCGAATCTGTTCCACCATCGCGATCGTGGATTCCTGCCGGAGGGGTTGCTGAACTATCTCGCCCTGCTCGGATGGGGCTACTCCGGTGACTCGGATGTCTTCACACTCGACGAGATGGTCGCGGCGTTCGATGTGCGGCAGGTCAATTCGAATCCGGCCCGCTTCGACCAGAAGAAGGCCGACGCGATCAACGCCGAGCACATCCGTCGTCTCGAGGTCGGCGACTTCGCCGGCCGCCTCAAGCGCTACCTGCTCGATCACGCCCTGCTGACCGAGCCCGTGGACGACGGACCGTTCACGGCGCTCGCCGAGTTGGTGCAGACCCGCATCCAGGTTCTCGGCGACGCGTGGCCGCTGATGTCGTTCCTCTACGTCTCCGACGCCGACTTCGTGATCGACGAGAAGTCGGCGGCCAAGAATCTCGGAGCCGATTCGGCGCCCGTTCTCGACGCCGCCATCGCGTCGCTCACGGCACTGGACGAGTGGTCGGGCCCCGCGATCGAGGAGGCGCTCAAGACGGCTCTGGTGGACACGCTGGGCCTCAAACCGCGCAAGGCCTTCGGTCCGGTCCGGGTTGCGGTCACCGGATCGCAGGTGAGTCCGCCGCTGTACGAGTCGATGGAACTACTCGGGCGCGACAAGAGTCTCGCGCGTCTGGCCGCGGCACGTGAATCGGTCCCGGAATAGGGGCTTGACCAGGCGATTTGTAGTTCGAGGGTAGGTCCCTGGTACTCTTCTCCTCGGTCCTTTTCGGAGCGGTCACCAGGAGCCTGGCGAGCGGTTCGGCCGGTCAGAAAAGGGAAGACCTTGGGGTATGGTGTAATTGGCAACACAGCGGTTTCTGGTACCGCCATTCTAGGTTCGAGTCCTGGTACCCCAGCGGACAGCCGGTGACGGGTCTCCAACCGAGACGCCCACCCGGTCGTTCCAACTGAATAGCGTGTCCATGGCCCCGTCGTCTAGCGGCCTAGGACGCCGCCCTCTCAAGGCGGTAGCGCGGGTTCGAATCCCGTCGGGGCTACAAACGAAGAGCGCCCTCTCCGATCTCGGAGAGGGCGCTCTTCGCATGAGGGGTTGATCACTGCTGGGGTGCGGTGCTCCCGGACACCGGCATCTCGGGCAGGCCGAGCTTGCGGTGATCCCACGAGCGAATCCGGTCGGCGACGACACGGACGGCGACGCGCTTGTGCATCATCTGGTCCACGAACGGACGCTGTTCGTCCGTGTAGGGCCCGGTGTAGCGCTCCCACACGCTGATGCCGATCTTCAGACACGACTCCGGATCGTCGAGGATCTCGGCGGTCCCCTCGAAGGCGACCCCGCGCAACGTGTCGTAGGTGTCGCCGTCCTCGATCAGGACCGAGCACCGGTTGTTACGACCGAGGTTGACCGCCTTCTGCGACTTGGCCTTGGTCTCGAACCAGATCTCACCGTCGATGACCCCGTACCACATGGCGACGAGATGAATGCTCCCGTCCGGACCGGTGGTGGCGAGGGTCGCGGTGCGACTGCGCGCCACGAACTCGGTGATCTCGGTCTCGGACATGACGATCTGTTGGCGTTGATTGACTCCCATGGACCGAAGCTAGCCGACGGACATCGGACGCGGGTAGGTGCCCGTCGGCCCGCGTCACACGGCCCGGGGTTCACGCGCGGTTGGGCAGCAACCGTTTGTGGATGGCGTCGGCGGCGGCGAGGAGGTCGGCCGCCCACCGGGCACCGGGCCGACGACCCATCCGGTCGATGGGGCCGGACACCGAGATCGCCGCGACGACCTCGCCTGCGCTGTCGCGGACCGGGGCCGAGACACTGGCGACGCCCGCCGCCCGCTCGCCGGCGCTCTGCGCCCAGCCGCGTCTGCGGATCTCGTGCAGCGCGCGGTCGCTGAAGACACTGTCGTGCAGGAGGGCTCGCTGTGTCGACGGTTCGGCCCACGCGAGCAGGACCTTGGCCGCCGAGCCCGCGGTCATCGGGAATCGGGTGCCGATCGGGACCGTGTCACGAAGGCCGGTGGGCGGTTCCATCGCCGCGATACACACGCGTTCGGAGCCTTCGCGTCGGTAGACCTGCACGCTCTCGCCGGTGATCTCGCGCAGACGCGGCAGCACCATGAGCGCGGCCTCCCGAATGGGATCGTGTGCAGAGGAGGCGAGTTCGCTCAATGCCGGCCCCGGATACCACCGTCCACTCGCATTGCGGGCGAGGAGGCGATGGGTCTCGAGACCGACGGCGAGACGATGTGCCGTGGCGCGTGGCAAACCGGTGCGCTCACACAACTCGGTGAGGTTCGCGGGGGCCTCGGCCATCGCCCGTAGGACGACCATCGATTTGTCGAGGACACCGATTCCGCTGCTGGGTGCCAATGCGCTATCATTTCCCATAGGACGATATTATCGTTCCAAATAGTGAGATGCACAAGTTGGTCGCGACGCCTGCGCGTCCCGACGATTCCGAGCAGATGCGAGTACAGCCATGAGTTACAGCCCCGACACACCGCGTACTCTCGCCGAGAAGGTGTGGGACGACCACGTCGTCGTACGTGGTGACGAAGATGCCGCCGGGAACCGCAATCCCGACCTGATCTACATCGATCTCCACCTCGTCCACGAGGTGACGAGCCCGCAGGCGTTCGACGGTCTGCGGATGGCCGGACGGCCCGTGCGACGTCCGGATCTGACCATCGCCACCGAAGACCACAATGTGCCGACGGTCGACATCGACAAGCCGATCGCCGACGTCGTCTCGCGCACCCAGGTCGACACGCTGCGCCACAATTGCGCGGAATTCGGTGTCCGCCTGCATCCGATGGGCGATGCCGAACAGGGCATCGTGCACGTCGTCGGACCCCAGCTCGGGCTCACCCAGCCGGGTATGACCGTTGTCTGTGGCGACAGCCATACCTCGACGCACGGCGCATTCGGCGCGCTGGCAATGGGAATCGGCACCTCTGAGGTCGAACACGTGTTGGCGACGCAGACACTCTCGTTGCGCCCCTTCAAGACCATGGCGATCACCGTGGACGGCGAACTGCCGCCCGGGGTGACGAGCAAGGACCTGATCCTGGCGGTCATCGCCGAGATCGGCACCGGGGGCGGTCAGGGGCATGTGCTCGAGTACCGCGGACCGGCCATCGAGAAGCTCTCCATGGAATCGCGAATGACGATCTGCAACATGTCGATCGAGGCGGGCGCCCGCGCCGGCATGATCGCGCCGGATCAGGTCACCTACGACTTCCTGAAGGGGCGGCCGAACGCGCCGACGGGTGCGGACTGGGATGCGGCGGTCGAGTACTGGAGCAGTCTGCGTACCGATCCCGGAGCGGAATTCGACCGTGAGGTGCACATCGACGCCAGCACGCTGACGCCGTTCGTGACCTGGGGAACCAACCCCGGACAGGGTGCGCCGCTGGGTTCGTCGGTGCCCGATCCCGACCAGATCGCCGACGAGACCAAGGCGACCGCCGCCCGTCGCGCGCTGGACTACATGGACCTGCAGCCGGGGATGCCGCTGCGGGAGGTGAAGGTCGACACCGTCTTCGTCGGTTCGTGTACCAACGGCCGGATCGAGGATCTCCGTGCGGTCGCCGACATCCTCAAGGGGCGCAAGATCGCCGACGGGATGCGGATGTTGGTGGTGCCGGGTTCGATGCGCGTCCGCGCGCAGGCCGAGTCGGAGGGGCTCGGAGAGATCTTCACCGCGGCCGGTGCGCAATGGCGCCAGGCCGGTTGCTCGATGTGCCTGGGGATGAACCCCGATCAGCTCTCGCCGGGGGAGCGGTGCGCCTCGACCTCCAACCGCAACTTCGAAGGGCGGCAGGGTAAGGGCGGACGGACTCACCTGGTGTCGCCGGCGGTGGCCGCGGCCACCGCGGTACGCGGCACTCTGGCGGCTCCGGCCGATCTCGACTGACCACCCGAGTACCATCTCGACCACAACACGATCGGATCTTTCCCATGGAACCCTTCATCACCCACACCGGAATCGGTGTGCCCCTGCGACGCAGCAACGTGGACACCGACCAGATCATCCCTGCGGTCTATCTGAAGCGAGTGACCCGCACAGGATTTGAGGACGGGTTGTTCGCCGGATGGCGCAGCGACCCGGACTTCATCCTCAACAACGAGCCGTGGAGCCGCGGGTCGGTGTTGGTCGCCGGCCCGGATTTCGGAACAGGTTCCTCCCGGGAGCACGCGGTCTGGGCTCTGTCGGACTTCGGTTTTCGGGTCGTCATCTCGTCACGCTTCGCGGATATCTTCCGCGGCAACGCCGGCAAGGCGGGTCTGGTGGCCGCCCAGGTCGAGCAGTCCGACGTGGAACTGCTCTGGAAGCGGATCGAGGAGCAGCCCGGGCTGGAACTGACCGTCAGCCTTGCCGATCGGACCGTCACGGCGGCAGACCTTGTGGTGCCGTTGGCAATTGATGACTACACGCGATGGCGTCTGATGGAGGGTCTGGACGACATCGGACTGACATTGCGCCAGGTAGAGGCCATTTCTGAGTTCGAGCGCGGCCGGCCGTCCTTCAAGCCGGTCACCCTGGACGGCTGATCGCCGGGGGAACGCGGGACCCCTTTCGGCCACACCGCGACCGCATCGCCGGGAACATGATTGCTGCTTTCGATTTCGCAACATGCCCGGTTAATTGGCGTGGAAGATGGACGTTTTCGAATTGGACGTTTACCGTGAGGGTTAGCTGGCCATATTCCGATGGGTCAGAACAGCTTGCGGAGGTTTCCAATGAACAAGGCAGAGCTCATCGATGAGCTGACCAAAAAGCTCGACGCGGATCGCAAGACTGCGACAGCCGCCGTCGAGTTGATCGTCGACACGATCGTGCGCGCGGTGAACAAAGGTGAGAGCGTCACCATCACCGGCTTCGGTGTGTTCGAGAAGCGCAAGCGCGCCCCGCGCGTGGCGCGCAACCCGCGCACCGGCGAGACCGTGAAGGTGCGTGCCACTTCGGTTCCCGCGTTCCGTCCGGGCGCACAGTTCAAGGCCGTGGTCGCCGGTAAGCAGAAGCTCGCTTCTTCCGGTCCCGCGGTGAAGCGCGGCAGCGGCGCCATCGCGGCCCCGGCCAAGAAGGCTCCGGCGAAGAAGACGGCAGCCAAGAAGGCGGCTCCCGCCAAGAAGACCGCGGCCAAGAAGGCTCCGGTCAAGAAGGCGGCTCCGGCCAAGAAGACCGCGGCCAAGAAGGCGGCTCCCGCCAAGAAGACCGCAGCCAAGAAGGCTCCGGTCAAGAAGGCGGCAGCCAAGAAGGCGGCTCCCGCCAAGAAGACCGCGGCCAAGAAGGCCCCGGCCAAGAAGACCGCGGCCAAGAAGGCCCCGGCCAAGCGCACCCGTCGCTGAGGTCGCCCAGGTTTCACCAGTTCAGCCCCCGTCGCCCTTCCCTCGGCGGGGGCTGAACTGTGTGCCGAGTCGGAAAAGTGGTACTGGGTATCAGGATTCGGTGTGGTCGTTCTCCGGCAGCGGGCTGTCGATGTGATCGGCCGCGACGAGACGGCCACCGAGCGTAGACAGGACCCACACACTGCCCTTGCGATTCCGTTTGGGCGGCAGGGTGATGTCGTCGCGCTGCGACCACCACGTCATCATCGGCGGGATGACCTTGCCCTGACTGCAGACGGCATGAACTGCCGACACGTCGCGCGCGATCTCCTGGATGCGTTGCTGCGCCGCGACGGGATCCGAACGGTAGGACTCCTCGGAGAGGGCCTTCTCGATGGTGATCGGCACGCCCAGCGACTCGGCCAGCGGAGCGACGGTCTGTTCGCAGCGGACGCGGTCTGCGGCGTGCACGCGCGTGGCACCGAAGATCTCCAGCAGTCCGGCCAGTTCGGCGGCCTGCCGGCGCCCGAGCTGGTCGAGCGGCCGCTCGCGGTCGTCACCCTTGTAGCGTGACCGCCGGCCC
Source organism: Gordonia sp. CPCC 206044 (assembly GCF_048537895.1). Taxonomy (NCBI): domain Bacteria; kingdom Bacillati; phylum Actinomycetota; class Actinomycetes; order Mycobacteriales; family Gordoniaceae; genus Gordonia; species Gordonia sp. CPCC 206044. The sequence continues at coordinate 135,131 of NZ_JBCLVL010000013.1, forward strand.
GCCCTGGCGTGGCGGACGAGGAGCAAGGTGTGCACATCGGCGGGTAGACGCACGAACTCACGAAGGACCGTGCGGTCCTGGTTGTAGCTGAGTTTCGCTGTGGCACTGGGGATATCGAGCCATCGAAGTTCATCGACCTCGTGGTTGAGGAGGAAGTCGCCATCGAGATCACACGCCGCCCAGTAACGGACCCGTTTGCGGTTGCCGTTGGGCAGTGAGTAGGCGACATCCCGGAGATGGCGACCGAGCCGCACACGGTGCCCGGTTTCCTCGGCGATCTCGCGGGCCGCGGTCGCGATGAGGGTCTCGCCGTTCTCGGCCTTGCCCTTGGGAAGCGTCCAGTCGTCGTACCGGGGCCGGTGTACGAGTCCGACCTCGATGTGGCCGTCGCGGCCGGGACGCCACAGGACGCCACCGGCCGCCCACACCGTTTTCGTTGTCTTGGACATCGAGGCGATCTTAAATGCCCGACATTGCGTGCCGGCTACGATTTCTGGTCGAGTCGATGATGCCTGCGCATCATCTGCCGTTGGTGATCGCGGACCTCTTCGCCTGCTGCCGGCGACGCCACCCAACTCCCGTCCGACTGCAACACCCAGCATCGGGTACGTGGATCGAGCGCGGAGGCGAACATGTCCTCGAGCTCGCCGGTCAGGCGCGAGTCGCGTACCTGGACCATCACTTCCACGCGACGGTCGAGATTGCGATGCATCATGTCGGCGCTGCCGATCCAGTACTCGTTCTGCGCACCGAAGTAGAGGATGCGCGAATGCTCCAGGAACTGGCCGAGTATCGACCGCACCACGATGCTCTCGCTGATCCCGGGCATCCCGGGACGCAGCGCGCAGATGCCGCGCACCACGATCTCGACCGGCACACCGTTCTGAGAGGCCCGGTACAGGGCGTCGATCACCTGCTCGTCGACGAGGGCGTTGGCCTTCAGCTGGATTCGCGCACGGGTGTCGCCCTCCCGGAAACGGTCGACCTCGCCCTGGATTCGGGCGATGATGCCCGACCGAATCCCGTGCGGGGCCACCAGAATGTTGCGGTACTCCTTTTTGCCGGAGTAACCGGTGAGCGTGTTGAACAGATCGGTCAGGTCCGCGCCCACATCCGGCGCCGCCGTGAACAGACCCACGTCTTCGTAGAGCCGCGCCGTCTTGGGGTTGTAGTTGCCGGTGCCGATGTGGCAGTAACGGCGGATGTGCGATCCTTCGCGCCGCACCACGAGGCATGTCTTGCAGTGCGTCTTGAGGCCGACCAGTCCGTACACCACGTGCACGCCTGCCTGTTCGAGTTGCCTGGCCCACTTGATGTTCGCCTGCTCGTCGAAGCGTGCCTTGATCTCCACCAACGCGACGACCTGCTTGCCTGCCTCGGCCGCGTCGATCAGCGCGTTGACGATCGGTGAGTCACCGGAGGTCCGGTAGAGAGTCTGCTTGATCGCCAGGACCTGGGGGTCGGCCGCCGCCTGTTCGATGAAGCGCTGCACGCTGGTGGAAAACGAATCGTAGGGGTGATGGACGAGCACGTCGCCCTCGCGCAGGGTCGAGAACACGCTCTTGGGCGTCTCGCGCTCACCGAATGCCGGGTGCGTCGCCGGCACGAACGGGCGGTCCTTGAGATGTGGTCGGTCGAGGCCGTGGATCTCGAACAGACAGGACAGGTCGAGCAGACCCGGAACCTGGATCACATCGGCGGGATTCACATCGAGTTCGCGCAGGAGCAGTTCGAGCATGTGCTCGCTCATGTCGTCGGCGACCTCGAGTCGCACCGGTGAGCCGAACCGTCGGCGCGCCAACTCGCGCTCGAGTGCCTGCAGAAGATCTTCGTCCCGATCCTCCTCGACCTCGAAATCCGCATTTCGGGTGATCCGGAACACGTGGTGCTCAACGATTTCCATGTCCGGGAAGAGTTGTTGGAGGTTCGCCGCGATCAGGGTTTCCAGGGGCAGGAACACCGCTTGACCCGACTCGTTGGACGGATCGCTGCGCGGCATCAGACTGTCGACGCGGACGAATCGGTTCACGTTGTCGGGCACCTTGACGCGGGCGAAGTGCTCACCGCCCTCGACGGTGTCGCGAACCGTGACCGCCAGGTTCAACGACAGCCCGCTGATGTAGGGGAACGGGTGTGCCGGGTCCACCGCGAGCGGAGTGAGGACCGGGAACACGTCTTCGTGGAAATACTCCACCAGGCGGGCTTGCTGCGCGTCGGTCAGTGCGTCCCAGGTGACGACGTGAATGTTCTTGTCCGCCAGGGCAGGTCGCACCGAATCGAGAAAGACCCTGGCATGACGGTCGGCCAACGTCTGGGTGCGCCCGGCGATTCGCAGCAACTGTTCGCGAGGGGACAGGCCGTCCGCGGAACGCACCGACAGGCCGGTCTCGTCGCGGCGTTTGAGTCCGGCGACGCGCACCATGAAGAACTCGTCGAGGTTGGACGCGAAGATGGCCAGGAATTTGGCCCGTTCGAGTAACGCCATCGAGGTGTCCTCGGCCAGGGCCAGGACGCGGGCATTGAAGTCGAGCCAACTCAACTCGCGGTTGAGGTATCTGTCGTCGGGCAGGTCGGCGGACTCGTCGGGCAGCAGGGTCGCGGCCGGTGGTGCCCCGGGGATGGAGGCGATCGGCTGCGTGGCGATGTCGTCTGCTGGGATCACCGTTCAATCATGACGCATCGGGCGTCGTTCGCATGCTTTCGGCCTGCCTCAGACCCAACGATGCGGCCGTGTGTCTTCCCAGACCGAGCAGACGTGCGGCCTCGAGATCGGCCGCGGTGTCCACGTCGGTCCTCAGATCCGCCCAATGCCGGTGGCCCGGGTCGAGTTCGACGGCGCCTGCGAGCCGGTGGGCTGTTGCCGAATCCGGGCCGAAGCGCGGCGGGTGCGCCACCGCCACGTCGCGCACGAGGATCGTGGTACCGGTGGCGTCACGGTCGGTGAGCAGCGCTTCGGTGTGGCCGCGCGAGGCGTCGATCACCGACGTCAGGCTCTGCGAGGTGGCCGCGGGCAGATCGGCCTGGATCAACAGCACCCTGGTGGTCGAGGGCCACTGTGCGCGGACCTGCGCGGTGGCGTGGGTGAAGGCGAGATTCAGGCGGTCGGCTGGTGAGGCATCGTCGGCAGCCACGATCTCCTGGGCGCCGACCGCCCCGGCCGATCGGGCCGCCGCCAGGACGTCGGCGTCCGGACTGACGACGACGATGCGTCCGATCCCCGCCGACGACACGGCCTCCACCGTGTCGAGCATCATGGCGAGCACCAGACCCCGGTGTCCCGCATGATGCGCGGGCCCGCGGCTTGCGGCGAGACGACTCTTCGCGTCGTCGAGTCGCTTCACCGCCATCACCGCTGCGGTTTCGGCGGTGGCGGGTTCACCGACGACGCGCATGCGGGTGACGTCGTCGGCGTACACGCCGTCGGGTCCCGGATGCGATGTCGAGTCCATGGTGACCATCATGCCGACAGGTGCGCGGGCACGGTCAACCCGCACCGGACATCGGCGTCGGCGGCCGGGGTGCACGCATTAGGGTGAGGTGCTAGATCGAGGTGAAGGAGTGGTTGTGCGCACGGTGGTGATGGGGGCCGGGTCCTGGGGGACCGCAACGGCGAAGGTTCTCGTCGACGCGGGAGCGTCGGACACGACGATCTGGGCCCGACGGCCCGAACTCGCGGATCGGATCAACACCGAGCACACCAATCCCGACTACCTGCCGGGTATCGCGCTGCCCGTCGGCCTGACGGCCACCAGTTCGGTGGCCGAAGCGCTCGCCGATGCCGATGTCGTCGTGTGTGCGGTCCCGTCACAGTCGTTGCGCGCCAACCTCACCGAGTGGACGGCCCACGTCCGACCGGACACCACCTATGTGTCGTTGGCGAAAGGTGTCGAGACGGGCACGCTGTTGCGGATGAGCGAGGTGATCGCCGAGGTGTCCGGTGCCGACGCGGCGCACATCGCCGTGTTGTCGGGGCCGAATCTGGCCCGCGAGGTGGCCGAGGGCCAACCGGCGGCCACAGTGATCGCCTGCGCCGACGAGCCGCGCGCACGCGAACTGCAGCAGGCCTTCAACACCGGATACTTTCGGCCGTACACCAACACCGATGTGGTGGGGACCGAGATCGGTGGTGCCGTCAAGAACGTCATCGCGCTCGCCTGCGGGATGGCCAGTGGTGTCGGCTTCGGTCAGAACACGCTGGCCACCATCATCACCCGTGGGCTCGCCGAGACGATGCGTCTGGGTGTCGCGCTCGGCGCCCACACCGAGACCCTCGCGGGTCTGGCAGGTATCGGGGACCTGGTCGCCACCTGTTCGTCGCCGCTGTCGCGTAACCGTTCCTTTGGCGCTCGGCTCGGCGAGGGCGCGACGATGGAGCAGGCACAGGAGGACACACACGGCCAGGTTGCCGAAGGCGTCAAATCGTGTTCGTCGGTGCGTGCGCTCGCGAGCAAGGTCGACGTGGAGGTGCCGTTGACCGATGCCGTCCATCAGGTGTGTCACCAGGGACTCTCGGTGCACGACGCGGTCAAGACGTTGTTGGGGCGCAGCACCAAACCCGAGCGATATCGCTGAGACGGCCAGACGTCCGGATTCGCTCAGCCGAAGTCGAGCGGACCGCGATCCAGGGTGCGGTCGATGATCGCCGAGACATCGGTGATTGGGCCGTTGCCGGCGTTCTCCGGGATCCACATCGCCACGTAGGGGCGGTGATCGACGCACACGTAGGCCTGGCCGGAGCCCTCGACGCTGTCGGTGATGAACCACTGCACCGGATTGATCACCTGCAGATTGCTCGTCGGGGACAGCTCGGTGGGCCGGGAGATCCCGCAACGCAAGGTGAGGGCGTCACCCTGACCGTCCGCAGGCCAGCGCACCGTGGACCCCTCGACCTCTTTGTCGCCGAAACCGTCGAAGGTCTGCGGTAGTTCCGAAATGAGTTTCGCGCAGTCGGCCGAGGCCGCCTCGCCGGTGGCGTAGTTGTCGATCGGCGTCGTCGGATCGGGACGCAGGGCGGCGAAGGTGATGAAACCGACGATCACCATCACCGGGACCGCGATCAGCGTGGCGATCAGTGCCGGACTCAGGCGCGGACCGGAACCGTAGCGCGACGTCAGTCCGTCGGCGGATTCCTCGGGGCGGTCGGGCTGGGCGTCGTCATCGGTCACGGACAACACCCTAGTGATCGTCAGCGGGTGTGCTGCACCACCGGGCAGGTGAGGGTGCGGGTGATGCCGTCGACCTTCTGGATCTGCGGGACGACATCGTCGGTCAGATGGGTGGCGTCGGCGGCGTCGACCCGGACGATCACGTCGTAGGGGCCGCTGACCTCCTCGGACGAGGCCACACCGGAGATCTCGGCGATCGTCGCGGCAGCCAGCGCGGCCCGTCCGACCTCGGTCTGGATCAGAATGTATGCCTGGACCACGCCCATCCTCTCGTCTGCGCCCGGCCGGCGGACGCGCCCCGCGGCGAGCGGGGTGACACTGCCGCGGTCGGGCAATCGGCCCCGGCGACCCAATACACTGTCGCCATATTGTCGCTGACAACCCCGTGCCAGCGCGACTCAAAGCGATCGAGGAGATGTCCGTGTCCGTCGGAAGCGTCGGGGATCCGGTCGACCGTACGGCCACGGTCCGCGATGTGGGCGAGCGGCGACTGATCGCCGAACTCACCCGCGTGGCAACACAAACCGCCTCGTCTGCCGAGCGCGATCCGTCGGCCGGGCACCGGCCGGACATCGTGATCGGCTCCGGCGACGACGCCGCGGTCATCGACACCGCGGGACCCACCGTGATCAGTACGGACACCGCCGTGCAGGGACGACACTTCCGCTTCGACTGGTCTGACGCAAGGACCATCGGCGCACGGGCGGTGGTGCAGTCGGCCGCGGACATCGCGGCGATGGGCGCCCGCACCACGGGCACGGTGGTCTCGATCGCCTGTCCGCCGACGACGACGGTGGGCACCGTGCTCGAACTCAACGCAGGCATCGTCGAGATGACGCACCGTTTGGGCGCACGGGTTCTCGGTGGCGATCTCGTCGCCGCCGACCAGGTCGTCCTCACGGTGACCGCGGTGGGCGCCCTCGACGGTGCGGTCCCGATCGTGGTTGGCGGCGCCCACCCGGGTGACGTGCTCGCGGTCACCGGTCGGGCACTCGGTTCCAGTGCTGCGGGACTGGCGTTGCTGGTCGACGCCGATGCACGCTCGCGCACGGCCCTTCTCGACGAGCATCGGTCGGTGGTGGATGCCTACCGGCTGCCCACCCCGGACCTGGCGCAGGGGCCGCGTGCCGCGCGCGCCGGTGCGCACGCGATGACCGACATCTCCGATGGTCTGGTGGAGGAACTGATCACGATGGCGTCGGCATCGGGCGTGTGCCTCGAGGTCGAGAGCGCGCGAATCCCGGGTAGCCCCGCTCTGCCGGGCATCGCCGCGGCACTGGGCGCTGATGCGACCTCGTGGCGGCTGACCGGCGGTGAGGATCACGAACTGCTCGCCGCCTTCCCCGATGGCGACCTGCCGCAGGGGTGGACCGCGATCGGCGCGGTGACACCGGGATCGGGTGTGTACGTCGACGGCCGAGTGGTTGCGGATCTGCACGGCTGGCAGTCGTTCGGAATGTGACCGTCGCCGCGAGCCGCCGGTGTGTTTGGATTCGGTGCATGGCTATCTATGCACTCGGTGACCGCGAACCAGTCCTCGGCGAGGACGTCTACATCCATCCGGACGCGGTGGTGATCGGGGACGTGACACTCGCTGACGGCGTATCGGTCTGGCCCGGTGCGGTGCTGCGCGGGGATTCCGGCACGATCACCATCGGCCGTCGCACCAACATCCAGGACGGCACCGTCATCCATTGCACGCCCATCGATCCGACCGTCATCGGCGACGAATGCGTGGTCGGCCACAACGCGCACATCGAGGGGGCGACGATCGGCGACCACTGTCTGATCGCGTCGGGTTCGGTGGTGCTCAACGGTTCGACCGTGGGAGCCGGTGCGATCGTGGGGGCAGGTGCGGTGGTGCCCTTCAAGTTCGCCGTTCCCGAGCGGGCGATGGCCCTCGGTGTCCCGGCGCGGATCCGTGAGGGATATGTGGTGCCGAAGGGGCATGTCGATCTCAACGTCGAGATGTACCACCAGAACGCCACCTATTTCCGCGAGTCGCTGCGGAGGATCGGATGAGCCCGAAACCGTTGTCGGAGTTGCTGGATCCCGGCTGGGCCGCAGCCTTGGCGCCGGTGCAGGACACCATCGCGGCGATGGGCGGCTTCCTGCGTGAGGAGAACGCGGCGGGCCGCGGATATCTCCCGTCCGGCAAACATGTGTTGCGCGCGTTCACGCAGCCGTTCGATGACGTCCGCGTGCTCATCGTCGGGCAGGATCCGTACCCGACGCCGGGGCATGCGGTGGGGTTGAGTTTCTCGGTCGCGCCGGACGTCGCGCCGATCCCGCGTTCGCTGACCAACATCTATCGCGAGTACTGCGAGGACCTCGGGTACCCGATGCCCGCCAACGGTGACCTCACCCCGTGGGCGCAATCCGGGGTGTTGCTGCTGAACCGAGTTCTCACCGTGGCGCCGGGGGAACCGGCCTCGCATCGCGGCAAGGGGTGGGAGGACGTCACCGAATGCGCGATCAAGGCGCTCGTCGCGCGGGAGGCAGAACCGCTCGTGGCCATCCTGTGGGGTCGTGACGCGGGCAACCTCAAACAATGGCTGCCCGACGTCCCGGTGATCGAGTCGGCACACCCTTCGCCGCTGTCGGCGAGTCGAGGGTTCTTCGGATCCCGGCCGTTCAGCCGGGCCAACACCGCGCTCGAGGAGCTCGGCGCCGACCCGGTGGACTGGCGACTGCCCTGATCCCTGCCGGTTGCCGGTCAGCGGGTCCGTGCGGCAGCGAAATCGGGTGCACGCTTGGCGACGAAGGCGTCCACGCCCTCGATGCCCTCCGGCGATGCCGACAGTGCGGAGATCGACCGTGCCTCGGCGGCGAGGTGATCGGCGAGCGATCTGGTGGCCGAGTCCGCGAGCAGGGCGCGGGTGTTGTTGTCGGACTGCCAGGGTCCCGCGGCCAGTTCGGCCGCGACCGCGCGGGCACGCGATTCGACCTCGTCGTCGGCGACGACCTCCGACAGCAGGCCCCACGCGAGTGCCTGCTCGGCCGCGATCACCTGATCGGTGAGAATGATGTGCCGGGCCCGGGCCGGGCCGACGATGCGTGGCAGGGTCCAGGTCAGGCCACCGTCGGGGGACAGGCCAATGCCGCGGTAGGCCGGTCGCAGGCGGGTCGACGTCCCGCCGATCGCGACGTCGGCGTGCAGCATGGTGCTCATTCCGGCGCCCGCGGCCCAACCCTTGACGGCTGCGACGACCGGCCGGTTCGCCTCGTGGAGCGCATTGACGAAGGCGTGGAAGTTGTCCGCGATCTCGCGGAGATAGGTCGGGCGGTGCTCGGCGGCGGCGAACGCTTTCACGTTGCCGCCCGCGCAGAAGTTGTTCCCGGTGCCGACCAGCAGGACGGCTCCGACGGCACGTTCGCCGCGGGCCACCTCGTGCAGTGCTGCCGCGCCCTCGATCATGGCGTCGTCGGCCAGCGAATTGCCCGCCGCCGCGGTGGAGACGGCGATCGTCAGGAGTGGGCCGTCCTGCTCGACGAGAGGGGCGGCGGGGACGGGGGCGGACGCGGTGGTCGGCTGTGCGGTCATAGCGCGCACTCTATCGCCCAACGCACAAAGACCCGACCCCCGGGGCGAGCGAATGCTCGTTCGGGAATCGGGTTTGCGTGCGTGAAGAACGACGATGGGGCGCCGCAGCGCCGCATCGATCAGACGCGTGCGGTCTTGCCGGCCTTCAGGCAGGAGGTGCACACGTTCTTGCGCTTGCGGTTCCCCGGCGCGACCTCGACGCGCACCGACTGAATGTTCGGGTTCCACCGGCGGTTCGTGCGCCGGTGCGAGTGCGAAACCGACTTGCCGAAGCCCGGTCCCTTGCCGCAGATATCGCAGACGGCAGCCATCGTCGAACTCCCTTGGTTGATGAATCGTGGTCGTGTCCTGCCCGCGACAGTCGCGATCGCCGACGAGACGTCGACGGGTTTTGTCGCGAGGCAACCCTGCAAGAGTAGCCGCATACGGCCGACCCGGCCAAATCCGGTGTCCATGACCACCCTGATCCACACCATCGATGTCGGTGATCTCGGAGAGCTCCGACTGCCCGGGTAACCTCTAGCACAACGGAGGTTGGGCATGGGCACCAGCAGGAGTTAGGGGTTTCATGGAGTCGGTGTTCGACGGTGGCCTCGCGCGGACGATGAACCCCGCGCTGCTGCGGGACTGGGCGCACGCCGCCGTCGACGGCCTCGAGGCGCTGCGCGGCGAGATCAATGATCTCAACGTCTTCCCGATCCCGGATTCGGACACCGGCAGCAACATGCTGTTCACCATGTCGGCGGCGGCCGACGCCGCCGACCGGGTGCCCGCGGACGCCGGAAGTGGGGCCATCGCCCGGGCGATGGCCGACGGGGCGGTCACCTCGGCCCGCGGCAACAGCGGCATCATCTTGTCCCAGGTGCTCGTCGGACTCGCCGACGCAGCCGAACTCGGCCCCGACGACACGCAGCTGACCTTCAACCAGCTGTGGTCGGCCGGTCTGCGGCTGGGGTCGCTGGCCGCGTTGCGGGCCGTGAGCGATCCTCGCGAGGGCACGGTCCTGACGGTGATCGCGACCGCGGCGCAGACCGCCGCCGAGCACCTCGACGGTTCGCCCGGCGACCTGGCGCGTGCGGTGGCCGACGACTGTGCGGAGGCCCTGGAGCGGACCCCGGAACAACTTCCGGAGCTGGCCGATGCCGGCGTGGTGGATGCCGGAGGCCGCGGTTTCCTGGCCCTGGCCGACGCCATGGTGGCGGTGCTGACCGGCGTCGCGCAGCGTCGGCGGCGCTATCGAGGCATCCTCATCGGTGGCGGTGCGCCGGGGCATCAGGAGAACGACGCCTGCTCGGGCGGCACCGACATGGACTTCGAGGTCATGTACCTCCTCGACGGCACCGCGGGTGGACAGATCGGATCACTGCGCGAGTTCCTCAACGAGATCGGCGACGCGGTGGTGATCGTCGGCGACAGTTCCGGCGGTGCGGGCGAACGTTTTTCGGTGCACGTGCACACCTGTGAGCCCGGCCGGGCGGTGGAGGCCGGTGTGGTGCGCGGCGCGGTCTCCGACATCCGGATCAGTTGCTTCGCCCTCGACGCGATTCGGGCGCAGGCGGCCACCGTGGAACCGCCGCCGCGTCACAAGCGAGCCGTGGTGGCGGTGGTCACGGGCGCGGGTGCCGCCGACCTGTTCGCCGAGGAGGGGGCCGCGGTGGTTCGCGCCGACGACGGGCTCACACCGTCGGCGCTCGCCGAGGCGATTCGTGCGACCGACAGTGCGCATGTGGTGGTGATGGCCAACGGCAAGCTGACCTCGCAGGATCTGGTCACCGTGACCGCGGAGACCCGATCGACTCAGCGATCCGTGGTCTACCTGCCGACTTCGTCGATGGTGCAGTGTCTTTCGGCTCTCGCCGTGCACGATGCGGCCGAACAACCCGATGCGGACACCTATGCGATGGCCGAGGCCGCCGCGGCCACCCGCTGGGGATCGCTGCGTCGCGCCGAGGGGCGCATGATGACGTTGGCGGGCACCTGTGAGGTCGGGGATGTGCTCGGGCTCATCGGGTCCGACGTCCTGGTCATCGCGCCCGACCAGACGGGTGCGGCGACGGCGCTGGTCGATCTGATGCTCGCGACCGGTGGTGAGATGGTGACCGTGATGGCCGGGCAGGACGTGGACGATGCGGCGCTCGACGGCGTCGCCGAACAGATGCGGCGCAGCTATCCCGGTGTGGAGCTCGCGGTGTACCGGACAGGTCAACCCGACCAACTGATCCAGGTGGGGGTCGAGTAGTGCCCCGGATGTCGGACTCGCTCGAGGCCGTCCTCGGTCCGCAGGTGACTGCCAAGCTGGAATCGATCTCGGTGAGCACCGTCGGTGAGCTGTTGCGCTACGCGCCCCGGCGGTATGTGCGCCAGGGGCAACTGTCCGAGGACGAACTGCCCGCAGACGACGAATGGGTGACCATCCTCGGGCGTATCACCGGATCGCGGATGATCCAGATGCGCAAGCGGCACGGCCAGTTCCTCAAGGTGACCGTCACCGACGGCAACCACACGTATGAGGCGAACTTCTTCAACGCCCGGTACATCCAGCACAAGCTGACATCGGGTGCACGGGTGATGATGGCCGGCAAGGTGAAGACCTTCAACGGCAAGGTGCAGCTGTCGCATCCGGAGTGGGCGATTGTGCCCGACGGTGATCCCGAGGTGGAACGCGTCGTCGGGACGGGGATGCTCGCGGAGATCTATGCGGCCGAGAGCGAGAAATCCGGCGGTGACGTCGAACTCGTCGACCTGGACCGTGCGATCGTGCCGATCTACCCGGCCACCAAGGACATCCAGACCTGGACCATCTGGAATGCGGTTCGCAAGGTGCTGGCGGCCTTCGGCGACGACACGGTCATCGAGGATGCACTGACCGAGGAGCAGAGGACCCGACGCGGTCTGATCAGCACGGCCGAGGCGCTACATCGGATACATCTGCCCGAGACCTCCGAGGATATCGAGACCGCGTCGCTGCGGCTGAAATTCGATGAGGCGCTGGCGATCCAGACGGTACTCGCGCGGCGCCGGATCGCCGGTCGTGAGGAGATGGCACCCCCGTGCCCGCATGTGCCCGACGGGCTGGAGGATGCGCTCACCGCGCGGTTGCCGTTCACGCTCACCGACGGACAGCAGGGCGTCGTCGCCGAGATCGGTGCGGAACTGGGCCGATCGGCACCGATGAGCAGGTTGCTGCAGGGCGAGGTCGGCTCGGGCAAAACCCTCGTCTCGTTGCTGGCGATGCTGCGAGTTGTCGACAACGGTCATCAATGTGTGATCCTCGCGCCGACCGAAGTTCTTGCAGCACAGCATTATCGGACGATGCGCACCATGCTGGGAGACCTTGCGTCTGCCGGTGAGCTCGGCGCCGCCGACGGCGCCACGACCATCGCGCTGTTGACCGGCTCGATGAAGACGGCGGGCAAGCGACAGACATTGCTCGACGTGGTGAGCGGGACGGCGGGCATCGTCGTCGGGACGCATGCCCTGCTCGAGGAGAACGTCTCGTTCTTCGATCTGGGCATGGTGGTCGTCGACGAGCAGCATCGCTTCGGCGTCGAACAGCGAGATGTACTGCGGGGCAAGGGGAGAGACGGTCTGATGCCGCACTTCCTGGTGATGACCGCGACGCCGATTCCGAGGACGGTCGCGATGACGGTCTTCGGCGACCTGGAGACGTCGGTGTTGCGTGAGCTCCCGCGTGGGCGTCAGCCGATCAGCACCTCGGTGGTCCCGATGGGCAACGACGCATGGGTGGACCGGGCGTGGGCGCGCGCCGCCGAGGAGATGACCGCCGGTCGACAGGTCTACGTGGTCTGTTCACGTATCGGCGACGACCCGGATGCCAAGAAGTCGAAGCGACGTTCCACCGACGAGGAGAACCCGGCGGCCAAGACGACGTCGGTCCTCGATCAGTACGCGGAACTGCTGACCGGTCCGCTCGGTGGGTTCCGCATCGAGATGCTGCACGGCCGTCTGCCTGCCGAGGAGAAGAACTCGGTGATGGACGCGTTCGGGCGCGGCGAGGTCGACCTGGTGGTGTCCACCACCGTCATCGAGGTCGGTGTCGACGTGCCCAACGCCACGATGATGGTCATCGTCGACGCGGAGCGATTCGGTGTCAGCCAGCTGCATCAGTTGCGCGGTCGTGTCGGCCGTGGTCGCCATCCCGGACTGTGCCTGCTGATGACCTCTGCACCGCAGATCTCGCAAGCGATGCAGCGGTTGCGGGCCGTCGAGTCGTCGAACGACGGTTTCGAGCTGGCCCGCGTCGACCTGGAGCAGCGTCGGGAGGGTGATGTGCTGGGCTCACTGCAGTCCGGTGGCACGTCGTCTCTGCGGTTCCTGTCGCTGATGGCCGATGCCGACGTCATCGCCGACGCGCGAGAGTTCGCCGAGGAAGTCGTCGGCGGTGACCTCGAACTCGAGCGGCACCGCTCGCTCGCCGATCTGGTCGACGCGATCCTGATCCCGCAGAAGGTCGAATACCTCGACAAGTCCTAGCGGCCGGCACCAGTCGGCCCCGGAACCGTCTGCGTCGCGGTGACGTCCAACCCTGGGACGGGGAGGGGCGGACGGGGAGGGGCGCGGATGCGGCAGCTCGAGTCGATCGCGACGATCGTCGGGTCATGGCGGCGATCGGGGTATCGCGGTGTCGAATGGCCGTTGCGATGGTGGCTGATCGCGGCCGTGTGCGTGGGCAGTGCCGTACTCGTCGCCATCGGCACTGCGCTGCCCGACGACGTGCCCTCCGACCCCGCAGTGGCACGACGTGCGCAGATCGCCGTATCCGAATTGTCGGTGATCGACATCGCGGCCCGGCGGCCCGCGCGCGACGATTACCAGCGCGAGGCGTTCGGCGCGGCGTGGACCGACGATGTCCGGGTCGTCGACGGCGCCAACGGTTGTGACACCCGCAACGACGTGCTGGCCCGCGACCTGCGCGACACCCGTCGCGCCCCGGTGCGATCCTGCCCGACGGCGGTGATGTCGGGCGAGTTCCGCAGTCCCTACACCGGTGAGTTCCTGGTGTTTCGACGCGACGGGCATGCGGGCGCGGTGCAGATCGACCACATCGTGCCGCTGGCGTACGCCTGGGACATGGGGGCGTGGGCCTGGGCACCGGGGCGGCGGGCGGACTTCGCCAACGATCCGGCGAATCTCGTCGCGGTCGACGCGTCATCCAACCTGACGAAGTCCGATCACGAGCCGGCGCGGTGGATGCCACCCGACGACGGGTTCCACTGCCAATACGCCATCGAGTTCGTCATGGTCTCGGGGACCTACGGACTGGCGCTCGACCGCCGCTCCCGCGACGTCCTGCTCGGGGCACTGCGAAGCTGTTGACCTGCGCCGATCATCACGACTGACCCGGCGGCCGGCATGGCGGGGAGATTGGTGTTCGCGTATTGAGAGAACGTCGTTGACACCCTCGGGGTTTCGTGTCAGTGTTCTGACATTGGGGCGTGTCCGCGTCGTGGCATCCGACCATGCCGGTCGCGCCCTGGTTCTGGTGACAACTCACATCACTGCCGCCGACGCAGGCGGCGAGAAGGGGATCACGATGACGCTGCAGGCGGTCTTGGACGACATTGCGAAACGGCCGGGGGACGGAGACGTCATCCCGGTCATCGATCCGGCCACAGAAGAACAGATCAGCGAGTTCGCCGACGGGGGTGCGGCGGCCGTCGACGCCGCCGTCGCGCGCGCACGCGAGTCATTCGACGCCGGTGTGTGGGTCGGCATGAGCGATCGCGACCGCGCCAAGGTGCTGTGGCGCATCGGCGATCTGATCGACAAGTATGCCGACGACATCGCCCAGTTGGATTCGCTCAACACCGGCATGCCGCTGGCGCAGGCGCAGATGATCGTGCCGACCTGTGCGGAGTTCTTCCGCTATTACGCGGGCTGGTGCACCAAGATGAACGGCACCGCGCACGATGTGCAGATGGCAGGCGGTGTCTCGGGTGCCCATGCCAACATGCAGGCCTACACCCGTAAGGAACCGTACGGTGTGGTCGGCCTGATCTTCCCGTGGAACGGGCCGATCTTCAACGCCTGCGCCAAGATCGCACCGGCCTTGGCCGCCGGCTGCAGCAGCGTGGTGAAGGCGGCCGAGGAGACACCGCTGTCGGCCTTCCTGCTCGAACGCATCCTCGCCGAGGCCGGTGTCCCGGACGGGGTGGTGAACCTGGTGCTCGGCTACGGACACACCGCGGGTGCCGCGTTGTCGGTGCATCCCGACGTCGACAAGATCGCCTTCACCGGGTCGACCGAGGTCGGCAAACAGATCATCGCGGCGTCGGCGGGCAACCTGAAGAAGGTCATGCTCGAACTCGGTGGCAAGTCGCCGGTGCTGATCTACGACGATGCCGACCTCGACATGGCCATCCTGATGGCCGCCATGGGCATCTTCGTGCACTCAGGCCAGGGCTGTGTCTGCGGATCGCGGATCTTCGTGCACCGCAACGTCTACGACCAGGTTCTCGAAGGTATTGCGGGCGTGGCCAATTCGCTGAACCTGGGCGGCCCGAAAGAAGAGGACGTGCACATCGGTCCGCTGATCTCCGACAAGCAGCTCAAGCGGGTCATGGGCTACATCGACGAGGGCAAATCCGACGGCGTGGAGGTCGTGACCGGCGGCCACCGGCTGGATCGCAAGGGGTATTTCGTCCATCCCACGGTGCTGACCAACGTCGACCCCGGCATGCGTCTGTACCAGGAGGAGATCTTCGGTCCGGTCGTGCCGGTGCTGCCGTTCGACGACGACGACGAGGCCGTGAAGCTGGCCAACGACACCACCTACGGCCTCGCGGCCACGGTGTGGACGGAGAACCTGGCCCGTGCCAACAACATCGCACGACGACTCGAAGCGGGAACCGTCACGCTGAACTGCCAGTTGGTGTTCGACCACTCGGTGCCGTTCGGCGGCTACAAGCAGTCCGGGTGGGGGCATGAGTTCGGTCGCGAGGGTATCGAGGCCTACATGCAGACCAAGTCGATCTGGGCGCAGATCTGACGGATGCCCCGACGACAACGGGTAACGCGCCCCGAGGAGAACCTCGGGGCGCGTTACCCGTTGCGGTGACGACTATTTCAAGCAGCTGCCGCCGTCGACGGTCAGTTCCAGACCGGTGACGAACCGGGATTCGTCGGAGGCCAGGAAGAGCACCGCATTGCTGATGTCCTCGGGCTCCACCCAGCCGATGGGCAGCACATGCATCATCTGTCCGATGGGCAGCAGGTCGTCGGGGCCCGGGTTCTCGAGGTCCGGACGGAACATCTTCATGGTGCCCTCGTTCATGAACATCGGCGTGTTCACGTTGGTCGGGTGCACCGAGTTGACCCGGATGTTGTGCTGACCGAGTTCCACGGCGAAGCTGCGCATCACGCCGACGACGCCGTGTTTGGCGGCCACATAGTTGCCACAGTTCGGGTACGCCTTGAGGCCGCCGACCGAACTGGTGAGGATGATCGATCCGCCTTCGCCGCCGGAGATAACGTGTCCCACACCTGCTTTCACGGTCTTCCAGACCGAGCTCAGGTTGACGTCGATCATTTCCTGCCAGTCGTGCTCGCTGGTCTTGTCCAGCGTGTCACCGCCGTTGCCGATGCCCGCGTTGGCGACGATGATGTCGAGGCGACCGAGCTGTTCTACGCCGCTGTCCACTGCGGACTTCAGTGCGTCGAAGTCGCGGACGTCGACCTCGGCGGTGACGATACGGCGGTCGAGGGCCTTGACCATGTCGGCGGTCTCGGCCAGATCCGCCGAGGTGGACGCCGGGATCGGTGTGTCCTCGACGACGGGGCGGCAGATGTCGACCGCGATGATGTCGGCGCCCTCCTGTGCCAGACGCACCGCGTGGCTGCGCCCCTGTCCGCGCGCCGCCCCGGTGACCAGCGCAACCTTTCCTTCTACGCGACCTGTCATCGAATACCCCATTTCCGTTGGAATTCCCTAGATTTCGAGAGGACTGCCAAGCGACCGCCCGATCGTCACCGGTGCTGCCGCGGTCATTCATCGGGTGCAGGAAGTGTTGTGCGACAGGTTGATTCCCGTCTCATGCCACCCCCTGCGGTAGAGCGCATCCGGTGGGCGTGCCGGGTTGGTACTCGAGGATTGCGTGCACTGTGCGACACTGAACCCACCAAAATTCTGTCAGTAGACTGACACCAGCTAGAGGCGGTTGTCAATGGTTCAGGACCACTCAGTGGGACCGGCGCAGCAACGGATCTCGCGCCCCGCGCAGGTGGAGCGGACGCGTAAACGCATCGTCGGCGCGGGCGCAGCGCTCGTCCACGAATTCGAGAGCTGGAATTGGGATGGGTTGACGTTCCGGGCCGTGGCCGAGCGGGCGGGTGTCAGCGATCGCACCGTGTACCGATATTTCCCCACGGAGCGTCACCTGCACGACGCGGTGATGGCCGAGTTGGAGGACGAGGCCGGCATGGATTACGACGGCGTGGAACTCAAGGACGTGGGGCAGATGGCGGCCAAGGTCTTCGAGTCTCTGCAGCGGTATTCCACACCGCAGACGATCGCGACGTTCACCGGGGAGGCGTTCATCGGTGCCGATGAACGCCGCCGGATGGCTCTGGTCAAGGCGGTGGCCGGGCACGCACCCGATTTCACCGACCGTCAGCGACAGGTCGCCGCCGCCATCATCGACGTGCTGTGGAATCCGCCCACCTATGAACGGCTCACCGGGGCATGGGGTCTGGATCACGACACGGCACTCGCCGCGGTCGAGTGGATCGTCGGAAAGGTCTCCGATGTTCTCGACGAGGGAGACTTCCCGCGGTTCGACGGGTCCGACGAATGACCGGGGCGCCGCGACGGGCGCGCACCGGCGCAGAATCGGCCGCGCGGCCCCGGACGCTGGTGGATGCCCGTCGGCGCTGCCCGGTTACTCTGGGACGAGACAAGATTTCGCCGGAGTAGTCGAGGATTTCCATGAGCGCACCCACTGCCGAACCCGGTGTGACCGCC
The DNA here is from genome assembly GCF_048537895.1 of Gordonia sp. CPCC 206044. Lineage (NCBI taxonomy): Bacteria > Bacillati > Actinomycetota > Actinomycetes > Mycobacteriales > Gordoniaceae > Gordonia > Gordonia sp. CPCC 206044. The sequence goes on from NZ_JBCLVL010000013.1 coordinate 152,820, forward strand.
GACGACATCGAGAAGGTCGTCACCGGTCTCGCCACCGCAGCCCGCGCGGCATCACGCGCCCTGGGCGGCTTGACCGCGGCCGCCAAGAACAAGGTCCTGCTCGCCGCCGCCGACGCCGTCGAAGCGGGTGGTGAGGGCATCCTCGCCGCCAACGCCGCCGACGTCGCGCGTGCCGATGCGAACGGTACCGAGGCGAGCCTCGTCGATCGGCTACGACTCACACCTGCACGCATCGTGGGGATCGCCGACGGACTACGACAGGTCGCCGCGCTGCCCGACCCCATCGGCGAGGTGGTCAGCGGCAAGACCCTGCCGAACGGTCTCGAGTTGCGGCAGGTCCGCGTGCCGCTCGGCGTCGTCGGCATGGTCTACGAGGCCCGGCCCAACGTGACCGTCGACGCTTTCGGCATCGCGTTCAAGTCCGGCAACGCCGTGCTGCTGCGTGGTTCGTCGTCGGCCGCGGACTCGAACGCCGAACTCGTGCGCATCCTGCGCGCGGTGTTGCGTGACGAGGGCGTCTCGCCCGATGCGGTGGCCCTGCTGCCCAGCGAGGACCGGGCGAGCGTGACCGCGCTGATCCGCGCCCGCGGCCTGGTGGACGTGGTGATCCCGCGTGGCGGCGCGGGCCTCATCAACGCGGTGGTCGCCAACGCGACCGTGCCGACCATCGAGACGGGTACCGGCAACTGCCACGTGTACGTCCACGCGCTGGCCGACCTCGATGTGGCGACCCGGGTGATCCTGAACTCCAAGACCAGGCGCCCGAGCGTCTGCAACACGGCTGAGACGGTGTTGGTGGACAAGGCCGTCGCCGCCGACGCGTTGCCGAAGTTCATGCAGGCGCTGCAGTCGCAGGGTGTCGTCGTGCACGGCGACGAACCCGGAATGGAGCCGGCGACCGAGGCCGACTGGGCCGACGAGTACCTGTCGATGGACATCGCGATGAAGATCGTCGACGACCTCGACGCCGCTGTCGCGCACATCGACACCTACGGCACCGGGCACACCGAGGCGATCCTGACGACCGACCTCGCCGCCGCCCGTGAGTTCACCCAGCGCGTGGATGCGGCGGCCGTCATGGTGAACGCGTCGACCGCCTTCACCGACGGCGAGCAGTTCGGGTTCGGTGCCGAGATCGGCATCTCCACCCAGAAGCTGCACGCGCGGGGCCCGATGGGTCTGCCCGAACTCACCTCGACCAAGTGGATCGTCTGGGGCGACGGCCACATCAGGCCCGCGTGATGTCGGCCGCTGACACGTCGGCTGCTGCGGCGGGCCCGACCACCGTGCCGACCTTCACCGATGTCCCCGACGTGGTGAACCGGTTGCGCGCCACCGGCTATCTGGCCGACGACGCCACCGCGACCGCCACCTACCTCGCCGACCACCTGGGCAAGCCGCTGCTCGTCGAGGGCCCCGCCGGTGTGGGTAAAACCGAACTCGCACGGGCGATCTCGCAGGCGACCGACGCCGAGCTGATCCGGTTGCAGTGCTACGAGGGCATCGACGAGGCGCGTGCACTCTACGAGTGGAATCACGCGAAGCAGATCCTGCACATCCAGGCGACCGGGAACCGCGCGTGGGAAGAGGCGAAGACCGACATCTTCTCCGATGAGTTCCTGTTGCCGCGGCCTCTGCTCAAGGCGATCTCACGGTCGGGGCCGACGGTGCTGTTGATCGACGAGGTCGACAAGGCCGACGTCGACATGGAGGGCCTGCTGCTCGAGGTGCTCAGTGACTTCGCCGTCACGATTCCGGAGATGGGCACGGTCGCCGCCTCGCGGCGTCCGATCGTGCTGCTCACCTCCAATGCCACCCGCGATCTGTCGGAAGCCCTCAAACGGCGCTGCCTGTACCTCTACATCGACTTCCCGGACGCGGCTCGTGAGCGCGAGATCCTCGCGTCCCGTGTGCCGCATCTGTCGCAGGCGCTGTCGGCCGAGTTGGTTCGTATCGTCGGGGTGCTGCGCACCCTGGACATCCGCAAGAAGCCGTCGGTCGCCGAAACGATCGACTGGGCCAACACGGTGCTCGCCCTCGGTGCAGGGGAGACCGGCGGGCAGGGCTCCGGCTCGGGTGGCGCGGACAAGATCGACGAGGGCCTGATCGCCCGGACGCTGGGCGTGGTGCTCAAGCATCGGCCGGATCTGAAGACGGCCCTCAAAGAACTCAAGTTGGGCTGATGAGCGGCCCCGCCTCCGGGAGTCGGGCCGGCGGGTCCGAAACGGCACCCGCCGCCGCGGTCCCGATCGTCGACCACCTGGCCGGGTTCGTCGACGAACTCCGTGGTCGGGGAATCGTGGTGGGGCCGTCATCGCTCATCGATGCATCCCGCGCGGTGTCGGTCCTCGACCTGCTGGATCGTCGCAGTCTCCGCGAGGGGCTGGCCGCCACCCTGATCAGCGACCACATGCACCGGCGCGTGTTCGACATCGTCTTCGACCTGTGGTTCCCGCTGGGGACGGGGGCGCGGACCGTGGTCACCGACCTTCCGCGAGCCGAGGACGGCGAGATCGACGTCGAGGCCATGCGCGACGCCCTGGCACAACTGCTGGCCGACGACCAGGCCGCCACCGACGGCAGGCTCGACCAGATGATCTCGTTGATCGTCGACCGGTTCGGCCGGTACGAATCGACCCGCGGCGAGGCCTTCTCGGCCTACCAGTCGCTGTCGGTGGTGAACCCGCAGACACTCATCGCCAAGATCGCCGCCGCCCTGGCCGGGGCCACATCCGACGACGGGGAACTGGGCGATCGGCCGGGGACCGAACCGATGTACCGGCGGGCGGCGCGTCAGCGGGCTGCCGACCTGCGAGCGGGGATCGAGTCGGAGACCCAGCGTCGGATGGCCGGGGCGAAGGGGCGCGACCGGGTCGCCGACTATGCGGTGCCCGATCTCCCGGAGAACATCAACTTCCTGACCGCCGGTGCCACCGAACTCGCCGAGATCCGGCGCACCGTGGAGCCGTTGGCGCGTCTGCTGGCCGCGAAGCTGGAGATCCGTCGTCGGCGCGCACACCGCGGTGCGGTGGATGTGCGACAGACACTGCGCCGGTCGATGTCCACCGGCGGGGTGCCCATCGAACTCACGCACCGCAAACCGCGGCCCGGTCGGCCGGAATTGGTCATCATCTGTGACGTCTCCGGATCGGTGGCCGGTTTCTCGCAGTTCACGCTGCGTCTGGTTTATGCTCTGCGACAACAATTCTCGAAGGTTCGGGTGTTCGCCTTCGTGGACACCGTGGACGAGGTGACCGACTATTTCGACCGGAGCCCCGACGATGAGGACTTCGGTGCCAACATGCATCGGATGATCAGTACCGCGCGGATCAGCACGCGCGACGGACACTCCGACTACGGCAACATGCTCAAGGGTTTCGTCGACGAGTACAGCGAGTCGCTCACGCATCGGGGCGCGTTGCTGATCCTCGGCGACGGCCGGACGAATTATCACGATCCGCGTCTCGGCGCCCTGCGCGAGCTGACCGAACGCGCGCGGCACGCGTACTGGCTGAACCCGGAGGCGCGTCGGAACTGGGGGACCGGCGACTCCGCGGCCGACGAGTACGCCGACGTCATCGAGATGTTCGAGTGCCGGAATGCGACGCAACTCGGGCGTGCGATCGCCGACCTGTTGCCGGTGTGAGCGTAAACTCTCACGCCATGTCCACCGAGCGGCCGTCTCCGCACCCGCGTGCGCGTCGCATCGGCGTCATGGGCGGCACCTTCGATCCCATCCACAACGGGCACCTCGTGGCCGCGAGCGAGGTCCAACACCGGTTCGCGCTCGACGAGGTCATCTTCGTGCCGACCGGCCGACCCTGGCAGAAGCTCACCGACGCCGACGAGACCGCGGCGGACGGTGACGGTCGGGATTCGTCGCGGGCCGTCAGCCCCGCCGAGGACCGTTACCTGATGACGGTGATCGCGACGGCGTCCAATCCGCGGTTCTCGGTGAGTCGTGTGGACATCGACCGTGAGGGCTACACCTACACCGTCGACACGCTGCGCGACCTTCGCAAGGTCCACCCCGACGCCGAGCTCTTCTTCATCACCGGGGCGGATGCGTTGGAGTCGATCCTGTCCTGGCAGCATTGGGAGGAGTTGTTCGAGCTCGCCAACTTCGTCGGCGTCAGCCGCCCGGGCTATGAATTGCATGCCAAACACCTGACCCAGTACCTGGCGGCGTTGCCTGCGGACACCCTGAAGATGCTCGAGATCCCGGCGCTGGCCATCTCGTCCACCGAATGCCGTGCGCGCGCGGCACGTGGTCGGCCGGTGTGGTACCTCGTGCCGGACGGGGTCGTGCAGTACATCGCCAAGCGCAAGCTGTACCGAGTACCGAGGGCGTCTTCCCCGGGCGTCTCGGCACCGTGACCGAAGGTCCATCGACCGACCCGATCGGAGTGCCGACTCCGAACCCAATGGAAGGACTTGTGTGACTGCCTCAGCCGAAGCTGTGGAGATGGCCACCATCGCGGCACATGCCGCTGCCGACAAACTCGCCCACGACGTCACCGTCATCGATGTCTCCGAACAGCTCGTGATCACCGACATCTTCGTGATCGCCTCCGCCGACAACGAGCGCCAGGTCAATTCGATCGTCGACGAGGTCGAGGACAAGCTGCGCGAGGCCGGCCACAAACCGGTTCGCCGCGAGGGCACCCGTGAGGGTCGTTGGTCGCTCATCGACTACGCCGACATCGTCGTGCACATCCTGCACTCCGAGGAGCGAGAGTTCTACGCGCTGGAACGACTCTGGAAGGACTGTCCGATCATCGACGTGGACGGGCCGGCGTGAGCGGGGGACCCGACAGCCACGACACCTCGGTCGAACGATTGACCCCGGTGGTGCGGCGACTCATCCTCCTGCGGCACGGACAGACCGAGTACAACGCGAACAGCCGTATGCAGGGCCAGCTCGACACCGACCTGTCCGACCTCGGTGTGCGTCAGGCAGCGACCGCCGCACAGGTTCTTGCCGAGCGCGATCCGCTGCTGATCGTGTCGTCGGATCTGCGCCGGGCGCGTGACACGGCCGAGGCACTCGCGTCGCGGTCCGGGTTGTCGGTCACCACCGACACCCGGCTGCGCGAGACACATCTCGGCGACTGGCAGGGCCTGACACACCACGAGGTCGACGACGCGATGCCCGGCGCCCGGCGCCTGTGGCGCGACGACGCATCGTGGCGGCCGCCGAACGGCGAGAGCCGCATCGACGTCGCCCGCCGGGCCGCGCCGCTGGTCGCCGAACTCGTTGCCGCCCGGACCGACTGGGGCAGCGGCGACACCCCGGAGGCGCCGGTTGTGCTGGTGGCCCACGGCGGGGTGATCGCCGCCCTGACCGCCGCCCTGCTCGGCCTGGACGAATCGTCGTGGCCGGTTTTCGGCGGGCTGGCCAACACCAGCTGGGTGCAACTGTCCGGGCACGGGTTGCCCGGCAGCGAACCACGCTGGCGGCTCGACGTGTGGAACGCGTCGGCCGAGAGCGCGGATGCGGCTGTCCAATGACGGTGCTGGTGCTGTCGGACTCGCTCGCCTACTACGGGCCGACCGGTGGGCTGGCCGCCGACGACCCGCGTATCTGGCCGAATCTCGTGGGGGAGGACTGCGACCGCGAGGTGCAACTCTTCGGGCGGATCGGATGGACCAGTCGCGACGTCTGGTGGGCACTCACCCAGGACCCGAACATCTGGGCCGCCGTTCCGCACGCCGAGGTGCTGGTCCTCGCGTTCGGCGGGATGGACAGCCTCCCGTCACCGCTGCCGACCGCGCTGCGCGAGCAGATCAGGTACCTGCGGCCGAACCGGTTGCGTCAGGTGGTCCGCGACGCCTATTCGTGGGTGCAGCCGCGCCTGTCGCCGGTGGGCTGGCCGATGGCGTTGCCGCCCAAGGTGACCGTGGAGTATCTGGAGAAGATCCGGGCGGCCGTGACGCAGTTGCGGCCCGATCTGCCGATCGTGGTGTGCCTGCCGCCCACCCATCGCAGCCCCTACTACGGACATGTCCACGACGGCCGCATCCCGACCACCGCCGCGATGGCGGCTTGGGCGGACCGGCACGGTTTGGCCACCGCCGACTTCTATCCGGTCACCCGCGACGCATTCGCGGCAGCCGACTCCGAGATGAATCCCGACGGGATCCACTGGGGGTTCGACTGCCATCGCGGCATCGCCGACGTGGTCGTCCCACGGGTGCGCGACCTGCTCGTGGACCGGTCGGTGGGGTCGCTCGACACGCCCGCCACCGACGCCGAGCACACGGGATAACGTAGACGCGTGCCTGTCGTCGTCGTCACCGATTCCTCGTCGCGACTGCCCGATCCTCTCGCGGCTCGCTACGGGATCCGTCAGGTCCCACTGCACCTGGGGATCGACGGCACCGACTATCTCGAAGGTGTCGACGACATCCCGGCCGACATCGTCACCACACCGGGTGTGAGCACCTCGGGGGCCAACCCGCACGAACTCGCCGCCGCCTACGAAGAGGCGTTGGCGGCCAGTGACGGCGACGGGGTGGTCGCGGTGCACATGTCGCGCAGACTATCGGGGACATGGGGTGCCGCCCGCATCGCCGCCGAGCAGTTCTCCGGCCAGGTACGTGTGGTGGATTCGCGGTCGGTGGGTCTGGCGGTCGGGTTCACCGCGATCGGCGCGGCGCAGGCGGGCGCGGCCGGTGCCGACCGTGATCGCGTGTACGAGGCGGCGATCCGACAGGCCGCGACAGTCGACTCGATGCTGTGTGTACAGCAACTGGAGAACCTACGGCAGAGCGGTCGGATCAGTGCGGCGAGCAAGATGCTCGGGTCGGCGCTGTCGATCAAACCGATCCTGCACATGGCCGACGGTCTGCTGACCCTCAAGGAACGGCATCGGACGTTCTCCAAGGCCGTCGCCAAGATGGTCGACGCCACCGTCGAATCGGCAGCCGGACGCCCCGTGGTGCTCGGTGTCCAGCATTCCGCGGCACCGGACGCAGCGGCCGAGCTCGCCGGCCAGTTGCGCGAGCGGTTGGGTGTGGTGACCTCCGAACTGATCGTCGACCTGGGGCCGATTCTCGGCTGCCACGTCGGCCCCGGTGCACTGGGTGTCGCGCTGGGCACCCATCTCGATCCGATCGAGCAGTAGGTTTCCCGGCCGACGCGTCGGCCGATTTCTCCACAGACCGATGTTCGTCCACAGATCGGATGTCGGTGGCTCTGCTCGCGATTCGTCAGGCGAGTGCGTCGTTAGCGTCACGACATGAACATCGCAGGGCCGGGCCGTCGGCGCAGTGCACTGGACCGATTGGGTGGACCGGTGGGGCCGCCACCGACCCGCGACGAGCAGCTCGCACCGGAGAACGACAGTCCTGCCGACGATTCGGACTCAGCCGGACCGACCGACAGCGCCGACACCGGATGGTCGGACGACGGGTGGGGTATCGCGCCGCCGCCCGCGTGGCTCGATCCGGTGGCCGTCGAGGACCGCGACGGCATGCGAATGTCGGTGGGGGACAGCTTCGGTGAACTCGATCTCGACGACGACGAGAAGCTGCCGCGTCGCCGGTTCGCGGTCGCACCGCCCGCCGCGGTGGCATTGATCCTGATCGGCGTGGTCGCCTGTGTGGTGGCCGGAGTCTCGTTGTTGCGGGGTGGCGGCGACCCGCCCGCCGTCGTGGCGTTCCCGGAGTCGGCGGGCCCGACGGCCGAAAGAGATTCTCCGGCACCATCTGTGGCGTCCGGTGCGGCCGCGGCAGGCGCGTCGACGTCGAGTGCGTCGTCCTCAGAGCTGGTGGTCAGCGTCGTCGGGCTGGTCCACAAACCCGGTCTGGTCCGTGTCCCCGGCGATGCGCGTGTGGCCGATGCGATCGCTCGTGCAGGCGGTGTCCGCACGGGCGGTGACCTGCTCTCGCTGAATCTCGCGCAGCGATTGAACGACGGCGACCAGATCCTGGTGGGATATGCCGGTGGTGGTCGGATGTCGTTGCGCAGCGCCGTCATTGGGCCGTCCGGTGCGACGCAGGCATCGCCCGGGGGTGGCAGCTCTGGATCCGGCGGGTCGGCAACCGGCGGCTCCGGATCGTCGGGAACGTCGGCCTCGGCGGCGTCGGACAAGATCGATCTGAACACTGCCACCGAGGCACAACTCGACACGCTGCCCGGGGTGGGGCCGGTGACCGCCAAGGCCATCATCGCCTGGCGTGAAAAGCACGGACGGTTCACTTCGGTCGAACAGCTCGGTGAGGTCGACGGCATCGGGCCGGCCCGACTGGCGAAGCTCCGTGGCCTGGTCGGCGTGTGACCGGGGACCGGAGCAGGGCGAGCGTGCTGCCGTCCGGCGATTACCGTCTGGTCGCGCCCGCGGCGACCGTCTGGGCGGTCACCGTGGGCAGTCTGTACCTTCCCGTCGGCGGTGTGCTCGTGCTGACCGGGACGTCGGCACTGCTCTGCGCCGGGGGTTTGATGGCGGTTCGTCGCGGGTCGGTGTCCTGGCCGGTGATGGCCACCGCGGTGGTGATCACCGGGATGGCCGCGGTGACCGCGGGTGCCATCGTGTTGCGCATCGAGGGGCGCAGCGCACATCCGTTGTCCGAGGGTGAGGGCAAGGTGAGGATCGTCGCGACGGCGCGTGACGATGCGACTGCGTTGGGATTCGGGGGCCGGGTGCGTGTGCGCGTCGATGTCGAGCAGGTGGGCGAGAGACGTGCGCGGTCGATGTCGGCGGAGATCGCCGGGCCGGCTCAGAGTTGGTCGGATATGCTTCCGGGACAAGGTTTCTCGGCGGTGGTCCGGATCGGTCGGGCGCAGCCGGCGGCGTTGCTGCCGATGCGGCTGACGGCTGTGTCGTCACCTCGCATGCTCGGCAGACCCCCACCGCATCAACGCCTCGCCGGTGCGGTGCGGCATCGCTTCGGGGTCATCGCCGCCCGCGGGCTCGGTCCCGAGGCCGCGGGCCTGTTACCCGGATTGGTGTTGGGTGACACGAGTGCACTCGACCATGCGGTCCGCGACGACTTCCGTGCGGCCGGACTCTCGCATTTGATCGCTGTGTCGGGCAGCAATTTCGCGATCGTGACCGGCGCGGTGCTGCTGGGTGTCCGGATGCTCGGTGCTTCGCCACGGGTGACGGCATGCTTCGGCGTGGTTGTGGTGGTGGGGTTCGTCGTCCTGGTGCGGCCGTCGCCGAGCGTGTTGCGGGCCGCGATGATGGGCCTGATCGCGCTGGCGGCGTTGGCGGGGGCGCGTCGGGCGCAGGCGCTGCCCGCGCTGGGTGCGGCGACCGTCGTCGGTCTGTTGTGGTGGCCCGAGCTCGCGGTCGCTCCGGGCTTCGTGTTGTCGGTGCTGGCCACGGCCGGGCTGGTGTTGTGGTCGGCCGGGTTGCGGGATTGGTTGCGGGGCAAGCGGCTTCCCGCAGGGATTGCGGAGCTTGTGGCGATGGCGCTGGCCGCGCAGCTGGTGACCGCGCCGATGGTGGCGGCGTTGAGCGGGCAGGTGAGTCTGGCGGGGCTGGTGGCGAACATCGTCGTGGTGCCGGTGGTCGGCGTGGTCGGTGTCGTCGGGACCGCCGCGGCGGTGCTGGGGTCGGTGGGAGGTGTCGACGGTGTGGGCGCACGCTGTGCCGAACTGCTGGTGCGTGCGCTCGAACCGGAGCTGTGGTGGATGCTGGCCTGCGCGCGGGTCCTCGGGCGCCAGACGTGGGCGAGCATCGCGGTCCCCGAAGGCGTGGTCGGTGCGGGTGTGGTGGCCGTCGGTATCGTGCTCACCTGCCTTGCGGCGGCACGCGCTCGGACCGTCGGACGGCGTGCACGCAGACTCGGTGTCGCACACGTCTGGCACGATGGTCGCCGTGAGTGAACACCTGCATCTGTTGCTCGGCGACGACGATTTCCTGACGGGGCGGGTGATCACCGCGGTGGTCGCCGAGCAGTCGGCCGCCACGGGCAACGACATCCCGGTCACCCGGGTGCGCGCCGGTGATGTCACCGAACACGAACTCGCCGAGCTGTTGAGCCCGTCGTTGTTCGCCGAGGATCGCATCGTCGTGATCGAGTCGGCCGCCGATGCCGGCAAGGAACCCGCAGCGCTCATCGCCGAGGCGGCCAAGGAGCTGCCCGAGGGCATCACCCTGATGGTCGTGCACACCGGCGGTGGACGCGCCAAGTCGATGGTGCCTGCGCTCAAGAAAGTGGGTGCGGTCGAACATCAGTGTGCCGCCCCGAAATGGCCGTCGGAACGAGTGGACTTCGTGCGCAACGAGTTCCGGTTACTGGGTGCGCGGGTGAGCAACGACGTCATCGAGCAGGTGGTGGAAGGTGTCGGTTCGGAGCTGCGGGAGTTGGCGGCCGCCTGCAGTCAGCTCGTCGCGGACACCGACGGCAAGATCACCGTGGACGCGGTCCGCCTCTACTATCAGGGCCGCCCGGAGATCACCGGTTTCGAGGTCGCGGACAAGGCGGTCACAGGAGACCGCTCGGGTGCGCTGGAATCGCTGGCCTGGGCCGAGCATCACGGGGTGCCGCGCGTCCTGCTCGCCGACGCGCTGGCCGAGGCGGTGCATGCCATAGCCCGGGTCCGGGCCATGGGATCGACCGATCAGTACGCGGCTGCCTCGGAACTCGGCATGCCGCCGCGCCGCGTCAAGAAGGTCCAGGCGCAGGCGCGTGCGTGGGATTCGGACTCGATCGCGGCTGCCGTCGTGGTGGTCGCGCGCCTCAACGGCGATGTGAAGGGTCAGGCCGCCGACGCCGACTACAGCCTCGAACATGCCGTCGCGACTGTCGCCGAGCTGCGGCCGACCAGGGGACGCCGCGACTGATCACGTGCCCCGGTGATGCGACGCGAAACACCCCGGTGACCGCGTGGATGTCACCGGGGTGAGCCGACTAGTAAGACTATGCGGCTGTCTGGAGCAGATTCAGAGCTTGTTGACGGCCAGTGAGATGGCCGACTTCTTGTTGGCGGCCTGGTTGGCGTGGATGACGCCCTTCGAAGCTGCCTTGTCGAGCTTGCGGCTGGCAGCGGTGCCCAGCTCTGCGGCCTTGGCCTTGTCACCGGCGTCGACGGCCTCGCGGAAGCTGCGGATGGCCGTACGCAGCGAGGACTTCACCGACTGGTTGCGCTGACGGCGAATCTCGTTGGTGCGGATGCGCTTGACCTGCGACTTGATGTTTGCCACGCGTGTATACCTCTTGGTTCTGGTTGATCGTTCTCGGTCTTCTCGGCGGCGACCGGAGTCGCGCCTTGGGCAGGTCTGATGGCCGTGGAACTATCAGGTGACCACGTCGACGCTGCGACAGCGATCGAGTTTACCAGCCTGGGGGGACCCGCCCAAATCGTTGGAACGCCCCGCATCGCCGGACCCGCAGATTGCCGGACGTCCGAATCGCGGACGTACCGCCGGGATCGGACGGTCAAGGGTTTCCACCAACTAGGGTCTAGCTCATCATGTCTGTTGTCTTCATTCACATCGGCCTGCCGAAAACCGGAACGACGCACCTGCAGGACCGTCTCTGGCGCAACCGGGACCTGGCCCTCAAGACGTCGGGTCTGTTGTATCCGGGCAATGTGATCTCCGATCACTTCCACGCAGCGGTGCATCTGCAGCCGGAGCGGTACCTGGATTGGGTCGACCCGGCGTTCGCGGGCAGCTGGCCTGCGCTGCTCGCCCAGATGAAGGCGTGGCCGCAGACGTCGTTGCTCTCCCACGAGCTCTATGCGACCGCGACGCCCGAACACATCGCGACCATCCTGGACGATCTCTCCTTCGCCGACGAGGTGCACGTCATCGCGACGGTTCGGGATCTCGCCCGTCAGCTGCCGTCGGTGTGGCAGGAGAACGTCAAGAACCAGAGGCGTGCCACCTTCGACGAGTTCCTGGCGTCGGTCCATGTGCACGGACCTGCGCTGCCCGGTTTCGTCCCGCCGCAGGATGCAGGCGAGGAGGAGCCGTTCTGGGAGTTCCAGGATCACGCCCGGATCCTGGCGAACTGGGCCAAGGCGGTCGGTTCGGAGCGGGTGCACATCGTCACGGTGCCGACCCGGCGCGACACGCCCGGAGACGACCTGTGGCATCGCTTCCTCCGCGTTCTCGACGTCGATCCGCAGGCGTTGACGATCCCGGTGCCCAGCCTGAACTCGTCGCTTTCGGCCGCGCAGGCGGAGTTCCTCCGTCAGCTCAACGCGCGCCTGCAGCCCGACGACGTGGCATGGCAGCGCTATGAGCGCATGATCAAGGGGGAGCTGATCGGGCAGATCCTCTTCCAGTCGCCGTCGGGTGCACCTCGCGGACTCAGTGCCGATCAGCGCGACTGGGTGGCCACCACCGCCGACGACATGATCGCCGTGGTGCGTGACTCCGGCTACGACGTGGTGGGCGATCTCGACGATCTGCGGGTGAGCAGACTCGCTGCCGGCGACGCTCTTCCGCCGACCACGCAGGACGTGCTCGACGTGGCGCTCGATTCGCTGGCCGAGATGGTGCAGCGGACGCCGCTGCCGCGTGTCGGGCCGCGGATGCGGACCCGTGCGATGAACGTCGTCCGGCGGCTACGCAGAAGGGTCGTCGGTCTGCGCCGGTCGCTGTGACGCGGCCGCGCTCGACGATCATGCCGAATCACGTTTTTTGTAGCACCATGTCAAGGTATGACTCCCGCTTCCACCACCTCAGCGTCCACCAAGCGTTCGGCAGCGAAGGCGGCGTCGACCAAGTCGGGCGACTCCGGGACGACCAAGGGGAGTAGGTCCCGCGCCCGGGGTGGCGACGGCAAGGCGTCGTCCGCCAAATCACGCAGCCGCGAGGCCGCCCCCAGCAAGCGCTCGAAAGCTTCTGTGCGAGAAGTGAAGAGCGTCGACACGACGATCTTCGCAGGTTATTCGAAGGGGCCGTACGGGCAGGCCTTCGATGAGATGTTCGACAACGACGGAGAACTTCGCGCGCCGTATCGCGGTATCTACAAGGCGATGTCGGAGTACGACCGGGCCGATCTGGACGTACGCGTCGACGCGCTCGGCCGCGCGTTCATCGACCAGGGCGTCACCTTCTCGCTGTCCGGCAAGGAGAGGCCGTTCCCGCTCGACGTTGTGCCACGGGTGATCTCGGCTGCCGAGTGGACCAAGCTGGAGGCGGGGATCACGCAACGCGTGCAGGCGCTCGAGCTGTTTCTCGACGACATCTACGGGGAACAGGAGATCCTTCGCGACGGGGTGTTGCCGAAACGGTTGGTGCACTCCTGTGAGCATTTCCACCGGCAGGCGGCAAACATCCGACCGCCCAACGGAGTTCGTATCCATGTGGCCGGCATCGACCTGATCCGCGACGAGAACGGCGACTTCCGGGTACTCGAGGACAACCTGCGATCGCCGTCGGGTGTCTCCTATGTGATGGAGAACCGTCGCACCATGGCGCGGGTGTTCCCGGATCTGTTCTCGTCTCATCGCGTTCGCGCCGTCGGTGACTATCCCAGTCATCTGCTGCGCGCACTGCGGGCTTCTGCGGCGTTCAACGAGGCGGACCCGAACATCGTCGTGCTGACACCGGGGGTGGCGAACTCCGCCTACTTCGAGCACTCGTTGCTCGCGCGTCTGATGGGTGTCGAACTCGTGGAGGGGCGCGACCTGTTCTGTCGCGACAACGTGGTCTACATGCGGACCACGGAGGGGGAGCAGCGCGTCGACGTCATCTACCGACGCATCGACGACGACTTCCTCGACCCCATGCAGTTCCGTCCCGACTCGATGCTCGGCGTGGCCGGACTGCTCAACGCGGCGCGGGCCGGGAACGTCGTGATCTCCAGTGCCGTCGGCAACGGTGTCGGGGACGACAAACTGATCTACACCTATGTGCCGGAGATCATCGAGTACTACCTCGGTGAGAAGCCGTCGCTGCAGAACGTGGACACCCTGCGGTGCTGGCTCGACGAGGAATGTGAAGAGGTACTCGACCGCATCGGCGAGCTCGTCGTCAAACCGGTCGAGGGATCCGGCGGCTACGGCATCGTGTTCGGTCCGGATGCCACGAAGGCCGAACTCGACACGTTGGCGCGCAAGGTCCGCAACGATCCGCGCGGCTGGATCGCCCAACCGGTGGTGCAGTTGTCGACGGTGCCGACCAAGATCGACGGCGAGGTGCGGCCGCGCCACGTGGACCTGCGGCCGTTCGCGGTCAACGACGGTGAGTCGGTGTGGGTGCTGCCCGGCGGCCTGACGCGTGTGGCGCTTCCGGAGGGATCGCTGGTGGTCAACTCGAGCCAGGGTGGCGGTTCCAAGGACACCTGGGTACTCGCGTCCGCGCGGTCGTCGGAGGAGCGTGAGCTGGCCGGCGCGAAGATCGTGCACGACAGCGGTGTTGCCGCGGCACGGCCCGCGGAGAGCGCACCCGACCAGATCTACACCCAGACCCAGCAACAGCAGCAGCAAGGCGGTGATCGGCGATGATGCTCGCGCGCAACGCCGAATCCCTCTACTGGATCGGCCGCTACGTCGAACGCGCCGACGACATGGCCCGCATCCTGGACGTCGCGATTCACCACATCCTGGAGGACGCGACCGTCGACGTCGACCGACAGGCACGAGTGGTGATCCAGGTGCTCGGCCTCGAACCGCCGTCGGATGGTCCGCTGGACGTGTGGTCGCTGACCGAACGTGTTGCCTACGACAAGGATTCGGTCGGATCCATCGTCGACCTGATCCGCTCGGCACGCGAGAACGCCCGAGGCGCACGTGAGGTCACGTCCAGCGAGATGTGGGAGTGCCTGAACACCACCTACAACGGTCTGGGAGAGGCCGAACGACGAGCGCGGCGGTTGGGGCCACACGAGTTCCTCTCGTACGTGAAGAACCGGGCGGCGATGTTCTCCGGCCTGGCCGACGCCACCCTCAGTCATGACGACGGATACCGCTATCTGCTCCTCGGGCGGTCGGTGGAGCGCGTCGACATGACCATCCGCATGTTGTTGTCGAGGGCGGGCGATCGGGCGAACTCGCCGTCGTGGGTCAGTGTGCTGGTCTCCGCCGGCGCGCACGACACGTTCCTACGCACCTATCGTGGCGTGTTGGACGCGGAGAACGTCGTCGAGTTCATGTTGCTGGACAGACTGTTCCCGCGCTCGGTGTTCCATGCCCTGCGCGTGGCGGAGGCCAATCTGATCGATCTCGAGAAGCGGCCCAGCCGGGTGGGCGCCCAGGCCGAAGCGCTCCTGCTGCTCGGACGGGCGCGCAGTTCGCTCGAATTCCTCGAACCGGGAAGGCTTCTCGAAGGTCTCGAAGACCGTCTGCTCGATCTGCAGGACACGTGCCGAGCGGTCAACGAGGCCGTCACCGGACAGTATTTCCATGTGTCGCCGTACGTCTCGTGGGCCGATGCCCGGGTGAGCGACGCCGAGGACCATGTCATCGAGGAGAGTGAACTGTGAGCTGGCGTCTTCGCGTCGTCCATTCCACCGGATTCGCCTACAAGAGTCCGGTCACGTCGTCGTACAACGAGGCGCGGCTCACGCCCCGCAGCGACAACCGGCAGAACGTGATCGTCAACAGGGTCGAGACGACCCCGGCCACGAGGTCATACCGGTACACCGACTACTGGGGTACCGCGGTCACCGCGTTCGACCTGCACGCCCCGCACGAGGAACTCGAGGTGTCGGGCATGTCGGTGGTGGAGACCGAGCCCGGCGCTCGTCTCGACGACGAGGAACTCGCCGGATGGGACGAGGTCCGCAGCGACTACGTCGAGGATCGTTACGACGAAATGCTCTCGTACACGACGTATGTGCGCAAGAACCGTCAATTGTCCACGACCGCAAACAGATTGGCGAAAGGTCTGGAACCGGTCGACGCGGTGGAAGCCGTGTGCAAGTTCGTCCACGAGGAGATGAACTACGTGCCCGGCACGACCGGTGTGCACACCACCGCGGTCGATGCGTGGAACGAACGCAAGGGCGTCTGTCAGGACTATGCGCACCTGACCCTGCTGATGCTGCGCAGCCTCGGCATCCCCGGACGCTACGTGTCGGGATATCTGCACCCGAAACCGGATGCGGCCATAGACAAGACGGTGGAGGGACAGAGCCACGCCTGGATCGAGGCGTGGACCGGTGGATGGTGGGGCTACGACCCGACCAATGACACAGCGATCACCGAGCAGCACGTGTCGGTGGGCGTGGGACGTGACTACTCGGATGTGTCGCCGCTGAAAGGCATCTACACCGGCGGTGGCGCCACGGATCTCGACGTGGTCGTGGAGATCACCCGGCTTGCCTGACCACGTCGGCGGCCGGGGCCGCGTCAGCGCAGTGTCGGTGGTGCCAGGCGTCCGCCGGTGTTGAGTGCGGTGGCGTGTTTGATCCGACGATCGATGATCGCGATCTCATATCCGGTGATCCCGTCGACGGAACCCATGGTGCCGGTGACGAAGTCGTAGAGGCCGGCGGGTCCGGTGGTCATCACCACCGTGGCCAGGTTGGTGGGTCCGGTGGTGGCGGCGGCGAACGGAACGTTCGGGTGTGCTGCGAGTGCCTCACCGACAGACCGCAGGTGGCGTGGTTCGACCGTCAGCCACAGCGCGGTCGGTTGCATCTCGGTGGCGGCGTAGGCGAGGTCGACGTCGAGGTAGATCACCCCCGACCGCAGCAGCTGGTCGATCCGGCGGGTCACCTTGCCTGCGGTGGTGCCCACCGACCGCGCGACCGTCGCGTACGGGATGCGGCCGTCTCGGTGGAGGTGGTCGATGATCCTGCGGTCCTCGGCCGTGAGCGCAGTGCCCGAACCCGGATGTGGCGCGATGCCGGGGTCGGCGATACGGGTCGCCGCGAGCTCCCGGATCTGCTCGGCCGACAGCAGTCCAGACCACGGCTGCCAGTCGTCGGGTGCGCCGCCGGCGTAGGTGTGGATGATGGCGGCCGGTGACACGCCCTGCACCGGCGCCGCCTTGGGTAGCAGACGTGTGAGCAGTTCCTCGCTGTCGGTGCTGCTGGTGGCATTGAGGTTGAAGGTCACCTCCCAGCCCGCCGAGAGGATGGTGATCCAGGAGACGTCGTCGCGGCGGGCGAGCGCATCGGCAATGGCCGACGCCCCCTCGGGACGGCACTGCACGCGCACCTGCCATGCGGTCTCGCCGAAGGCGTGTGGGTTGACCGCGACGGTCACGCGGAGAAGCCCCTCTCTGCGCAGTCGGCGGTAGCGGCGGGTGACAGTCTGCTCCGGCACCCCGAGCGTGTCGGCCACCTGTGCGAACGACACACGGGGAGAGACACGGATCGCGTGAGTGATTCTGATGTCTGTCTCGTCGAGCATGGGCGAGATAATCGCTTCCTCGCTGTCCATACGTGTAATCCTACGTCGAGGCGGCCCCGATGCAACGGATGTCAGCCCAGGAGGGGAGACTGTGTGGATTCTCGGCGCGACGATGCGCCGCCTTCCGGACATCCAGCTGTCTGCTGGGAAAGGATGCCGTCGTGGATAAGAGATGGTGGACGCTGGTCGTCGTGTCGGCGGCGACGTTCATGCTGCTGCTCGACGTCACGATCGTGACCGTCGCCCTGCCCGACATCCGGATCGAGCTGGGCGCGAGTTTCTCGGCGCTGCAATGGATCACCGACGCCTACGCGTTGGCGCTCGCGGCCCTGTTGTTGACCTCGGGATCGATCGCCGATCGATTCGGCAGGCGTCTGGTCTTCACGGTCGGGTTGGTGGTGTTCACCCTCGGCTCCTTGCTGTGCGGCGTGGCCCAGGACGCGACGATGCTGATCGTGTCCCGTGCGCTGCAGGGCATCGGTGGCGCCATGCTGTTCGCCACCTCGTTGGCGTTGCTGGCGGCAACCTTCCATGGGCGTGATCGTGGCGTCGCGTTCGGTGTCTGGGGCGCCGTCACCGGCATCTCGACGGCGCTTGGCCCGATCCTGGGCGGCGTGATCACCACCTATTGGTCGTGGCGCGGCATCTTCCTGGTCAACCTGCCGGTGGGGATCTTCGCACTCGCGGTGACCCTGTGGAAGGTCGAGGAGAGTCGCTCGCCGCATGCGCGCCGGATCGACTGGCCGGGTGTGCTGACTTTCACGATCGCACTGCTCGCGCTGGTGTTCGGGCTCACCGAGACCGGCACCCGGTCGTGGGGCGACCCCGTGGTGGTGACGTCTCTGATCGTGGCAGGCGTTCTGCTGGCCGTGTTCGTGGTGGTCGAGCTGACGGTCGCCGAGCCGATGTTCGACCTGTCACTGCTGAAGGTGCCGACCTTCGTCGGCGGCTCGATCGCGGCGTTCACCATGAACGGCTCGCTGTTCGCGATGTTGCTGTATGTGGTGATCTACCTACAGGATTCGCTCGGTTACAACTCGATGGAGACGGGCCTGCGACTGCTGGTGATGTCGGGATTGTCGATGGTCGTCGCGACCGTGGCCGGTCGGGCATCGGCCCTTGTGCCGGTGCGGTGGCTGATCGGGCCGGGGCTGCTGTGTGTGGGTGTCGGGCTGCTGTTGATGTCGGGACTCTCGGCGGGCACCTCGTGGACACACCTCATCCCCGGTCTGGTGGTCTCCGGTGCCGGTGCGGGACTGGTGAATCCGCCGTTGGCATCCACTGCTGTCGGGGTGGTCGACGTGCACCGGTCGGGCATGGCGTCGGGTATCAACACCACCTTCCGCCAAGTCGGTATCGCGGTGGGGATCGCGGTGTACGGTTCGATCTTCTCGGCGCAGATGGCGTCGACGATGACGGAGCAGTTGGCGCAGGTGCCGCAGATCGGTTCACACGCCGATGCTCTGGCCGACGCGGCCCGCGGCGGTCAGGTGAGCCAGGCGATTGCGTCGCTGCCTGCCGGGGTGCAGGGTGCGGCGACGGACGCGGCGCACGCGGCCTTCGCCGACGCGATGAACGCACTGTTCGTCGCGAGCGGGATCGTCGCGCTGGTGGGTGCGGTGAGCTCGGTTGTGCTCATCCGGCGCAAGGACTTCGTGGCGCCCGCGCCCGCTGCCGCTACCGTCGTCGACGAGGGCGAGCCAGAGGTGGCCGGGGCGCAGTGACGGGCGCCGACGACGGTCAGCGCCAACCGAACCGTGTGCGCAATTGCTGCGCGACGATGTCGAACTGGGAGCGGTCGAGGATCGCACCTTCGCGGCGGATGCCGAACTCCGCGATCCGTAACGTTCGGTCGAGGCGGACGAAACTCTCTCGGTGCCGAGAATCCCACGCACCTGCGCCCAGTGAGACCCAATCCGGGTCGTCGCGGTGGTAATCCTTGCTGGACAACATGAGTCCGAGCAGATGACCGACGTCGACATCGTCGACATCGCGTCCCACCACCAACACGGGACGGTCTTTGCCACGAGACGCGTCGTCCTCGTAGACGACCCAGGTCCAGACGATCTCGCCGGGGTCGGCGCCGCCATCGAGTTTGGGGGCGTACCGGATCTCGCGGGCGAACGTCTTGGTGGCGTGGTGGGTCAGGTGGGGGCCGGACGGATCGATGCTCGTCACCGGGCCCCGCCCAACAGGACCTCCACGACGGCGTCGGCGGTCAACTCAGCTGTCGGTCGGCGATCCGGGTTCAGGTTGTGGCCCACCTTCTCGATCTCGACGATGCGGGTCGGCGCGGGGATCAACGCCACGGCGTCGGCGAGTTCGGTCGGCGTCGCGAACGGATCGGTGCTGCCGTGGACGACGACCGTCGGGATGGTGATCGACGGTAGATGCTCGGTCCGCAACCGCTCCGGCTTGCCGGGCGGATGCAGCGGGTAGGACGTGAGCAGCAGTCCGTCGGCCAGGCCGCCGTCCTCTGCCTTCGACTCTTCTGCGACAGCCATCGACGCCTGGCGCCCGCCGTACGAATGTCCGCCCACGATCAGCGGGCCCGGAGCCTCGTCGCGGAACACCGCGCAGGCCGCCCGGATGCCGTCGCGGTCGGCAGGCGCTGTCGACGGGCTCGGCGGGCCCTTGGGGCGGCGCTGCCGGTAGGGCAGGTCGATCCGCGCGACCACCAGACCGCGGGCACACAACTCGTCGGCGACGGCACGCAGGATGACCGCATGCCGGTTTCCTCCGGCGCCGTGTGCGAGGACCGCGATGCCCGTGGGCTCACCTGTCGGACGCGTCACCTCGGCGACCACACCGTCGGAGTCGTATGTCGTCACGGCCATGGGAACACGGTAGCGGCGAGCACCGTCGGCGGTCCGGTGGTCACTCATGAGAAACTGGACGAGCAGTCGCGGGCCGACCCTGCCGTGCCTGTGCCGTCACGTTCGCAAGGAGCAGTTCGATTCCCACTTTCGCCGACACCACCTTCACCGACCCCGCGCGGATCCGGAACTTCTGCATCATCGCCCACATCGACCACGGAAAATCCACCCTGGCCGACCGGATGTTGCAGCTCACCGGCGTGGTCGAGGAGCGTCAGATGCGGGCGCAGTACCTCGACCGCATGGACATCGAACGCGAGCGCGGCATCACCATCAAGGCCCAGAACGTGCGGTTGCCCTGGCAGGTCACCGACGATGCGGGCACGTCCACCGACTACGTCATGCATCTGATCGACACCCCCGGCCACGTCGACTTCACCTACGAGGTGTCGCGTGCGCTCGAGGCGTGTGAGGGAGCGGTGCTGCTCGTCGACGCGGCGCAGGGCATCGAGGCGCAGACGCTGGCCAACCTCTACCTCGCGATGGACAACGATCTGACCATCATCCCGGTGTTGAACAAGATCGATCTGCCCGCCGCCGATCCGGATCGGTACGCCGCGGAGATCGCCCACATCATCGGTTGCGAACCCACCGACGTGCTGCGGGTGTCCGGTAAGACCGGTGAGGGCGTGGCTGCTCTGCTCGACGAGGTCGTGCGACTGATCCCGCCGCCCGAAGGCGACGCCGACGCACCGGCACGCGCGATGATCTTCGACTCCGTGTACGACACCTACCGTGGCGTGGTCACCTACGTCCGTGTGGTGGACGGCAAGATCGTGCCGCGCGAGAAGGTCCTGATGATGTCGACGGGGGCGACACACGAACTCCTCGAGGTCGGCATCGTCTCTCCCGAACCCAAGCCGTCGAAGGGTCTCGGCGTCGGTGAGGTCGGCTATCTGATCACCGGTGTGAAGGATGTCCGTCAGTCGAAGGTCGGCGATACAGTGACGTCGGCGCGCAACGGCGCAGCCGAGCCGCTGACCGGCTATCGCGAGCCACGGCCGATGGTCTACTCGGGTCTGTACCCGGTCGACGGCTCCGACTATCCGGTGCTGCGCGAGGCGCTCGACAAGTTGCAGCTCAACGATGCGGCGCTGACGTATGAGCCGGAGACCTCGGTGGCGCTCGGCTTCGGGTTCCGCTGCGGCTTCCTCGGCTTGCTGCACATGGAGATCACCCGCGAGCGTCTCGAGCGCGAATTCAACCTCGATCTCATCTCGACAGCCCCCAACGTGGTCTATCGCGTGATCATGGAGGACGGGTCCGAACGTACGGTCACCAACCCGTCGGACTGGCCCGAGGGTAAGACCCGGAACATCTTCGAACCGGTCGTGAAGACGACCGTCATCGCACCCAGCGAGTTCATCGGCGCGATCATGGAGCTGTGTCAATCACGTCGCGGCGAACTCGGCGGCATGGACTACCTCTCCGAGACGCGCGTCGAATTGCGGTACACGCTGCCGCTCGCCGAGATCATCTTCGACTTCTTCGACGCGCTCAAGTCGCGTACCCGCGGCTACGCGAGCCTCGACTACGAGGAGGCGGGCGAGCAGGAGGCAGATCTGGTGAAGGTCGACATCCTGTTGCAGGGTGAGGCGGTGGATGCCTTCAGCGCCATCGTGCATCGCGATGCCGCGTACACCTATGGCAACAAAATGGCGACCAAACTCAAGGAGTTGATCCCTCGCCAGCAGTTCGAGGTGCCCGTGCAGGCTGCAATCGGCTCCAAGATCATTGCCCGCGAGAACATCCGAGCCATCCGCAAGGACGTGTTGGCGAAATGCTACGGCGGCGACATCAGCCGTAAGCGCAAGCTGCTCGAGAAGCAGAAGGAGGGCAAGAAGCGGATGAAGACCATCGGACGCGTCGATGTGCCCCAGGAAGCGTTCGTGGCGGCACTCTCGACCGACGCGGTGGGCGACAAACCGAAGGGGAAGTAGTCATATGGTCGATGCGATCAATCCGGTTCTCGCCGAAAGTGCTCTGCCGCACGGGCTGCCCGACTTCGCGTCGATCCATGACGACGATTTCCTGCCGGCGTTCGAGACGGCGATGGCGACTCATCTCGCCGAGGTCGAGGCGATCGCCACCGACGCCCGGCCGGCCACGTTCGCGAACACCGTGGAGGCGTTGGAACTGTCCGGGCGTGATCTCTCTCGCGCCGCGGGTATCTTCTTCAATCTCGTCGGGCCGGACACGAATCCACAGCGCAACGAGATCTCACAGAAACTCTCCACGCTGCTGACCGATCATGCGAACACCATCGCCATGGACGGCCGACTGTTCGCGCGTATCGCGGACATCCACGAGCGACGCGCCGAGCTGGGGCTCACCGAGCCGCAGGAACGGTTGCTGGACAAGCGGTATCGCGACTCCGTCCGTGCCGGTGCGGGTCTCGGCCCGGACGGGCAGGAACAGATGCGGCAGATCTCGTCGCGGCTGGCGTACCTCACCACCACGTTCTCGCAGATGATCCTCGACGACACGAACGCGTCCGCAGTGTTCGTGGAGGACGCCGCGGATCTCGCCGGGATGTCCGAGGCCGCGGTCGCAGCGGCCCGTCGTGCGGCAGCCGACGCCGGGCACGACAGCGGCCACCTCATCACCCTCGAGCTCCCGACGAGTCAATCGGTGCTCACCGAGTTGACGAAACATGATGTCCGCCAGCAGGTGTTCGACGCATCGGTGCGTCGATGTGCCCGCGGCAAC
Organism: Gordonia sp. CPCC 206044; assembly: GCF_048537895.1. Lineage (NCBI taxonomy): Bacteria > Bacillati > Actinomycetota > Actinomycetes > Mycobacteriales > Gordoniaceae > Gordonia > Gordonia sp. CPCC 206044. The sequence goes on from NZ_JBCLVL010000013.1 coordinate 175,671, forward strand.
GATCACGACACCCGCGAACTCGTCCTGGAGATCGTCGGGTTGCGGGCTCGGCGTGCGCGGCTCCTCGGGTACATCGACCACGCGGAGTTCGTGATCGCGGAGCAGACCGCGCCGGACGCCGCGGCCGTCGTCGCGTTGCTCGGTGAACTGACCGAATCCGCGTTGCGTGCCGGCGGGCGGGAGCTGACCCGACTCACCGAGTTCGCCGACGAGGAGATCGGTGCCGCCGATCTGACATATTGGCTGGAGCGCGAACGCCGTTCGCGATCCGCGGTGCCGCTGGACGATTTCGCCGAGTACTGCGAGCTGGACACGGTGCTCGAGAGCGGCGTCTTCTACGCGGCCGGCATTCTGTACGGACTGCGATTCGTCGAACGCCCGGACCTCGACGGGTATCACCCCGACGTGCGGATCTGGGAAGTGTTCGACGATGCGAGGCGCAGCCTGGGACTGTTCCTCGGCGACTATTTCGCCCGGCCGTCCAAACGCGGTGGGGCGTGGATGAACAACATCGTCGACCAGTCGGCGCTGCTCGCGGAGCGGCCGATCGTCGTGAACGTGTTGAACCTGACCAAGCCGGGTGACGACGAGCCCTGTCTGCTCAGCATGGACCAGCTGACCACCCTGTTCCACGAGTTCGGGCACGCCTTACACGGACTGTTGTCGGCGGTGGACTATCCGTCGCAGTCGGGGACGTCTGTCCCGCGAGACTTCGTGGAGTTCCCGTCGCAGGTCAACGAGATGTGGGCGCTGCACCCGGATGTGTTGTCGCACTACGCCCGTCATCATCGGACGGGGGATCCGATCCCGGCGGAGCTTGCCGATGCCGCTCGCGCCTCGGCGAACACCGAGACGGCACACGCCACCATCGAATACCTCGCAGCGTCCGTCCTCGACCTCGCGTGGCATCGCATCACCGTCGACGACACGGTCGACGACGTCGAGAAGTTCGAGGCCGAGGCGTTGCGGTCCGCGGGGTTCGTCGGTGACCTGATCCCACCGCGGTATCGGAGTGCGTACTTCAATCACATCTTCGGCGGTGGCTACTCGGCCGGGTACTACTCGTATATCTGGTCGGAGGTCCTCGATGCGGAGACCGAACAGTGGTTCCTCGCCGAAGGTGGCCTGCGCCGCGACAACGGCGCGCGGTTCGCTGCCTCGACGTTGTCGCGTGGAGACAGCGTCGACCCGATCGCGGCGCACGAGAAGCTGATCGGTCGCACACCAGAGGTGGGCCCGTTGTTGCGTCGACGAGGTCTGTCGGCGACGTGACCACCACGGCCTCCCGGGCGGACCTGTCACGTTTCGCGGTGGCGAGCATCGTCACCTCGTTGGTGGTCATCGCGTTGAAGGTCGTTGCGTGGCAGGTGTCGGGGTCGGTCGGACTCCTGTCGGATGCCGCCGAGTCGGTGGTGAATGTCGTTGCGGCAATCGGTGCCTTCATCGCGTTGCGGGTCGCCGCCCGTCCCGCCGACGACGATCACAACTTCGGGCACACCAAAGCGGAGTACTTCTCGGCAGTGTTCGAAGGCGTCATGATCGTCGGCGCGGCCGCGCTGATCATCGTGGCTGCCGTGCAACGACTCATCAACCCGCGGGATCTGGAGTCGGTGGGGCTGGGGTTGGTGATCTCCATCGTCGCGACGGTGCTCAACGGTGCGGTCGGGATGGTCCTCGTCCGGGCAGGCCGCCGGCACCGGTCGATGACACTGGAGGCCGACGGCAAACATCTGCTCACCGATGTGTGGACCACCGTCGGTGTGGTGGTGGGTGTCTTCCTCGTGGCACTCACCGGGTGGCTGCCGCTCGATTCGCTCGTCGCGATAGCCGTTGCGATCAACATCCTCGTCGTCGGCGGACGCCTGGTGTGGCGATCGGGTGCCGGATTGATGGATTCGGCGTTGCCCGATACGGATCGCGAGGCGATCGACACGGTGCTCGATCGGTATCGCGGTGATGGTGTGGATTTTCACGACGTCCGCACACGGGGTTCCGGACACGAGCGCTTCCTCCAGATGCACATGCTGGTACCTGGTGACTGGTCTGTGCAGCGCGCACACGATCTCGTCGAACGCGTCGAGGGCGAATTGCATTCGGAACTCGACCATCTCGCGGTCAGTACACACATCGAGCCGATCGGAGATCCGCGGGCGTACGAGTCGTGGCGGTTGGACTGACCGGCAGACCGTGCTCGAGTTCGGGTCTCAAATCTGTCGGTGGGGTGGGTTAGTTTCGGTGTCAGCACAGTGATTGAGTGACGACGGTGTGTGAGACAGGGCCTTTCGGGTCGGATGACGAGTGGTGCGGGTTTCTCGTGTGCACTGTGGACTTTGTTCGTGACCGGTCGGAAGGCGTGTCGTGTCGTCGTCGTTGCTGGGTTCGCCCTCACCCTGGCCTGGGTTGCCGCTCGG
>NZ_JBCLVL010000014.1:0-158614 GCF_048537895.1 Gordonia sp. CPCC 206044
TGTGAAATGCGGAGCCGCCGCCGGATATACCCAGTGTCACCACATCATCTACTGGTCACACGGGGGTGCCACGGCCATCGACAACGGCTGCCTGTTGTGCACCGCCTGCCACGCCCAAATCCATGCGTCGGACTGGGAGATCATCATGGGTGCCGACCGGCATCCGTGGTTGATTCCGCCGGTCGAGGTCGATCCGACACGCACACCGTTACCGGCCTACAACCGGCGCACCATGACTCTGGCCGCCTGACCTCGCCACCTCGACACCGACAGTCGAACTCCGAAACCAGTTGAGCACGAACACTCGTCACCACACCTGATCGGCAACCCGGTGTATCCCGGGTTGTGCACGACCCTTGACAACTCCACAGCGTGAATCGGCATCGCTGGGCCGGCCGGGATTTCCGGCGGGCCCAGCGTGCGCGCACGAACCTCAGATGCCCAACGTCGCCCGCCGTCGGGCGACTTCGTCGCGGTAACGCGCGACGTTGCGCATCTTGATGCTCTCGTAGCCGCGCACCATGTCGGGGAGATCGGCGAGCTCGATCGCGGCGGGCAGCTGCTCGGGCCCGATTCGACCGCTAGCCAGACCGGACAGGATCGCCTCGACAAGGCTGCGGTACTCGACGATGAGTGCACGCTCGGTCTTCCGGATCTCGGTGCGGCCGAAGGGATCGAGTCGTGTGCCTCGCAGACGCTTCATCCCGGCGAGTGCGGCGAGCGGCCGGTCGGCCCATGCGCCGAGTGACATCTTCTCGCGCATCCCCATGCCGCGCAGCGTCGGCGGGTGTAGGCGGACCGCCACCTTGGCGTCGTCGCCGAACTGTTCGGCGATGCGTTCGGCGAAGCCGGGATCCTGGGTGAGCCGTGCCACCTCGTACTCGTCTTTGTACGCCATCAACTTGTACAGATTGCGCGCCACCGCATCCGTGAGAGCGTCGTCTCCACCGTGATTCTGGACGCGCAGGACGAGGTCGAGATACTCACGCGCGTACCGTTCGTCGGCGTAGGCGATGAGCTCGTCGTAACGAAGGGCGACGGTGCCTACGACGGTGTCGGCGATGCCCGCATCGGTGACGACGGTCAACGCCCGGTCGCCGGGGGCGGGTTTGGTTGTCGTGTCACCGTGTAGCGATGCCAGCGTCCGTGTCACCGCTTCCGGGTCGGCGACTGTCTGCCGTCCGCGGCGGAACGCCTGAGTGTTCGCCTCGACCGCGACCCCGTTCAGTTCCACCGCGTGCTCGATGGACTCTGCCGAGATGGCCAGTGCCCCCGCTTGATACGCGGCGCCGACCATCACCATGTTCGCGTACTGTTCATCGCCGAACAGATCTGTGGACAGGGCTCCGGGGTCGAGGTAGACGGCTCGCGCGACCTTTGCGTCGATTGCCGAATGCACCTGGTCGTCGGCCGGGAATCCGACAGACGTGTCGATTACCATCGCGCCGGTCGGGACCTGCGTGGTCGACACGACCGCGACGGTTCGCTCCGGGGCCGCCACCTTCAGGTACGCGGGGTCGGTGCCGACCAGCGGATCGCAGACGAGGTAGAGGTCGCAGTCGTCGGAGGCGACCTTGGCGGCCTGTTCGATCGTGGTCGGCGACACCTTCACATCGCTGACCACCGCACCCCCCTTCTGGGCCAGGCCGGTCATGTCCACGGTGCGAGCGGCATGGCCGTCGAGCACCGCTGCCGTCGCGAGTATCTGCGACACCGTCACGACGCCGGTCCCGCCGATTCCGGTGACCCGCAGCGAGAACGTGTCCCGCAGACCCGGGACCGTCGGTGTGGGGAGCGACGAGGCGTCCATGTCATCGGCGCGGACGTGAGCCCGGCGAGTGCCCGGGGTGATGGTGACGAACGACGGACAATCGCCCTTCAGGCACGAGAAATCGAGGTTGCAGGAACTCTGATCGATCCGGGTCTTGCGACCGAACTCGGTCTGGACCGGATGCACGGAGAGGCAGTTCGATTTCTCGCCGCAGTCACCGCAACCTTCGCAGATGCGCTCGTTGATCATCACCCTGGTGGTGGGGGTGCTCATGGTGCCGCGCTTGCGCTTGCGCCGCTTCTCGGCCGCACAGTGCTGATCGTGGATCAACACTGTCACGCCTTCGACGGCGGCGAGCTCGCTCTGGACCGCGAGCATCTCGTCACGATGACGGACCTCGATTCCGCCGGGCAAGCCCAGTTCACGAGTCCGAGCCGGATCGTCGGAGGTGACCACGATGTGCGCCACCCGCTCGTCGACCAACAGTGCGACCAGGCGCGGCAGATCCATGGCGCCCACCGGATCCTGGCCACCGGTCATCGCGACCGTTCCGTTGTAGAGCAGCTTGTAGGTGATGTTGACCCCCGCGGCCACCGCGGCCCGCAGGGCCAGGGAGCCCGAGTGCATGAAGGTGCCGTCGCCGACGTTCTGCACGAAGTGATCGGCGGTCACGAAGGGCGCCATGCCGATCCACTGTGCCCCTTCGCCGCCCATCTGGGTGACGCCTGCGACATCGCCGACCTGACGCGGATCCATCAGCAACACCATTGCGTGACAGCCGATGCCGGCACCGACGAGAGTGCCTTCCGAGACGTGGGTGGAACTGTTGTGTGGACATCCCGAGCAGTAATACGGCGTGCGCACGGCCAACGGGAGTTCGATCCGGCCGCGGCGTCGTGACTTACGGTCGAGCCAGTCTCGGGCGGCGTCCACGTGATGATGGCGGGCGAGGCGTTCCGCGAGTCCGCGGGCCACCGCGTCGACGTCGAGTTCACCGAAGCGGGAGAACAGGGTCGAGCCGTCCTCGTTGGATTTGCCGACGATGCGAGGCGCGCGTGGATGACGGAACAGGATGTCGCGCATCATCGTCTCGATGAAGTCGCGTTTCTCCTCCACCACGATGACCTCGTCGAGATCACCGGTGGCGGTCTCGAACATGAAGCGGTCCAGGATCTCCCGTTCGATCGGGTAGACCATGCCGAGCTTGAGGATGCGGATGCCCAGACGGTTGAGGTCGTCGTCGCCGATCCCGATGAGCCGCAGGGCTTCTCGCAGGTCGAGATAGGTCTTGCCCGCCGCGACGATACCGATGCGGTCGTCGGGGCTCGACACCACGATCCGGTTGAGTCCGTTCAGGCGGGCGTACTCCTGCGCGCGTGGAAGCCGGATGGTGAGCTGATTCTGTTCGAGCTCCATGAGATTCGCGCCCAGTAGTCGCCCGCTGGGCACATGGGGGCTCCTGCCGAGGTCGCCGTAGACGGGCAGGATCCGGGTGGGATCGACCACGGCGGTCGATGCCCCGTCGGCCACATGCGCGGAGATCTTCATCGACGTCCACAGTCCGCTGACCCGGCTGAGGACGGCGGCATGAACGCCGAGGTCGAGGATGTCCTGTGAATCGGCAGGGTAGAGGATCGGCATGTAGAGGTCGGCGAGCGCCATCTCGGATGCACACGGGATCGTCGAACTCTTGGCGCCGGGGTCGTCACCCACGATCGCCACCGCGCCGCCGTTCGGATGCGTGCCGATCATGTTCGCGTGGCGCAGCGCGTCGGTGGCGCGGTCGAGACCAGGGGCCTTGCCGTACCAGTAGCCGACGACACCGTCGAGACCCTTCGGGCCGCTCGCGGGCTCGCTCGTCGGGGGTCGGAGAACGTCCTCGGAGTCGTTCGCGTCTCGGAGCGCGGCCACCTGGCCGGCGATCTGCGAGCCCATCACGGACGTCGCGGCGAGTTCCTCGTTGAGGCCGGGACGATGGACGATGTCGAACGGTTCGAGGTAGGCGCGCCGACGTGCGATCTCGAGGTCGTAACCGGCGAGTGGTGAGCCCTCGTATCCCGAGATGAATGAGGCCGTCTGCAGATTCTGGCGCCGGTCGACACGAGCGCGGTCGCGGACCATGCGGACCAGTGCCTGGATGCCGGTGAGGTAGATGCTGCCCGACTCGCGGGTGTAGCGATCGTCGAGGGAGAACGACGCCCCGGTGGACGGGGTCGTCTCGCGCGGTGCGGTCGAGTCGAGTCGGCGGGCGCGGTCGTCTGCGAGGGTCATGGGATTACCTGGCCTTCTGTCCATGTGTCGGTCCGCAAGCGTCTGGATGGTGGCGTCGCGGGCGTCGGTTGTGTGAGTCCCGGGGGTGGTGGGGCTCAACTCCACAGTACGAAATTTCGTGATGCGCGTCACGTTGGCTGGGACAATGATCGGTGGGGTGACAAGGCGCACATTCCTGTCGTAGGATGCGTTCAGTTAACGGCCACTAACTGAAAGGGTGACGGTGACCAGCACCTACAGCGCTGATGCGCCGAGCGGTCCGTCGACGGCCTCGCCCGGCTTTCGCGAAGCGCACCTCGCCGGTGCCATGCGATTGCGGGATCGGCTGGCCGAGGCACGGCAGGGAGGCGGGGCGAAAGCCCGCGACCGACACATCTCCCGCGGGAAGCTCTTGCCGAGGGAGCGCGTGGATCGACTGCTCGATGTCGGTTCGCCGTTCTTGGAGGTGGCGCCGCTGGCCGCCTTCGAGATGTACGACGGTCGCGTGCCGTCGGCAGGCGTCGTCGCCGGCGTCGGTCGCGTGGCCGGTCGCGAATGCATGATCGTCGCCAACGACGCGACCGTGTCGGGTGGCACCTACTATCCGGTCACGGTGAAAAAGCACCTCCGGGCACAGGAGATCGCTGCGGCCAACAGGCTGCCGTGTATCTATCTCGTCGACTCCGGTGGCGCGATGCTGTTGCAGCAGGACGAGGTGTTCCCCGACCGTGACCACTTCGGTCGGATCTTCTTCAACCAGGCGACGATGAGCGCGGCGGGCATACCGCAGATCTCCGCGGTGCTCGGCTCGTCGACGGCCGGAGGGGCCTACGTCCCGGCGATGAGCGACGAGACGGTCATCGTTCGCAACCAGGGCACGATCTTCTTGGCCGGCCCGCCGCTCGTGAAAGCCGCCACGGGTGAGGATGTGACCGCGGAGGAACTCGGCGGCGGGGCGATGCACTCGTCGGTATCGGGTGTGACCGACCATCTCGTCGACAACGACGAGCAGGCGCTGGCCAAGGTCCGCGAGATCGTGGCCACGCTCGGCCCGCGTGATGCAGCGCAATGGGAGACGGTCCCGTCGCAGGAGCCGTTGCGCGCGCAGGAGGACATCTACGACGTCGTCCCGACCGATTCCCGAATTCCCTACGATGCGCGCGAGATCATCGAGATCATCTGTGACGCAGGAAAATACACCGAGTTCAAGGCGAATTACGGCACCACGCTGGTGACCGCATTCGCCCATGTGCACGGTCATCCGGTCGGCATCATCGCCAACAACGGGGTGCTCTTCAGCGAATCCGCACTCAAGGGCGCACATTTCATCGAACTGTGCGATCAGCGCCGTATTCCGTTGGTGTTCCTGCAGAACATCACCGGGTTCATGGTGGGCCGTGCCTACGAGGAGGGCGGCATCGCGAAGAACGGCGCCAAGATGGTCAACGCCGTGGCATGTGCCCGCGTACCCAAACTGACCGTGATGGTCGGCGGTTCGTTCGGCGCCGGCAACTACTCGATGTGCGGACGCGCCTACTCGCCGCGTTTTCTGTGGATGTGGCCCAACGCGCGTATCTCCGTGATGGGTGGCCCGCAGGCCGCAGACACCTTGGCCACCGTGCGTCGCAACCAGATCGAGCGATCGGGCGACGACTGGTCGGCCGACGACGAGGAGGGCTTCAAGGAACCGATCCGGGCCCAGTTCGAGCGGCAGTCCGACGCCTATTACTCGACGGCGCGTCTCTGGGACGACGGGATCATCGATCCTGCTCAGACCCGGACGATCCTCGGATTGGCCCTGGAGACCTGCCGATACGCACCACTCGCCGACGCCGGCTACGGCGTCTTCAGGATGTGATCCGGTGATGAACCACACCAGCAGCCACGGTCGCCCCATTCGCAGCGTGCTGATCGCCAACCGTGGCGAGATCGCGTGTCGTGTCATCGACACCTTGCGGCGCTTGGGCATTCGCAGCATCGCCGTCTACTCCGATGCCGACGCCGATGCCCGTCACGTCCGCGAGGCCGATGTCGCCGTTCGCATCGGCCCGGCGGCGGCCACCCAGAGCTACCTCGACATCGACGCGGTGGTCCGTGCGGCCACCGAGACCGGGGCCGACGCCGTTCACCCCGGTTACGGCTTCCTTTCCGAGAACCAGAAGTTCGCGGCGGCGCTCGACGACGCGGGCATCGTCTTCATCGGGCCGCCTGCCGAGGCGATCGCGACGATGGGCGACAAGATCACCGCGCGCGCCGCGGTCACCGAACGCGGGGTGCCGGTGGTTCCCGGGCTGTCGCGGCCAGGCCTGGCCGACGACGAGTTGATCGACGCCGCACCGGGTATCGGGTTCCCCGTGCTGATCAAGCCGAGTGCCGGCGGCGGTGGCAAAGGCATGCATCGGGTCGACGACCCCGCCGAGCTTCCGGCTGCACTGCAGCGAGCCCGCCGGGAGGCCGGATCGGCCTTCGGCGACGACACGCTGTTCCTCGAACACTTCGTGGACACTCCCCGCCACATCGAGGTGCAGATCCTCGCCGACGAACACGGCCACGTGATCCACCTCGGCGAACGTGAGTGCTCTCTGCAGCGCCGTCATCAGAAGGTGATCGAGGAGGCCCCATCGGCTCTGCTCGACGCCGACACCAGGGCGCGTATCGGTGCGGCTGCCTGCGACGCGGCGCGCAGCGTCGGTTACACCGGAGCGGGCACAGTCGAATTCATCGTCTCCGCACGCCGGCCGGACGAGTTCTTCTTCATGGAGATGAACACGAGGCTGCAGGTCGAGCACCCGGTGACCGAACTCGTCACCGGTGTCGACCTCGTCGAGCAGCAGATCCGGGTGGCACGTGGCGAGGTGCTGGCCATCACCCAGGACGACATCGTGCTGACCGGTCATGCCGTGGAGGCCCGCGTCTACGCGGAGGACCCGGCCAACGGTTTCCTGCCGACCGGCGGCACCATCGCGCGGCTCGTGGAGCCGGACACCTCGCCGGGCACCTCGGTGCGTGTCGACTCGGCGATGACGCCGGGATTGGTCGTGGGCAGTGACTACGACCCGATGTTGGCGAAGATCATCGCCCACGGCAGCGATCGTGACGAGGCGCTCGAACGTCTCGATCAGGCTCTCGCGCACACCCGGGTCCTCGGAGTCACCACCAATGTCGACTTCTGCCGGTATGTGCTCGCCCGTCCGGAGGTGCGGGCCGGCGACCTCGACACCGAACTGCTCGATCGCCTCGTCGTCGACTATGCGGTCCCCGAACCCGTTCCCGAGGCGTTGGTGCTGGTCGGGGTGGCCCGGATCGGACCACGTGATCCTGGTGACGTGTGGCAATCCGCCGTCGGCTGGCGGATCGGTGACAGGTCGCCGATCACCACCCGATTGGTCTGGGGAGCACAGCATTTCACCGTGTCGATCCTCGTCGACGAGGCCACCGACGACGTGCTGACCGGACAGGCCACGGTGACCTATGAGAATTCCGAACGTGAACCGTGGCGTGCGGCGGTCACGTACCGGCGGATCCGGCGCGGCGGTGAGGACACCCGACGGTTGATCGTCGACGGCGTCAGCCAGTCGTGGTCGAAGGTCGAGGTCGACGGCACCTGGTGGGTCGCGGGTCCGCGTGGTACCTGGTTGCTGGAACTCGCTCGCACCCTGCTCGACGAGGCGGCCGCCGAGAATGCCGGTGAGATCGCATCTCCCATGCCGGGAACCGTGGTCGCGGTCCCGGCGGTCGACGGGCAGTCGGTGGCCACCGGAACTCCCGTCGTGGTGGTCGAGGCGATGAAGATGGAACACACCCTGACCGCACCGATCGACGGTGTGGTGGCGGTGGGTGTCAAGGTGGGGGACAAGGTCGCTGCGGGCCAGGCGCTTGCCAACGTGAACAAGGAGGACTGATGGAACTCAGTCAGGAATACGCCGATCTCATCGCGTCGGTGCGCGACTTCGCGCAGACCGTTGTTGCCCCGGTCGCGGCGAAACATGATGCGGAGCACAGCTTCCCGTATGAGGTCGTCGCCGAGATGGGCAAGATGGGGTTGTTCGGCCTGCCGTTCGACGAAGAACACGGCGGGATGGGCGGCGACTATTTCGCCCTTGCGCTCGCACTCGAAGAACTCGGCAAAGTGGATCAGTCGGTGGCGATCACGCTGGAGGCCGGGGTCAGCCTCGGGGCCATGCCGATCTACCGGTTCGGTACCGAGGAGCAGAAGCGGCAATGGCTTCCGGAACTGACGGCCGGTCGGGCGCTCGCGGGTTTCGGGCTCACCGAGCCGGGCGCAGGCTCCGACGCCGGGGCCACCGCGACCACCGCGAAGGACGACGGCGACTCATGGATCATCAACGGCGGCAAACAGTTCATCACCAACTCGGGCACCGACATCACCTCGCTGGTCACGGTGACCGCGGTGACGGGGACGAAAGGTGACGGTCGCAAGGAGATCTCGACGATCATCGTGCCCTCCGACACGCCTGGTTTCACGGCCGAACCGGCGTACAACAAGGTCGGGTGGAATGCCTCGGACACCCATCCGTTGACCTTTGTCGACGCGCGGGTGCCCAAGGAGAACCTGCTCGGTGAGCGGGGCCGCGGCTATGCCAACTTCCTGTCCATCCTCGACGAGGGGCGTATCGCGATCGCAGCGCTCGCCACCGGTGCCGCCCAGGGATGTGTCGACGAGTCGATCAAATACGCAGGCGAACGTCAGTCGTTCGGCAAGCCGATCGGTGAGTACCAGTCGATCTCGTTCGCCATCGCGCGGATGGAGGCGCGGGCGCACGTGGCTCGGACGGCGTACTACGACGCGGCGGCGAAGATGCTGGCGGGCAAGCCTTTCAAGAAAGAGGCGTCGATCGCGAAACTGGTCGCCAGCGAGGCCGCCATGGACAACGCCCGCATGGCCACCCAGATCCACGGCGGGTATGGATTCATGAACGAGTACCCGGTGGCCCGCCACTATCGGGATTCGAAGATCTTGGAGATCGGCGAGGGCACCACCGAGGTGCAGTTGATGCTGATCGCCCGCGAACTGGGGTTCGCATGAGTGACCAGCGTAGGATCGTCCAGCGGGGCCTGTGGTTCGAGGAGTTCACCGAGAACACCGTCTACGAGCACCGTCCCGGCCGGACCGTGACCGAGGCCGACAATGTGCTGTTCACCACCCTCACGATGAACACTCAGGCGCTGCACCTCGACGCGGCCTGGTCGGCACAACAACCAGGTTTCGGTGGTGAGCGGCTGATCAATTCGATGTTCACGCTGTCGACGATCGTCGGTCTCTCGGTGTCACAGTTGACGCAGGGCACCCTGGTCGCCAACCTGGGATTCAGTGAGGTCGCCTTCCCCGCACCGCTGTTCGCGGGGGACACGCTCTACGCCGAGACCGAGTGCACCGGGAAAAGGGAATCCAAGTCGCGGCCCGGCGAAGGCGTGGTGAACTTGACCCACATCGGACGCAACCAGCACGGCGAGGTCGTCGCGCGCGCCGCGAGGGCCACGCTGGTGCGCAAACGACCACTGGAGTAGATGATGCAAAGCGTGAGTTTCTGGACACCGCCCGGGCCGGCCCTGCTGTTCTGCCCGGCAGACCGGCCGGAGCGGTACCAGAAGGCGCTCGACCGTGCCGATGTCGTCATCCTGGACCTCGAAGATGCCGTGGCGCCGGAGAACCGGGCTGCGGCGAGGGAGGCGATGATCGCCCATCCGCTCGACCCGGATCGCACGATCGTCCGGATCAACCCGGCCGGCACGGGTGACTATCGTCGGGACCTGACCGCCATCGCCGACACCAACTATCGCGTGGTGATGCAGGCGAAGGCCGAGGACGCGGACTCCATCATCGACACGGCGCTGCAGACCGTCGCGCTGATCGAGACACCATTGGGTGCCACCCGCGCACACGAGATCGCCGAGGCGGTCAACTGCATCGGATTGATGTGGGGTGCCGAGGATCTCGTTGCCGGCCTGGGCGGCAAATCGAGTCGATTCGGGCCCGACGAGGACCGGCCCGGGCAATATCGCGACGTGGCGCGTTGGGTCCGGTCGCTGACCCGGATCGCGGCCGCCGCCCACGGCAAGTTCGCCGTCGATTCGGTGCATCTGGACTTCCGGGATGTCGACGGGCTGGTCGCCGAGGTCCGCGACGCGGTGGCGCTCGGCTACACGGCGACCGCGTGTATCCATCCGTCGCAGGTTGACTACATCCGGGACGGGTACCGGCCGTCCGAGGACGAGGTCGCCTGGGCGCGGCGAGTGGTCGACGGCAACGCCGAACACCAGGGGAGTGTGTTCAGCATCGACGGCCAGATGATCGACGGCCCCGTTCTCCGTCAGGCGGAGGTCGTGCTGTCCAGGGCGGTGGCCGCGCAGGAGGCACCAGTGGCAGAACAGAATTCGTCAACCGAGTGACCGCCGTCGGGCACCGGTCCGACCGCGCGGTCATCGCCGTCCGGCCGGTGAACACCGCCGACAATTGACCATTTCGTCGGGGATTCGCACGAGAATCGGAGAGACAACGTGACCGAGCCGGCATATGCGCAAGGCGAGAACACCCCTGCCCTGCTGACCGAGACGATCGGCGCGACACTCGCGCGTACGGTGACCGCGTTCGGTGACAATGTCGCCCTGATCGACGCGCCGGCGAAACGCCGATGGACCTACCGGGAGTTCCACGCCGACGTACGGGCGTTGGCGGCAGGCCTGCTCCGTTCCGGGGTGACGACCGGCGACAGGGTGGGCGTGTGGTCGCCCAACCGATTCGAGTGGGTCCTCGTCCAATACGCGACCGCGGAGATCGGTGCGATCCTGGTCAATCTCAATCCGGCATACCGACAGAACGAGATCGAGTATGCGCTCGGCCATTCCGGCACCACCATTGTGTTCACCGCGGAGCGGTTCAAGGACTCGGCGTACGCGTCGATGCTCGAGCAGGCGCGGGCGACGTGCCCCGATCTGCGCGAGGTCGTGCTGTTCGAATCGCCGCGGTGGACCGAGTTGCTGACGCCGCCGACGGCGGACGAGGCCGCGCAGATCGACGAGATCGGGGCGGCGCTGTCGCCGGACGATCCGATCAACATCCAGTACACCTCCGGCACCACCGGATTTCCCAAGGGTGCCACGCTGAGTCACCGCAACATCGGCAACAACGGCTACCTGGTCGGGGAACTGCTTGCCTACACCGACGCGGACCGGATCTGTCTCCCGGTGCCGTTCTATCACTGTTTCGGAATGGTCATGGGCAACCTGGCGGCCACCAGTCACGGTGCGGCGATGGTCATCCCGGCACCGGCATTCGACCCGGAGGCGACTCTGGCCGCGGTCTCCGAACACCGGTGCACGAGTCTCTACGGCGTCCCGACCATGTTCATCGCCGAACTCGACCTCCTGGATCATCGCGGGCCGGAACACGGTTTCGACCTGTCCACATTGCGCACCGGTGTGATGGCCGGTTCGCCGTGCCCCGAACATGTCATGCGTCAGGTCGTCGATCGCATGCACATGAGCGAGGTGTCCATCTGTTACGGGATGACCGAGACATCGCCCGTCTCGACGCAGACCCGCGTCGACGACCCCCTGGAACTGCGCGTGGGAACGGTCGGACGGGTCGGGCCGCATCTGGAGATCAAGGTCGTCGACCCGGTCAGCGGTGAGACGTTGCAGCGCGGGGAGACCGGCGAGTTCTGTACCCGGGGTTATTCGGTGATGACGGGGTACTGGAACGAACCCGAGAAGACGGCCGAGGCGATCGACGCGGACGGTTGGATGCACACCGGCGACCTCGCCGTCATGGATTCTTCCGAGACCGGAGCGGAAGGTGCCGGCTATGTCCGCATCACCGGGCGGATCAAGGACATGGTGATCCGTGGCGGGGAGAACGTCTACCCCCGCGAGATCGAAGAGTTCCTCTACACCCATCCCGACATCCTCGACGCCCAGGTGATCGGTGTCCCCGATGACAAATACGGCGAGGAACTGATGGCGTGGGTTCGTCTGCGCGAAGGCGTCCCCGACTTCACCGCCGACGACCTCCGTGCGTTTGCCACGGGCAAGATCGCCCGGCACAAGATTCCCCGATATGTCCACGTGGTCAAGGAGTTTCCGATGACCGTGACCGGCAAGGTGCGCAAGGTCCAGATGCGTGCCGAAGCCGTGGACATCCTCGGCCTGTGAGACGAGAGAGCTGACACGTGAGCGAGACCGACCAGTCACCTTCCATCGCAACCGAACCCGTCCCGTCACAGATGGACCGGTTCGCCGAGACGGCACGGGCACGCACGGGGCTGCCGTTGGCCGACTACGACGCACTGTGGCAGTGGTCGGTCGACGAACCCGCACAGTTCTGGCATACCGTGTGGGATCACTTCGACCTCGACACGATCGCCCACACCGTCGACGGGCGTCAGATCGACGATGCCGACGTCCTGACGAGTGCCGATATGCCTGGTGCACAGTGGTTTTCAAATGTTCGACTGAACTACGTGGACGCCGTCCTGCGGCACGCGGACCTACCCGGTGCGGCGATCGTCGGTATCGACGAGGACGGCACGCGCAGCGAGATCGCGTGGTCGGAACTCCCCGCGTTGGTGCGGGCGTTCGCCGATACGTTGACCGGACTCGGCGTCGGGACAGGCGATGTCGTCGCGGCCTATCTGCCCGACATTCCGCAAGCGGTGGTGGCCTTTCTGGGCACCGCGTTCGTCGGCGCCATCTGGTCGGGATGTGGTCAGGACTACGCGCCCGAGGGCGCGGCCTCTCGACTGGCGCAACTGGAGCCCAAGGTGCTCGTCACCGCCACCGGCTATCGCTACAACGGCAAAGCCATCGACAAGACCGCGGACAGCGATGAGTTGGCTGCTCTGCTACCGGAACTGGTTGCCCACATCATCGTCGGCGGGCAGCCGGACGAGACCGGTACGTCCCCGCGACGCCTGGATTACGACCAGGTGGTGTCGGGGCCGGTGGCCGCGGGCGCCCCGGTGGCCGTGTCGTTCGACCACCCGCTCTGGGTTCTGTTCAGTTCCGGAACCACCGGCAAACCCAAGGGGATCGTGCACGGTCACGGTGGCGTGGTCCTCGAGCATCTCAAAGCCGGTGGCCTGCACGCCGACCTCGGATCCGGCGGTGGGGACCGACCGCCGGACGTGTTCTTCTGGCAGACTGCCCTCAGCTGGATGATGTGGAACTTCCAGGTGGCCGGATTGCTCTGCGGCGCACGGATCGTCTGCTACAGCGGATCTGCGCTGTACCCGGATGCCGACAAGTTGTGGCAGATCGTCGAGTCCGAACACGTCACGTACTTCGGAACCAGCCCGGGACAACTGCAGGCGTCACGAAAGGCCGGCCTCGAACCAGGCCGTGCACATGATCTCTCGGCATTGCGGACGCTGGGCAGCACCGGTTCTACCTTGGCCGCGGACCTGTTCACCTGGGTCGACGAGAACGTCAAGAAGGATCTGCCGATCTCGTCGATCAGCGGCGGCACCGACGTGGTGAGTGCATTCGCGGGTGGGTCGACCGGGGTGCCGGTCGTCGCCGGTGAACTGTCGGTGCGCTACCTCGGCGTCGCGCTGGAGAGTTGGGCACCCGATCGGACCCCCCTCATCGATGAGGTCGGCGAGATGGTGATCACCGCACCGATGCCGTCGATGCCGGTGCAGTTCTGGCGCGATCCTGATCAGAAGCGTTACCGGGCAGCATATTTCGAGCACGACTGGACGACGGCGAGCGATTCGGGCGCGGTGTGGCGTCACGGCGACTGGGTGACGGTCACCGGTCGAGGCTCGCTCGTCATACACGGACGCAGCGACGCCACGTTGAACCGGCAGGGGATTCGGATGGGGTCGGCCGACATCTACGAGGTGGTCGAGGGGATCGACGAGATCGCCGAGGCATTCGTTCTCGGCGTCGACGGACCAGACGGCGCCTACTGGATGCCGTTGTTCGTGACATTGGTGCCGGGTGCGCTGCTCGACGATGCCCTGCGTACCCGAATCGCCACCGAGGTGCGTGCGCGGCTGTCGCCACGACATGTGCCCGACGAAGTGATCGAAGCACCCGGAATCCCGCACACCCGAACGGGAAAGAAACTCGAGGTTCCTGTCACCGGCATCCTCGCCGGCCGAGCCGACGTCAACATCGACCCGAAATCCGTCGACGATCACGGGTTGATCGATTGGTATGCCGCGCAGGGCCGTGCGCACCGGTGGGGCTGACACCCACCACCACATCCGAGATCCCGGTGCACGGCACGTGGTCATCGCGTGAATGACAGTTCCCGGTGTGGTCGCATGGTGGAGGAGCCGATCATCGTCGGTGTCGCCACCCGGTTGGTAGCGTGGTGGACGTTGACATGCGCTCGCCGTGGGGGCACAGACGACTGAGCAGGAGAAGTGATGAGCTATCAACCGGGATCCGGCCAACAGGGCTACGGCCAGTACGGCGGCCAATCACAGTCCGGCCAGCACGAGGCGTCCGGCTACGGTACGCAGAACCCTGGCCAACAGGGATACGGACAGCAGGGCTCCGGACAACAGGGTTACGGGCAGCAGGGTTACGGCCAACAGGGATACGGACAAGAAGGCTACGGCCAGCAGTATCCGCAGGGTTATGGCCAGGAGGGTTACGGGCAAGAGGGCTACGGCCAGCAGTACCCGCAGGGTTACGGCCAGCAGCAGTACCCCCAGGGATACGGGCAGCAGCAGTATCCGCAGGGTTATGGCCAGCAGTATCCCCAGGGTTACGGCGAGCAGGAGTACCAGGGTTACGGCCAGTACGGTCACACCCAGGCGACGCCGCCGCCCAGCGCCGGGCTGCCGGCCAACATCGGCCAACTGCTCGCCATCGCCGTTGCCGCGGTCTCGGCCGTGAACGTGATCGTGAGCTTCTGGAATGCCGGTGCCTACCTCGCCTTCATGGCGTTCGTCGCGGTTCTCGCCGGCCTGTATCTCCTCGGTTTCGTGGCCGACAAGGTGGCCGTGCCGGTGATCGTGGCTGCCGTGGTGTCCACTGCGATCCTCAACCTCTACGCGGTGATCCACACCGCGGCGAACGGCGGACCGTTCGTGTCCAACTCGGGCACCGACTACGCGCAGTTGGCCCTCGCACTGATCTTGACCGCGCTGGCGGTTGCGTGGCTGCTCGTGGTCACCGGGAAGCTCACCGTTGCCGGAGCTCCGGCGGCGACCGCGTCGACCGCGACCGCGGTCGACACCTCGCCGACGCAAGCGCAGACCCCGCCCGCCGCACCGGCAGAACCCGCGACCCAGCAGGTGACCGCGGCGGGCTACGGCGAAGCCCAGTCGGCGGGCCAGGCGAGCAGCCAGGCCACCGCCCAGGCGCCCTCGCCGTACGGCGACTCTGCCGGTCTCGGCTATGGCGGAACCACACCGTCGGCGTACACGCCGGCCGGGTACGGCGGCACGTCGTCGACGACCGGAGCCGGGTACGGTGCGTCCGCCGGGTCGGCGAGCGCTTCGGATTCGTCGTCGGGTTACACCGTCGAGAACACCGGTGGCGCCGCAGCGCCGGCCGCCGACAACGGCAGTGAGAACGCCACCACGGTGTTCCAGAAGCCGGAGCAGCAGAGCGGCAACTGATCGGCGATCCAGACGCGTCACAGGGCGCCCCCGTCACATCGACGGGGGCGCCCTGTGCGTGTGCGCCTGCGACAGCTGCGACGCATGTCGCTTTCTGAGGTTCGCGCGGCGCGTCTGCCGGGTGTGACGGGTGAGCCGTGACAGGCTCATGTCGATGCCCACGCCCACTGCCGACACCCTTGCGTCGCGTCTTCGACAGATGCGGCAACACAGTCGTGCCCAGCGTTCGATGGTCGACGGTTCCGCTCGTGAGTTGATCGTCGTCGCGTTCGCCGTTCCGGTGCTGACGATGGTGGCGACCGTGGTGGCCGTGCTCGCCGTGCTGCTTTTCGCCTCCAGCGGTCTCGAGGGTCTGCCGCCCGCGGTGAGCGCGGTGTGGCTGGCCATCCACCAGGTGCCGATCACCATCAGTGGCGTCACGATCGGTGTGTTGCCGCTCTTGCCCACCTTGGCCGTTGCGATCGGGACCGGACGGATGGCTGCGTCGGCGGCCGCTCCGGAACGATCCGGCTCCGAACTCGCGGCGGTCTTCTTCTCCGCGGTCGGCGGGCCGCTGCTGGTCACCGCGTTGTCGCTCGCTGTGGTGATGGACGGCGCCTCGGTCTTGCCCATGCAGAGCCCGCCGGCTCTGATCGCGTTCGCCTACACCGTCGGCATCCATGCGGGCGCTGCACTGCTCGGCATCCTGTGGCGTCGGCGTCGCTGGTGCTATGAGCGATTCGCCATCACACCGGCGATCCGCCGCGGCGTCCGCAACGGGTCGATCGCGGTGTGCGCACTGCTCACGTGTGCGGCGCTGCTCGTACTCGTGCGACTGGTGCAGCGCTGGCATGTGGTGGGCGATCTGATCGCCACCGGGAACGACTTCGACGGATACCTCGGCCTGACTGCGCTGTCGGTGCTGTACCTGCCGAATCTGGTGGCCGGTACCGCCGGGATTCTCGTGGGTGCAGATGTACACGTGGGCACGGCGTCGGTGGGTCTCCTCGACGTGCGGGGCGGGCCGGTGCCGCCGGTTCCGGTGCTCGGCACGTTGCCGGGGACCGGTGTCGGGACGCTCGGGGTGATCGGCTTCGTGATCCCGCTCGCCATCGGCGTGGTGGTCGCCTTGCGTTGCCGTGACCTGGACCCGATGGCCAACGTGCGTTCGGTGGCGGTGGCCGGGGCGTTCGCGGCGACGGTCATGGCGCTTCTCCTGGTGATATCCGGAGGCCAACTCGGCGAGTTCGGTGACGTCGGGATCACCATCGAGACCGCGGCGGTGTTCACCCTCGGCTGGATCGTGGTGACCGGGCTCATCGTCGCGCTGATCCATGGTTGCCTCCCGTCCACACGCGCGGCCCGCCTCGACGTCGTCGAGGACGACGACGACTGGTTCGTCGACGACGAATACGGCTACGAGGACGATTACCTGACCGAGGACGACGACCCGTACGTCTACGACCAGTACGAACAAGACGACCAGTACGACGACGAGGACGAGGACGGGGAGTACGAACCCGACGGCCACGGGGACAGCGATCTCTCCGATACCGACGGCGAATACGACGACTATCTCGACGGCGAATACGACTGGGAACACGTAGAATCGGACGCCGGGATCGACGAGATCGATGACTCGGACACCGCGGCACGAAAGTCCGACCGCAAGGGTGTCGCCACCCTCCTGCGGCGGGGTCGATGGGGCAGAGTCCACCGTTGACCGGCGGCGATACCGCCCGACGGCCGGTGACCCGGCGATCGCGCCACCGACGCCGACCTCTAGGCTTTCAGGTGTGAACGCAGCACCGCAACGCCCTCGGCCGTCCGCGGTTCGCGTACCCATCGTCGTGATGGCTTCCGGCACGGGTTCGCTGCTCGAATCACTGCTCGCACGATCGGACCAGCAGCACTCGCCGTTCGAGGTCACCGCCATCGTCGTCGACCGGGACTGTCGGGCGGCAGACATCGCTCGCGACCGGGCGATCCCGTTGCTGGACTGTCGGGTCTCGGAGTTCGCCGACCGTGCCGCCTGGGACACCGCTCTCGCCGAACGGGTCGCCGGATTCGATCCCGAATGGGTGGTCACCGCGGGCTTCATGAAAATCCTTGGACCGGCGTTTCTCTCACGCTTCGGCGGGCGGATCGTCAACTCACATCCCGCATTGCTGCCGTCCTTCCCGGGCCCGCACGGAGTGGCCGACGCACTGGCGCACGGTGTCAAGGTCACCGGCACGACCGTGCATCTGGTCGACGACGGGG
The DNA here is from genome assembly GCF_048537895.1 of Gordonia sp. CPCC 206044. NCBI lineage: Bacteria > Bacillati > Actinomycetota > Actinomycetes > Mycobacteriales > Gordoniaceae > Gordonia > Gordonia sp. CPCC 206044. The sequence continues at coordinate 17,860 of NZ_JBCLVL010000014.1, forward strand.
TGGACACCGGACCGATCCTCGCGCAGGAGCCCGTGGCGGTGACTCCCGACGACACCGAGGACACCCTCCACGAACGAATCAAAGCGGTCGAGCGTGTACTGCTCGCCGACGTGGTGACCGCACTCGTCACCAAAGGTGTAGTGATCGACGGACGAAAGGCCGACATCCCGTGAACGCACAGACTCCCTCAGCAGCCGACCGCAGGCCGATCCGTCGCGCACTGATCAGTGCCTACGACAAGACCGGACTCACCGACCTCGCCACCGCGTTGCAGGCCGCGGGGGTGGAGATCGTGTCGACCGGTTCCACCGCCAAGACCATCGCCGCCGCGGGTGTGCCCGTCGTCGAGGTGTCGACTCTGACCGGGTTCCCCGAATGTCTCGACGGTCGCGTCAAGACGCTGCACCCCAAGGTGCACGCCGGCATCCTCGCGGACAGTCGCAAGGCCGGCCATGTCGAGCAGCTGGCCGAACTCGGCGTCGCACCATTCGATCTCGTCGTGGTGAACCTCTACCCGTTCACCGAGACCGTCGCGTCGGGTGCCTCGCCGGACGAGTGCATCGAGCAGATCGACATCGGCGGTCCGTCCATGGTGCGCGGTGCGGCCAAGAATCACCCCACCGTTGCCGTGGTCGTTGATCCGCACGACTACGAGGCGATCGGCGCCGCCGTGACATCCGGCGGGTTCACCCTCGCGCAGCGACAGGAGTTCGCGGCCAAGGCGTTCCGCCACACCGCCGATTACGACGTCGCGGTGGCGTCCTGGATGTCGAGCACCGTGGCCCCGGCATCGGACGGATCGCGCTTCCCCGAGTGGGCGGGTGCGACCTGGACGCGGTCGTCGGTACTGCGATATGGCGAGAACCCGCACCAGGCCGCAGCACTCTACTTGTCGAACGGCGATCGGACCGGCCTGGCGTCGGCCGAACAGCTCCACGGCAAGGAGATGAGCTACAACAACTACACCGATTCGGACGCGGCCTGGCGCAGCGCACACGACTTCGACGGTCCGGCCGTCGCGATCATCAAGCACGCCAACCCCTGTGGGATCGCTGTCGGTGCCGACATCGGTGAAGCCCACCGCAAGGCCCATGCGTGCGACCCGGTCAGTGCGTACGGCGGCGTCATCGCGGCCAATCGCGAGATCACCGTGGAGATGGCCGAACAGGTGGCCGAGATCTTCACCGAGGTCATCATCGCCCCCGGTTTCGCCGACGGTGCCTTGTCGGTGCTGACGCGCAAGAAGAACATCCGCATCCTGCGGGCGGTCCCACCGCACCATGCAGGCATCGAGACCAAACCGGTGTCGGGCGGGTTGCTCATGCAGCAGCGCGACGTCCTCGACGCCGACGGTGACAACCCGGCCAACTGGACCCTCGCCGCCGGCGCACCCGCCGATCCGGACACTCTTGCCGACCTCGAATTCGCCTGGCGGGCATGCCGTTCGGTCAAGTCCAACGCAATCCTCCTGGCGGCAGACGGCGCCTCGGTCGGGGTCGGCATGGGCCAGGTCAATCGTGTCGACTCGGCGCATCTCGCGGTGACGCGGGCGGGCGAGCGCGCCGCCGACAGCGTGGCCGCCTCGGACGCCTTCTTCCCGTTTCCCGACGGGTTGCAGGTACTGATCGCCGGTGGCGTCCGTGCGGTGGTTCAGCCGGGCGGTTCCATTCGGGACAACGAGGTGATCGAGGTGGCGTCGGAGGCCGGTATCACGCTGTACCTCACGGGTGCTCGACATTTCGCGCACTGATCCCGGTATGCCGTGAGTCTGGCCGAGTTCGGATTCCTGGTACTCGCCGGGTTCGGTGCCGGTCTCATCGGCTACATCACCGGCCTGGCGTCGGTGGTCAGCTATCCGGCTCTGCTGGCGGTTGGGCTCAGCCCGATCGTCGCCAACGTGACCAACACCGTGTCGATGGTCGCCGTCGGCGTCGGCAGCACCGCGCAGTCCGGGCGGGTGCTGCTCGACGGTGATCGTCGGCGCCTCTTCGGCGGGGTGGTCGCGTCGCTCCTGGGCGGCACGATCGGCGCGGTGACGCTCTTGCTCACCCCGCCAGGGGCTTTCGAGGCCATCGTGCCCGTTCTGGTGGCGATCGCCGCGATCGCACTGCTGGTGCAACCGGTGCTGCGGCGATGGGCGACAAGCCATCAGGACCGACCATGGTCGTGGCTCATCGGACTCGCCGTCATCTCCGTCTACGGCGGATACTTCGGGGCGGGTGCGGGCATCATGGTGCTCGCCCTGACGCTGGTCCTCAGCAGCGAACCCCTCTGGCGCGCGACCTTGTCGAAGTCGGTGTTCCTGGGCGTCGCGAATGCCGTTGCCGCCGTGATCTTCATGTTCTCCGGACAGGTCCATTGGGTGGCGGCCGCCGCGTTGGCGATCGGGTGCCTGCTCGGTGGCTGGTGTGGGCCGCCCGTGGTGAGGCGCTTACCGGCCGAGCCCCTCCGGATCGCGGTGGCGATCGGTGGGCTCGGCCTGGCCGCGTGGCTCGCACTGCGGTGATCCCGGCGGCGTTCAGCGTTCCGGGCGCCCTCGCGTGACCTTTTTCTCCGTCCAGACCAGCAGGGCGTTGAATCCGACACCGATCACTGCGACGGTGACGATTCCCGCGTACATCTGTGGGATCTGGAAGTTGAACTGCGAGTTGCTGATCAGATAGCCCAGGCCGGCCTTGGCGCCGACGAGTTCGGTGGTGATGAGCACGAGGATCGAGGCCGCGCCGGCCAAGCGGATACCGGTGAAGATGGAGGGCAGCGCCGCGGGGACGATCACCTTCTGGAACAATCGAGGTCCTTTCACACCCAGAGATTCCACCGATCTGATGAGCAGGGGATCGACGTTGCGTGCGCCGCTGATCGTGTTGTAGAGCACCGGCCAGAAGCAGGCGTAGGTGATGATCGCGATCTTCGAGGTCTCTCCGATACCCAGGATCAACACGAACACGGGTAGCAGCGCCACGGCCGCGGTGTTGAGGAAGATCGTCAGCAGTGGTGTGAGGACTTCGCTGACCGATTTGTACCAGGCGATCAGCAGACCTGCCGGGATGGCGACCGCCACCGCGATCGCGAACCCGCTCAGGGATCTGATCAGACTGGCGCTGGTGTTGGTCCACAGCTCGCCGCTCGCCGCGAGGTCCCACCACGCCTGCATGACGTCGGTGAAGGGGGACAGGAAGGTCTTGTCGACCCAGCCGAGCGTGGGCGCGAGCTGCCAGACGAGGATGAACGCGAGGATCGCCGATGATCGTACGGCGATGGTGACCGATCGGGACACGACCGTACGGGCCACCGCGGCAGCAGAATTCGATGTCGCCCGCAGCGCGTTGGGCGAGCCGGTGACGACTGACGTGCTAACCAACGTGAACAGCCTCCTCAGGTCGGGTGGGCTCGGCCTCCAGCCGTGCGGCACGGGTGATCTCGTGGTGCAACAACTCCCAGAGCTGATGCCGATAGTGGGTGAACTGCGGTGTCGACCGAATGTCGCCGTCGCCGTGGCGGTCGTCGAGTTCGATGGGGATCACCGTCTTGATCCGTCCAGGGCGGGCGGTCATCACGGCGACCCGCTGGCCGAGGTAGACGGCTTCCTCGATGCCATGGGTGATGAAGACGACCGTGGCTCCGGTGCGTTCCCAGATCGACAAGAGTTCGACCTGCAACAACTCGCGGGTCTGGGCGTCCAGTGCGGCATACGGCTCGTCCATGAGCAAGACCTTGGGCTCGTACGCCAGACTGCGGGCGATGGCCACACGTTGGCGCATGCCGCCGGAGAGTTCGTGCGGATAGCGATCTCGGAAGGAGTCGAGGCCGACGAGGTCGAGTACCTCGCGGGCCCGGGCAGCGCGCTCCCGGCGGCCGAGGCCACCGGCGATCTCCAGGCCCAGTTCTACGTTCGCCTGCGCAGTTCGCCACGGCAACAACGCATACTGCTGGAACACGATGCCGCGGTCCAGGCCGGGGCCGGTGATCGGTTCGCCGTCGAGGGTCAGCGTGCCCGACGTCGGTGTGCTCAGGCCCCCGATCAATTCGAGCAGCGTCGACTTGCCGCAGCCGCTGGGGCCGACCAGCGTGACGAACTCGCCGTCGGCCACGTGCAGGGAGACGTCTTCGAGTGCGACGGTGTGCCGTTCGGAACGTTCGTCTCCGAAGACCTTGGTGACGTTGTCGATCGAGATCTTGGCCGGTGTGGCCGAACTGTCGGTCATCGGCTACCCCTTTGTCGGCTGGTCGAGTTGCTTGTTGAACTTGTTGGTGTAGAACGACGACGGGTCGAGATCGCCCTTGAGGCCTCCGGTGTCGCGGAGCCAACCTTCCCAGCGGGTGAAGTCGACGTCCGAGATCTCCCCGTTGACGCTCGGCACACCGACCGACAACCAGTACTTCAGAGTCTCGGTGGTCTCGTTGGGACGTTTGCGGGCGTTGATGATCTCGGCGAACTTCGCGATCACCTGGTCGCGCGGAGTGGTGCGTTCCCATTCGATTGCCTTGGCGACGCCGGTGGTGAATGTCGAGACGGCATCGGGGTTCTTGCCGATGAAGTCGTTGCGGAACACGTAGGGACCGCCGTTGATCGGACCGAACGCCTCGGGCTCGGTGAACACCGGCCGGACGCCGCCCGTGGACACCGCGCGCTGCTGGAACTGGCCGGTCAACGCTGCCGCGTCGATCTGACCCTTGCGCAGCGCATCCTCGATCGAGGGCGGAGGCAACGGCACCAGTTGGACCGACTTGATCTGGTCGGAGCTCAGTCCTTGTTTCTTGAGCACCGTGTAGATGTCGGCCTCGTTCTGGCCGCCGAGCGTGTTGACCCCGACCTTCTTGCCCAGCAGATCCTGTGGTTTGCGAATCGGGCTGTTGTCGAGGACGTAGTAACCCGTGAAGGTCTTCTCGTCTGCGCCGTAGTAGTTGACCACCGCGGTGATCGGCGCTCCTGCCGATGCCAGCTTGGCCACCGCGCCCGCGAAGGCGCCACCGAAATCGGTTTGCCCCGTGGCTGTTCCCTGGATCTCCTGCGGTCCGGAGATGGTGTTACCGACCCACTTCAGTTTCACCTTGCCGTCGAAGAAGCCCAGCGATTCGGCGAGCTCCGGCGGGGTGACCTGCTGCGACCACCCTTGGTACCGCAGCGTGGTGACGCCGTTTTCGGTTGTGGCGTCGCCACTTCCGCACGCAGTCAGGGTGCTCACGGCGAGGGCCGCGGCCGCGGCGATGGTGGCGGCGATCCTGGTTCTCGTTCGTCTCACTGAACGGGTCCTTCCAAAAGTGCTCTGTCGTCAGAGGTGTCGTCGATGGCGATGTCCGGCGGTCGGAGCGGCTGCGTCGGCGCACCGGCCGTACGCAGCATTCATCGAGAGTGCGGCTGTGGCGTCCGCAACCTTCCCAGCGCGGTAGACGGGGAGCCAGAATTAGAGTCGCCATGATTCTGACCATCGGTGTGATGGTCTCGATGTGGGAGCCGACGGTCGAAAAGTTCAGCATGCGCAGAAGGGTTCACCCGGGCGACATCGCCGGACAGCATTGCGGCGGAGAACTCGGGTGTCCGTGCGATGGCGCCTGGGTGACGGCGACTGTGCGATCAGAGCGACGTGCCTGTGCGCAGCGAACAGTGAAAGGACGTGCATCGACGATGTCACGCAGTCTACATCTCAACGCATTCGTCATGGGGGTGGGACATCACGAGGCGGCCTGGCGTCACCCGCGCACCGACGAGCGTCGTCTCCTCGACGTCGAGCATTTTGTCGAACTCGGTCGGATTGCCGAACGGGGCAAACTCGATTCGGTGTTCTTTGCCGATACCCTCGCGATCGGCCCGAACATCCGTCGCAATTCCCAGGCCGTGTTCGAACCGTTGACCCTGCTGGCCGCCATCGCCGCGGGAACCGACCGAGTCGGTCTCATCGCGACCGCGTCGACGAGCTATCAGACGCCCTATGGGCTCGCTCGCTCCTTCGCTTCACTCGACCACATCAGCCGCGGTCGGGTGGGCTGGAACATCGTCACGTCCGCGGGCGCCGACGAAGCCGCCAATTTCGGTCTGCCGGGCAGACCCGTTCATGCCGACCGGTACGAGCGGGCCGAGGAATTCGTGGATGTCGTTGCCGCACTGTGGGAGAGTTGGGACGCCGACGCGCTGCGGCTCGACGCCGCCGCCGGGGTGTACGCAGATCCAGAGAAAGTCCGCCGCATCGATCACCGGGGCAGGCACTTCGAGGTCCGCGGGCCGCTGAACTCCCCACGGTCACCGCAGGAGCGGCCGGTGCTGGTGCAGGCCGGCTCGTCGGAGAGCGGCAAGGAGTTGGCCGCGCGGGTGGCCGAAGTGGTGTTCACCGCACAACGCACCATCCCGGATGGGGTTGGCTTCTATCGGGATCTGAAGTCGCGGGCGGTGCGGCACGGCCGTCGACCAGACGATGTGAAGATCTTGCCGGGCATCGTGCCCTTCATCGGCGAGACCGAGACACGGGCCCGACAACTCGAACGCGAGTTCACTGACCTGATCTCGCCGGATTACGCTCTGCGTCAATTGTCCGCGGTGTTCGGTGTCGACCTCACCGATCTCGACCTGGATGGACCGCTACCCGATCTCCCGGACGAGTCTGTCATCGAAGGGCAGAAGAGTCGATCGACGTTGGTGCGCAACCTGGCTCGCGAGGGGAACCTCACGGTTCGTGAATTGCTCGGCGAACTCGGTGGTGGCCGCGGGCACCGGAGCCTCGCAGGCACGCCCGAACAGATTGCCGATGATCTGATCGCGTGGGTCGACGCCGGCGCCGCAGACGGATTCAACATCATGCCGCCCTACCTCCCCGGAGGGCTCGACGACTTCGTAGACCACGTCGTCCCGATCCTGCAGGCGCGTGGGCGTTTTCGTGAGGACTACACGAGTTCGACCTTGTCCGGCCATTACGGCCGTCGTGCCGTCACCGCGGGCATCGCGTCCTGTGGTGAGGCATCCGGCGTCGCGGTCGACATCGACGCGAGGTTCTCCGCCCCGACACCTTCATGACCGCGGTCGGCGACGACGCCCGACCCGCCGATGAACAGCGCTCCGAGTCCGCGACACTTGATGAGCGAGGCCTGCGGTCGTTGGTGTCGACTGTGTACCTACCCGCGGCGGCATACGGCATCGGACAGGGGGCTGCGGCACCCGTGATGGTGCTGACCGCGCTCGATCTCGGAGCTTCGCCGGCGCTGGCCGGGCTGACCGTCGCGGTGGTCGGGCTCGGTCAGGTGGTCGGTGACGCATTCTCCGGCCAGATCGTGGGACGGTTCGGGGAACGACTGTCGGTCATCGGTGCGAGCACGCTCGCCGCAATCGGGGTCGTGCTGTGCCTGGTCGCGCCGTCGGTCGTGGTGCTGCTCGGCGGCATCTTGGCAGTGGGGCTCGCCAATGCCGTGTGGGGACTGGCCCGCATGAACTATCTGTCGACGGTGGTGCCGTTCGCCTGGCGGGCGCGGGCGATGTCCCTGTTCGGTGGAGCAATGCGCCTCGGGTTCTTCGTCGGACCGATCTTGGGTGCCGGGGTGATCTGGATCGTCGGTGTCCGCGGCGGCTTTCTCGTGCAATTGGTCGCCGTGATCTGCGCGGGGGCGCTCATGGCTCGCCTGCGCGACCCCGCCGGATCGCGGGCCGGGACATCGACCGTCGGACTCCGAGCCGTCGTGCGCACCCATCGACGGCTCCTGTGCACTCTGGGCATGGGCTCGCTGCTGCTCGGAGTCGCACGCTCGGCGCGCGACGCGGTCCTGCCCCTGTGGTCGGACCATCTGGGCCTCTCACCGTCGACGGCGAGCATGATCTTCGGTATCGCCGCGGCAATCGACGTGGCCTGCGCCTACCCGGCAGGCCATCTGATGGACCGATTCGGGCGGACGTCCATCGCAGTGCCGTCCATCCTGATCCTGGCGCTGGCGTATCTGTTGGTGCCATTGACCGGTTCGCTCGGATGGTTCGCGGCCGTGGCGATGGTGATGGGCGTCGGAAACGGATTCGGCAACGGGGTGATCATGACGGTGGGCGCCGACGTCGCGCCGCCCACCGGACGGGCCGAGTTCCTGGCGTCATGGCGATTGACCCACGACGCGGGTTTCCTGGCCGGCCCGTTGTCGATCGCGGGACTCGCCGCGATCGCTCCGCTCGTGGTGTCGATCGCGGGTGCCGGAGTGTTGTCGGCGACGGGAGCGGTCCTCCTCGGACGGTACGTACCGCGCTACACCTCGGGCGACCGAGCTCACTCCGGTAGCTGAGGTGCGATCGTGGCCCGGTCGGACCGTGACGCACCGTGATCATCGGGCCGACGGCTCGCAGGGCACGTCACCCAGGGTTTTCGTCAGCATGCGGCAAACCCTGGGCGATCGTCGGACATGTCACTAGACAGATGGGGTGACTGCGCACGCGACCTATTCGCCGACCCATCATGGCCGAACGTCGACTGTTCGGGCTGCGATGACGTGTCGGTGGCATGCGCGTTCGGTCGGGCCGGTGACGCCGCTCCCACGAGGGCAGCACGCCGGTACCGGGACCGACCACCGGATGAACTGGTCGGACGGGTCACACCACGGATCACCTCCGGAAGGTGCCACGCCTGCACCCTGCCGTAACGATCCGAGAAGGACTTTCCATGACTTCGTCCATCATCCCCACCGTTGACCGCCCCGAAACCCTCTCCGCAGGCGTCGAGTTCGACATCGACGAGTTCGGCCCGAGATTCGGCGCCGAGATCCGCGGCATCGACATCGCCACGGCCACCGACGATCAGGTCGTCGCGTTGCGTAAGGCGCTCATCGACTACAAGGTCATCGTCGTGCGCGACCAACGTCTCGACGACGCGGCGCACATCGACTTCGGTCGCCGGATGGGCGAACTGACCTTCGGCCACCCGGTCTGGAACAGCGGTGACGTGCCCGGTGAGGTGTACTCGCTCGACAGCGCCGACAACGGGTTCGCCGACGTCTGGCACACCGACGTCACCTTCATGGAGCGCCCCCCGATGGGATCGATTCTGCGTCCGGTCGTGTTGCCGCGCAACGGTGGTGACACCAACTGGGCCGATGCCGAGCTCGCCTACGAGTCGCTGTCCGAGCCGACCCGTCGGTTGGTCGATCAGCTCAGTGCGGTGCACGACGGTAGCCGAGAGTTCGGCTACTACCTCAAGCAGCGCCGAGGTGGCCGCGGAAATCTCTGGGACGGAAAGGAAGTCACCGAGCTTCCGCCCATCACCCACCCGGTTGTGCGCATCCACCCCGAGACCGGGCGTAAGTCCCTGTTCGTCAATCCGGGATTCACATCGCACATCGACGGGGTGTCCGACGCCGAGAGCCATGGAATCCTCGACCTGCTGTACGCACACATCACGAAGCCCGAGCACATCGTCCGGCATCGCTGGCGCCTCGGGGATCTGGTTCTCTGGGACAATCGCAACACCCTGCACTACGCCAACCGTGATTATGGCGACAACCGGCGCGTGATGCACCGGATCACGCTGCGCGGCGACAAGCCGATCGGTCCCGGCTGAGCGGAGCGGAGCGCCCCTCGCCTCGATCTAGAACTGCCACCGACACGGACGTTCCCGTGTCGGTGGCAGTTCTGTGTCGACGGCCCGAGATCGTATTCAACCAAGGGGTTGACAAAGGTTCGCCGCGGGTGCACCGTTGTATTCAACCGAACGGTTGAGGAGGACGGATGGACGACGAGTTGTCGAAGGTGTTCGCCGCACTGGCGGACCCGACCCGGCGCGACATGGTGGCACGCCTGGCGGCGTCCGATGCGACGGTCAGTCAGCTCGCCGAACCCTATGACGTCAGCATTCAGGCCGTGTCCAAGCACCTGAAGGTGCTCGAGGATGCCGGTCTGGTGACCCGAGGCCGGGAGGCCCAGACCCGCCCGGTCCACCTGGAAGCGGAGGTGTTCGACCTCATGACCAAGTGGATCGAGCGTTATCGCCGAGAGGCGGAGGAGCGCTATCAGCGTCTCGACACGCTGTTGGTGGAAATGAACGACGGCCCCGAGGCGCAGCGCCCCGAGGACGAGAAACGACGAGCGAAAGGAAAGGCGTCATGAGTGCACCGCAGACCCGCTATCCCGAGGCCGCGATCGAGGTCGACAAGGAAGTGCCCCTTTTCCGGATCACCCGCGACTTCCGCGGCACGCCGGCGCAATTGATGAAGGCGCACATCGATCCCGAGCTGTTCGTCCGATGGATCGGGCCCGATTCCATCACCAGCCGCATCATCGACTGGGATGCCCGTGACGGTGGCAGTTGGCGTTATGTCTCCGAACGCGATGGGGAGCAGTTCGGCTTCCGCGGGTGCTTCCACACGGTCTCCGACGACAAGATCGTGCAGACCTTCACCTTCGAAGGCATGCCCGACGCCGTCTCGCTGGAGACGGTCTGGTTCGAGGATCTCGGCGACGGCACCACTCGACTGCATGCCCAATCCCTGGTGGACAGCTTCGATGCGCGTGACGGTTGGCTGGCGTCGGGAATGGAGACCGGAGTCAACGAGGGGTACGCGAAACTCGACGAACTGTTGGCGGCGGGGCAGTTGTGAGTGACGTCGGTTCGATCGGAGCGCTCACGCCGGCCGCACGCCATCGTGTCGTCGCCGGGACGTTCGCCGAAGAGGTTGCCGCGGTGACGGATTGGGAAGCGGAGTCGCCGGTGCAGGGGTGGACTGCGCGCGATGTCGTTGGGCATCTCGTCGAATGGTTCCCGGGCTTTCTCGCCGCCGGTGGGGTGGATCTCGCGCCCGGGCCGTCGGTCGGCGACGACCCGGTCCGGGCATGGCACGTCCAGACGGCCGGTGTGCAAGAACTACTCGACGGACCCGATGCCGGTGCCACCTTCCGTCACCCGATGGCGGGGGAGCACCGGCTCGCCGACGCCGTCGACCGCTTCTACACCGCGGATGTGTTCATGCACACCTGGGATCTGGCAGCTGCCGGGGGCCGTGTCGCACACCTCGATCCGGCGTACGCGACTCAATTGCTCGACGGCATGCGCGGTATCGAGGATCTGCTGCGCTCGTCAGGGCAGTACGGTCCGGCCGTCCCAGTGGACCCTGACGCCGATCCGGTGACACGTCTGATGGGGTTCATCGGACGCGATCCTTCAGTGGCGGCCGACGCCACGCACGGCTGAGCGGCTCGGTGCGCGACCGTGTTCGCGTGAGCCAGGTCGCATCGGCGGGAGTACCGTGGACAGGGTGCCAGAGGAGAACTTCACCACATCCACCTCGCAATCCACCGAGACCCGCCATCCGTCCGCCCGTACCTTGGGTGAACTGCGCGCGAGCGGCCACATCCAGCGCAGCGTGCGCGACGAGATCCGCCACAACCTGCTGACGGCGTTGCGTGAGGGCCGCGATCCGTGGCCGGGAATCGTCGGGTTCGAGGCCACCGTCATCCCGCAGCTCGAGCGGGCACTCATCGCAGGCCACGACGTTGTCATGCTCGGCGAACGCGGTCAGGGCAAGACGCGCATCCTGCGCACCCTCGTCGGACTGCTCGACGAATGGACGCCGGTGATCACCGGGTCCGACCTCGGCGAACACCCCTACGAGCCGATCACGCCTGCATCGATTCGCAAGGCCGCCAATCTGCTCGACGATCTGCCGATCGAATGGCGTCACCGCAGTCAGCGTTACAGCGAGAAGCTGGCCACCCCGGACACGTCCGTGGCCGACCTCGTCGGCGACATCGACCCGATGAAGGTGGCCGAAGGTCGCAGTCTCGGGGATCCGGAGACCATTCACTTCGGCCTCATCCCGCGCGCTCATCGTGGGATCGTCGCGATCAACGAGCTGCCCGACCTCGCCGAACGTATCCAGGTGTCGATGCTCAATGTCATGGAGGAGCGCGACATCCAGGTGCGCGGCTACACGCTGCGTCTACCGCTCGACGTCCTCGTCATGGCCAGCGCCAACCCCGAGGACTACACCAACCGCGGCCGGATCATCACACCGCTCAAGGACCGTTTCGGCGCCGAGATCCGTACTCACTACCCGCTGGAACTCGACGACGAGGTCGCGGTCATCGAGCAGGAGGCCGACCTCACCGCCTCTGTGCCGACCTTCATCACCGAGATCCTCGCGCGGTTCACCCGCTACGCACGCGATCACCCGTCGATCGATCAACGGTCGGGCGTCTCGGCGCGCTTCTCCATCGCCGGAGCCGAGACAGTCGCGGCGGCGGCCCTGCATCGTGCCACGGTGACCGGTGAGGAGGTGCCGGTGGCGCGCGTCGTCGACCTCGAGTCGGTGATCGAGGTGTTGCGCGGAAAGATCGAGTTCGAATCGGGCGAAGAAGGCCGCGAACTGGAGATCCTCGAACATCTGCTGCGCAAGTCGGTGGCCGACACCGTCCGTGCGCATCTGGGTGGAATCGACATGGCCGCTCTGGTGGATGCTCTGGAGAGCGGCGAGCCCGTGGTGACCGGTGATCGAGTGACCGCCGCAGAACTGCTCGGCTCGATCCCGAACCCGGAGCAGACCGCCGAGGTCGTCGACCAGATCGCCGAACGTCTCGACGCAGAGATCGACGGCGAGCGGGCGAGTGCTCTCGAACTCGCTCTCGAAGGACTGTTCCTCGCCCGCCGGATCGGCAAAGAAGCCGACGAGGCCGGGCAGACGATTTATGGGTGACACATGACCCGCAAGAACTTTCATCGTTCCCGGTACCAGCGTTACGCAGGCGGGCCCGACCCGCTCGCTCCGCCGGTGGACCTGCGCGAGGCGTTACGCGACATCGGCGACGACGTGATGGCAGGTACGTCGCCGCAACGGGCTCTGCGTGAGTTCCTCCGGCGGGGTACGCAGGACATGCGTGGTCTGGACCGGCTGCGTGAACAGGTCAACCGCCGCCGGCAGGAGATGCTCAACCGCCGCAACCTCGACGGCACGTTCGCCGAGATCCGAGAACTGTTGGACCGGGCGGTCCTCGAAGAACGTAAACAACTGGCCCGGGACCTCGACGACGACGCACGATTCGCCGAGATGCAGATCGGTAGTCTGCCCGCGTCCACCGCGCAGGCGGTCGAAGAGCTCGCCGAATACGACTGGCGTAGCCCACAGGCACGCGAGGACTACGAGAAGATCAAGGATCTGCTCGGTCGTGAGTTGCTCGATCAGCGGTTCGCCGGCATGAAGGAAGCCCTGCAGGGGGCGAACGAGCAGGATCGGCAACGTATTTCGGACATGTTGTCCGATCTCAACGAGCTGCTCGATGCGCACAACCGGGGCGAGGACACCAGCAGGCAGTTCGACGAGTTCATGGACAAGCACGGTGAGTTCTTTCCCGAGAACCCGAGGAACACCGACGAACTCATCGACTCCCTGGCGCAGCGGGCCGCGGCGGCACAGCAGTTCTACAACTCGTTGACCCCGGAGCAGCGCGCCGAACTCGATCAGCTCGCCCAACAGGCGTTCGGGTCCCCGGACCTGATGAGTCAACTGGCCCAGATGGATTCGTCTCTGCGGGCGGCGAGGCCTGGTCTGGACTGGGACAATGCGCAGTCGTTCTCCGGTGATCAGCCGATGGGGCTGGGCGAGGGCGCGGCCGCGCTGCGCGACATCTCCGAGTTGGAGGCGTTGAGTGAGCAACTGTCCCAACAGTATGCGGGCGCGCAGATGGATGACATCGATCTCGACGCACTCGCGCGTCAACTCGGTGACGAGGCGGCCGTCGATGCGCGGCGCCTGGCCGAGTTGGAGCGGGCGTTGTCCGAAGAGGGTTTCTTCGATCGTGCCTCCGACGGTCAGCTCCGACTGAGTCCCAAGGCCATGCGCCAGTTGGGCCAGTCGATCTTCTCCGACATCGCCGAGCAGCTCTCGGGACGAGGGGATCGGCAGACCAGGCGGCCGGGCGTCCTCGGCGAGCCCAGCGGTGCGTCGCGAGAATGGGAGTTCGGCGACACGGACCCCTGGGATGTGACGCGTACGGTGTCGAATGCCGTGCTGCGCACCATCTCCGAGACGGACGAACCGTCGAGGGCAATGGGCGAGATCGCCCGGTCCGGGGTGCGTATCGACGTGCGGGACGTGGAGGTCGCCGAGACCGAAGCTCGGACGCAGGCCGCCGTGGTGCTCCTCGTCGACACGTCCTTCTCCATGGAGATGGAGGGCCGGTGGACGCCCATGAAGCGCACCGCCATCGCGCTCAATCACCTGATCTCCACCCGTTTCCGCAGTGACGAGCTCCACCTGATCGCGTTTGGTCGGTACGCGAGGTCGATCGACATCGCCGAACTGACGGGCCTGCAGCCCCGGATGGAGCAGGGAACCAATCTGCATCACGCGTTGCTTCTCGCCCAACGGCACCTGCGACGGTTCCCGAATGCGCAACCGGTGGTGCTGGTGGTCACCGATGGCGAGCCGACTTCCCATCTGGATCCGAGCGGTGAGCCGTTCTTCTTCTACCCGCCGCATCCGCAGACGATCGCGCTCACCGTCCGCGAACTCGACCACGTGGCACGTCTGGGCGCACAGGTCACCTTCTTCAAACTGGGGGAGGACCCGGGGCTTGCGCACTTCATGGATCAGATCGCGCGCCGTATCGGCGGCCGGGTCGTCGCGCCGGACATCGACGGTCTGGGGGCTGCCGTCGTCGGCGACTATCTTCGTTCGCGGCGTGGGCGTCGAGGCTGAATCGCGCGCTGTATCTCGGGGCGGTATCTCAGGGTTTTCTCCCGATGACGCAGGGGATTCCGGGGAAATCTCAGGGTGGTCGGAACGACCTGTCACCGTTAGGCTCGAACACTGTGACATCCCCCGAGGATCTGCCTGCGCCCGATGACCGTCGAGCACGCCTGCGTGCCGCCGACGCCGATCGTGAACTCGTCCACCAGATCTTGTCGGCGGCGATGGCCAGGGGCAGCCTGTCTCCGGACGAATATCAGGAACGGGCGGGTAAGGCCGTGGCGGCCAAGACTTTCGGCGAGCTCGATGCATTGACCGATGACCTGCCGGTCGGACAACTCGGGGTGCCGATGCCGTTCGTCGGCGAACCGTCGGCCAGTCGGGTGAGCCCCGGTTCCGGGCGTCGCCCCGTCGCGCACCGCGTCGCGATCATGTCCGGAGCCGAGTTGCGCGGCAACGCCACGGTCGCCGACACGCTGACCGCCACCGCGGTGATGGGCGGTGTGGAGATCGACCTGCGGGAGGTCGAGTTCACCGCACCCGTACTGACCATCCGGTGCGCAACGATCATGGGTGGTGTCGACATCACCGTGCCTCCCGACGTCACCGTCGAGATCGGTGGTTGGGCCATCATGGGCGGCTTCGGTGGCCGGGCAGCGGGCAAGGGTGTGCCGGGCGCACCAACCGTCCGGGTCGTCGGCTTTGCGCTCATGGGTGGTGTCGACGTCAAGCGCAAGGACCGCGAGTAGCGGCCGAGACGGGCGTCAGGCCAGCAGCAGCGCGATCACGGCGATCGCCGGTATCGACGCGACGGTGGTGATCAGCGCGGTGTCGCGCGCGAGTATCTGGGCGCGACGGTAGCGGGTGGCATACACCAGGACGTTCTGCGCGGTGGGTAGTGCTGCGATGACGACCTGCGCGAACAGTTCGTGGCCGGATTCGCCGAATCCCCAGCGGGCGATCACGTAGACGAGGACGGGCATCGCGATGATCTTGAGCGCCGACGCCAGCGCGATGTCGCGGCGTGGGCTCTCGCCCTTCTTGAAGACCGCGACCCCGGTCAGCGACAGCCCGAATGCCAGCAGCGCCGCCGGGACCGATGCCTCGCCCAACATCTTCAGCGGTTCCATCACCGCCGCGGGCGGAACCCACCCGATCACCGACACGATCAGCCCCGCCACCCCGCCCAGCACGATCGGATTGGTGGCCGGCCCGACGACGGCGGCCCGGATCGTGGATCGACGTGTCGCCCGGCCCAGTGCCGGATCGGTCACCGTGGCGTCGAGCGTGACCAGTGCCATCGGTGAGTAGATGAGGATCTGGAACAGGAGCAGGGGGGCGATGAACGACGCATCGTCGAGCACGAAGATGGCAATCGGGAGCCCGAGGTTGACCGAGTTCACGTAGGACGACGACAGCGCGCCGATCGCGAGTTCCGGGACTGCGCGACGCAACCACAGGCGCGCGATCACCACGTAGATTGCGCCGATTGCCAGTGCACTGCCGCCTGCGATGACAAGGGTGCGGGAGAAGATGACCGACAGGTCCGAGGTCACCAACGAATGGAAGAGCAGCGCAGGCGTACAGACGAAGAACACCAGTCTGGACAGGACCTCGTGGGCGCCGTCGCCGAGCACTCGGGTGCGGCCGAGGACGTAACCGATGCCCACCATGATGAAGATGACGGTGAATCCCGAGACGACGCCTGACACCGGACGAGTGTAGTGACTAGCCTGGACGACACATTCGCTGGTGTCGGCCCGCGCCGGGAGAGGTGACGTGATGACCTATCCACCCCGGCACTCGAATCCGGACCCTGCCGACGACGATTGGACGGCGTTGCCGCCGGTGACCCCGTACGACCAGCCCGACATGTTCGACCAGGGTCGCTTCTACCCGGCTCCTTATCCGTCGGCCCCGTATCCGTCGGCCCCGTATCCGTCTGCACCGCCGCCGTCCGGGCCGGAACCCAGGGTGTCCGAACCGCGTACGGACGGTCGAGCGGTCACGTCACTGGTCCTCGGATTGGTGTCGCTGCCCTTGATCTTCCTGTGCGCGGGACTGGCTCTGCCGCTCCCGGTCGTGGCGGTGATCCTCGGGATCGTCTCGGTCCGCGACATCCGGGCGTCGTCAGGCCGTCGGGGTGAGGGGGTGGCGATCGCCGGGATCGTCACGGGTGCGATCGGCACGGCGGCGATGGTGGCCTTCCTCGTCCTCATCGGAATCGTGGTCGTCGGCGTCTGACGTCCGAACCGTTCACTACCCTGGAGGCCGGTGGCCTCCGCCACCCGCGAGCACGCCACGCCAGCGCGCCACCAGCTTGTGACGCCGGGCGGATCAGCCCGGGAGAGGACGCAGCGATGACGAACCCCACCGACGGCACATCTGGTCCCGGGGACCGAACACCTCCCGACCCCCCGGAGAATGTCGCCGACGCGGTGACCACTCCCGGGGCCGCCACCCCGACCGACGACGGGTTCAGCGAGGTACCGCCCGATACCGAGGCCGGGTACCCCTCACCGGGCCAGGCGCACGGGGCTTACCCACAGGCGTCGCCGTACGAGGGCTCGGGGCACACACCGACCGGGCAAGCCGACGCCACGTCGGCGTACTCCGACAACCAGGCGCCGCAGCCGGGGGCGACGCCCCCACCAGGACCGACACCGCAATCCCATCCCGGGATGCCCCCGTCCGGTCAGGTTCCCCCGTACGATCCGGCGGCCCACCAGACCCCCGATCACGGTCAGACCCAGCAGTACGGTCAGGCCCAGTATGGCCAGAGCGCCCAGTACGGCCAGAGCGCCCAGTACGGCCAGACCGCCCAGTACGGCCAGACCGCCCAGTACGGTCAGGCGGCTCCGTACGGCGCGCCCTACGGGCAGGGCCCCCACTATGGTCAGTCCCCGTACACGGGAGCTCCCCAGTACGCACCGCACTACGGTGCCGTCGCCTACCCATACGCCCGGCAGACGAACGGTAAGGCGATCGCATCGCTTATCTGTGGCATCGGTTCGTTCGCCGTCTGTCCCGGCGTGCTCGGCGTCGTCGCGGTGATCCTCGGCAATTCCGCGCGTGACGAGATCGAGGCATCGGTCGGGACGCAGGAAGGTGAGGGCATGGCGAAGGCCGGCGTGATCCTCGGCTGGATCTCGATCGCGCTGGTGGTCATCTTCCTGGTCATCCTGCTGATCCTCGTCATCGTCGGCGCAGCGTCGTCGGCGTAGCCGACGTCACGCCCGACGTCGAGCGTCCCGTTTTGGACCTTCGGGCCCCGGCCCGGTAGTCTGATCTGGTTGTGTGCCGCGCCCGACCGGTTCGATTCTGCTCGGAAACGATGCTGTGACGGGACGGGCGCACCGATCGGCGGGACCAACCGGCACCATGTGTCGGCGGACTGCACAGACTTACACGTAGGAGAAGGGCTCAACCATGGCTGTACCCAAGCGCCGGATGTCGCGGGCGAATTCCCGCAGCCGTCGTTCGCAGTGGAAGGCGGAAAACCCCGCACTGCAAGAGGTGAAGGTGAACGGCGTCGCGCAGCGTATTCCGCGCCGTCTCGTGAAGGCCGCCAAGGCCGGCATCATCGATCTCGATCGCCGCTGAGCACCTTCCTCGAACTCTGACCCTCCGGTCGGAGTCGCACGGTTCCATCGGCGACCGCCTCGGGTGACACCCCGGGGCGGTCGTCGTCGTACGTATACGGTCGTCCCCGTCTGACACGATGAGCGGGTGCTGCAAGAGATCCTCAACGATGTCGGCATCGCCGTGTTCGCCGCCTCGGGCGCCATGCTCGGTGTGCGCAAGGGCTTCGACCTGTGGGGCATCGTCACCGTCGGTGCGTTGACCGGCGTCGGTGGCGGCATCCTGCGCGACGTGCTGTTGGGCATCACCCCACCGTCGTCGGTGCAGAACTGGCCGCCGATCCTGGTGGCGACCGTTGCGAGCCTGGTGGTGTTCTTCTTCCACCCGACCTTCACCCAGCTGCGCCGAAGCGTCCTCATACTCGACGCGATCGGCATGGGATTGTTCGCGACCAGCGGTGCGGCGATCGCCGTCGACCAGCACGTCAGTGCTTTCGCAGCGGCGATCGTCGGCCTGCTCACCGCCATCGGTGGTGGCATATTGCGCGATGCCCTCGCCAACGAGATCCCGCTCCTGCTGCGCCCGTCGGACCTGTACGCGGTTCCGGCGCTGATCGGTGCCACCGTCGTCGGCGTGGGCGGCACCGAGTCATCCGTGCCGATCTGGGTGTGGCTCGTCGTCGGAGCAGTGCTCGCCACCGGACTGCGGCTGGCCAGCCTTGTCTTCGGTTGGCGTCTGCCCACTGCGCCCGGTGACACCTGGCGTCACGCCGAAGACTGACGTCCGCACGCGCGAGCGAATCGCCGTCCGTCGGTGACGAAGCTACGCGGACAGCCCGTTGTCGGCGTGGGTACGGACCGGGTTCGGTCGGCCCCACAGCGGCGACGCATCGGACAGGTGCGCTGTGTCCGGCTGCTTGTCACTTCGCGCCGCCTGCTCGACGATGGCGCCGACGCGATCGACGAAGGACCGGATCGTGGCGCATCCGATATCGGTATCCGGGTATCGACACCGAAGAGCCAATCCCCGGCTGGTGCGCGAGATCCAGAACTGGGCGTCGTCGGCGGTCGTCACGGTGGAGATGTGCTGAGCGTCGACTTCGGCATGCAGCCGGGCCCCCGGAAGAGTGCGGTAGTCGACGTAGGACACCATGAAGATGTCGTCGCGAACGCGATCGAGTCCACCGAGGCTGTTGATGACCTGGGAGATCGGAACCCCGCCCAAGCGCATCGCGCGCCGGAGTTCGGGACCGGTCCGTCTGATTGTCTCCTGCAGGCAGCTGTGCGCGACGACGGTGAGAGGTGCGTTGGTGGTGAACCATCCGACCGCGGTGTACCAGGGCTCGCTGCGTCTCGTGTGCATCGGGAACAGCATGGCGAGATCGGGACCTCCGCCGAGATCGCGCACCGCGTGAGCCATGGCCGACAATACTCCGCCGTAGAGGCTCGATCCGTTGCGTCGGCACAGCGCGGCAAGACGTTGGGTCTCGTTCGTGCCCAGCAGATGTCGAACATCGACACCCTGGGCAGCACGATCCCCGGGAGCCAGACCGAGATCGAGCGGAAATGTCGGTGGTCGACCATGGTGCTCGCCGAAGAACTCCATCCATGCCCGAAGTCGAGGATCGGTGGACGCCACGTCGGTCGTCGTTGCCTCTGTCGCGCAGTAATCGACGAAGCTGCCGCTCATCGAGAGTTGATCGGCGGAGAAACTTGCAGGCTCCAGGCGGTAGCCGTGGTAGAGGCGATGGAGGTCGTCGACGATGATCGACATCGAGTAGGCGTCCACGTGGGAGTGGTCGAATCCACACAGAATGGTCGAACGGCCGCTGCGATCGATGGCGCCCAGAAGGTAGGCGGGAAAATCGAACGGGTCACATGCCGCGTCCATCGCCGACCAGATGGACCTCTGCAGCGCAGCTGAATCCGATTCGCGCACCGCAGGGTTCGGAATCAACATGAGACGTGCCGGATCGTGCTCGGTGCGCACCATCGCGTCGTCTCGCGTGGCGAAGGCGCTGTGCAGCGTGCCGTGCCTGGTGACGAGTGCGTGGTAGGCCCGGGCCAGGGCGCACCGGTCGATCGAGCCAGGCACGTCGAATGCGGTGGCCAGCCAGGTCCGGTGTTCTCCCGCTCCGGACAGATGGACGGTCTGGTTGAACGACGGGGGGACCGCCGAATCCTGGGCGACGCTGTTCGTGGCGTCGACAGACCAGGACAGGAACTCACCTGGCTCGGGGAGATAGCGGTCAATGGTGGTGACGTGCAAGGGGAGGCTCCCGGTGATCGGTGACGATATGGACGATGCCGTGTGATTCGTCTGCGGCGTTCTCCGGCGACACGGCGGGTCGATCGCCGTTGCTCGCAACATCTGTGATGAGTGTGCGCAAGTGCTCGAAGTACCGCTGGATCTGACGTTGCGCGAACGGTGTATCGGGTGTCTGGCTACCCAGGTAGAGCCTGTCGTGGTCGCGATTGATCCACACCGACGCATTGGCTGTGCGGCCTTCTCCGGTGAAGATCACGCCACGGTCGTATGCGGCGGATCCGTTTCCGGGGAACCAGCGGAAATCTATGTAAGACACCAAGTTCGGTGCGGTCACCACAGAATCGGCGGTGGCGCCCGCAGCGACCATAGCGCCCAGCGCGTGTTGGACGGGGACGGTGCCCAAACTCTTGGCCCGCTGCTGGGCGACCCGCGCGCCGGGGACGACGTCGGTGAAACTCGCTGCCCCGCGGACGCTCACCTCGATCGGTGCGAAGGCGCAGAACCAACCCTGGGCCCTGCTGAAGCGCTCATCCGCGCCACGCGTGTTGAGTACGGTCATGCCGTAATACTCTGGTCCACATCCCAGTTCGAAACCGGTGAGTGCCAGGGCGGCGAAGACCCCGGAGAGCAGGTTGCCCCCGGCGGATTTGCAGGCGGTGTCGAAAGCGGTGACCTGATCTCCCTCGAGGAGCTCCAACTCGAACGGTCGTACCGGGGCGGTCTCGCCCGGTGCGAGGCCGAGGTCGAGGGGAAACCGGGGCATGCGCAGGTCGTTGCGGGCAAACGTCTCTCGCCACTGTGAAACCTCTGGGGCGTCACCATCGAGGCGTTCGGCGATCTCCTTCTCGCGCGCGGCGTAGTCGAAGAACCCCGGTGCACCGTCCCCGGCGCGCGCGTCGCGTTCGGCCGAGCCCGCGTGCGTTCGGGCGGCGTCGTACAGGGCAGCGAGTTCGGGCAGTGCGAGGGCTTGTGACGCACCGTCACTCAATGCGTGGTCACAGCCGAGGAACATAGAGAACCCTTCGGGACGCGCGAGCACACCGAATGCCAGGCCCGGAAAGGAGTCGCTGCAGGTCTCCGATTCGAAACGTTGCCGAAGGTGGGTGTTCAGTTCCTCTGCGCAACTGATCTGTCCGGCGCCCACGACCTCGAAGGCCACGTCCTCGGGTGCGACCACGTGGCACCGGATGGTGTCGCCGTCGAAGTCGAACCAGCTGCGCAGAATCTCATGTCGGCGCACGAAGGCTTCGAGGGCCTGAGTCATCGCCGCGACATCGAGTTCACCGTCGAGTTCGGTCGCCGAGCCCAGATACGCCCGGTGCGGCGCACCGGCCGAATGCTCCCGGTGCGAACCACGGATGTGGTTCTCGGCGAGGAACGTCAATGGTCCGGTGGTCACCGGGGCTGCGGCAGCGGCAGCCCTGCACGAGGCGGTGGGTTGCCAGCGCAGCGCGACTCCAGGCGGTGGTGCCCACTGGTGCAGTGCAGTGATCTTCACGTCGTGCCTCTCGTAGTCATGCGGGTTGGCGCTCGTCGTGCTCGGGTCGTGCATGCGGGCCCAGCGACCGCTCGAATGTGTGGTGCGGGCCCGACTCGGCGATGTCCGCGATCACCGCGGCGGTGGTGTCGATCAGCAGCCGGACGTTCGCAGCCGCGGTGTCGTTGCCGGGGAAACGTGTCGAGACGGTCATGCCGGTCGGGGTGCGAGCTGCCCAGATGTAGACCTCGGTGTCCGAGCGGGTGCTGCCGCGCAGGGTCTGTGCTTTCCAGGCGGGCCATCGGCTTGCGGCCGGTACGAATCGGAGATCGAGATAGGAGATCACGAACTCGGGTTCGGCATCGGTTTCCAGGAGTTGCGCGATCCGGGGATAGGGCAGGCGAGACAGGCGTTTCGCCTCGTCCGTCCCGGCGGCCGCGGCACCGAGCGCGTCTTCGATCGAGCGGGCGCCGGCGAGGTCCACGTCCAGCGGCCCGAGACCGACATACCATCCCACCGACTCCACATACCGCGGTTCGTCCCTGGTGTGCATGGGCATCACCGCCCGCATGCGGGGGAGGCCCGTGAGTTCCCGATGAGCGAGTGCCAATGCGGTGACGACCGCGGTCTGGGTCGAATGGCCGAGTTCGCGGCACACGGAGTTGAGCGCGGCCATCTGTCCGGCGGTGGCGACCTGTCCGGCCCAACCTCTTTGTCGGACAGCGGCGGTCCGCGCACCGACCGTCGAGGTGTCCCGGTCCGCCACAGTCATCTCGAGTCCGGGTAGGCTGCCGTGGCAGGCGTCGAGAAAGCGGCGCCAACGTTGCACAGCGGCATGGTCGATCGTGAGCTCTTCGCCGACGCTGCGATTGTCGCCGCTGTGGTCCACGTGGCTTCCGGTCGTCGGCAGCTCGGGTTCGTGGCCATCCAGTTCGGCATCGTAGAGTGTCCGTAACTCATTGATGCACAGGAACATCGAGTATGCATCCATCACCGAGTGGTCGGCGGCGAACAGGATGAGGAAGGCGTTTGCGGACCGTGGGCTCGGTATGTCGGAGATCGTTGCCACAGAGCAGTGCGGCCAGGTGAGCGGCGACAGCCTGCGGTCGAATGTCGCGATCAGGTGGTCGGCGACCTCTCCGTCGGCGAAGCTGCCCAGATCGCGTCGCTGCACCTGTACGGCACCTGGGTCGAGGGTGCGGCGGACGACCTGTGAGCCGCGCGCATCCTCGTGCAGCGTGACGGTGGTGCGGAATGCCTCGTGTCGGCGCGTCCAGGAGAGCATCGTACGTTCCATCGCCGCGTGGTCGAGGGGTCGGTCGACCTCGAATACCGCTCCGAGCCATGAGTTCTCCTCTGGGTGTGAGGTTCGTCGACCGGCAGTTCGGGCGATGTGGTCCTCGTGCTCGTAGCTCAGTGGTCGGTCATCGACCGCCCACTCCTCGGGGGGCCGAATGGTGGCCGGCGTCCACTCCGTGACCGTGCCGGCGGGAAGCTCATACGCCGACAGCTCAGTGAATTTCATTGATGTGTATCCGTTTTCCCGATTCGATCGATACGTTGCGATTGGAGTGCTCATGTCCCGGACGTAGGCGTCCGGGAGCGCACGCGCACCGCGACGCCGATGGCGAGGGGAGTCGGAGCGCGAACATTCGTCGGGGTTCCACGGCGATCATAGGGTTGCGACGCGTGCATGCACATCCGTGCACGTAGGTGTGCTTCGTCACACCAATAATCTGATGTACTAGTTTGAATGTGTTGATCACGTTGTACAGCAACATGATTCGACGCAATGGTCGGAGTCTCGGTGACCGCGGCGTGGCGATGTTACCGATGTGTCAATTCGATGAAGCCCGTGTTTCGCCGAAACTGGCTGCGAGCAAAGGATTCCGATGTCAGGAGTGATTTCCGGGCCACGAGGCCCCGGTGCGACGGGACGTGTTGCGGCAATCGAATCCGGTGCGTGGCGGGTTGTCTCCGCGCAGTGACGTATTGCAGGCGTCGACGGTGCGCCTTAGCCTGGCTGCGTGGCTGTCGGGGCCGGCGTGACCGGGGAGTGGTTCGCACCTGTCATCGATCTGTCATGCGCTGCAACGCAAGGGGTTCCCGCTTGTCAATGGCGGCGAAAAGCGCTGAGACAAAACATCTTTCGACGGGCGTGAGAACCAACATGGAGAATGCTGATGAAGAATGCTGCGTTGGCGATCGACGCTGAGGGGTTGACCAGACATTTCGGCCGCGCATGCGTGGTCGATCACGTTGATCTCCGCGTCCCGGCAGGGAGCGTGTGCGCGTTGCTGGGTACCAATGGAGCGGGCAAGACGACCACGGTACGGATGCTCGCGACACTGTTGCGACCCGATGACGGGACGGCCCGGATCTTCGGGAACGACATCATCCGCCACGGTCTGGCAGTGCGGTCTCTCATCGGGCTCACCGGCCAGTACGCAACCGTGGACGAAGATCTGACGGCTGCAGAGAATCTCACCGTTTTCGGGAGGCTGGTGGGGTCCTCGCGCCGCGCGGCACGGAGTCGGGCCGACGAACTACTCGACGAGTTCGGCCTGGCAGACGTCGCCGCTCGTCCGGTACGGCAGTTCTCGGGTGGGATGCGCAGACGGCTCGATCTCGCGGCGTCGATGATCACACGACCGAGGTTGCTCTTTCTCGACGAGCCGACGACAGGGCTGGATCCACGCACCCGGGTGCAGATGTGGCACACCGTACGCGCCATGGTGGCGGCCGGGACCACCGTGCTACTGACCACCCAGTACCTCGAGGAGGCCGATCAGATCGCCGATCAGATCGCCGTCATGGACGCCGGCCGAATCATCGCGGACGGGACGGCCGAGGAACTGAAGGCCAGGTGCGGTGACACACACGTCCGACTGGAACCACGTGAACCCGGAGTTCTGTCGACGGCGGCCGCCGTGTGTGCACCGTTCGCCTCGCGGATGGTTCTGATCGACGAACCCGGGGGCTGCGTACGGGTGCCTGTGGCCGATCTCGATCGACTGCCCGAACTCCTCCTCGCCCTGCGGTCGCAGCGCGTCGAGTTGGCGTCGGTGAACGTGGACCGTCCCAGCCTCGATGAAGTGTTCTTCTCGCTCACCGGTGAGTCCGCGACGGGAGCTGCGGCGTGACCACCGCGGCCCGGTCGTCCGGGGGTGACGCCCGCGTCGTCGGCAGCGCGCCTCCGGTCAACGGGCGTGTCCGGTTGCGGACCACCATCTCTCAGTCGATGGTCATGACCGGTCGAGGGCTGTTGAAGATCCGGCACAATCCTCAGCAACTGTTCGATGTGATGGTTCTGCCCGTGGTGTTCACCGTGATGTTCTCGACAGTCTTCGGCGGTGCCATCGTCGGCGATGTACACGGCTATCTCCCCATGTTGCTCCCGGGGGTGCTGGTTCAGGTGTGTCTCGCCGCGTCGGTCGTCACGGGCGTCCAGTTGCGCGAGGACCTCGATCGCGGGGTGTTCGACCGATTCAAGTCGTTGCCGATCTCACGCATCGCGCCCCTGGCAGGAGCGTTGGCGGCCAACGCAGTTCGCTATGTCGTCGCGAGCGTCATGACGGTCGCGGTAGGCGTGGTGATGGGATACCGCCCCGGGAGTGTGTCCGGTCTCGTGACGGCCTGCATTCTCATCGTCATCGTCGCCTTCGCGCTCAGCTGGATCTTCGCGTTGGCCGGCGTTCTGCTCGACAGCGCATCGACGGTCCAGGGCGTCTCGATGCTGGTGCTCATGCCGTTGACCCTGGTGTCCAACGCGCTCGTACCCATCGACACCATGCCGCAGTGGATGCAGACCTGTGCTGCGGCGAATCCGGTGTCACACCTGGTGTCCGCGGCGCGGGCGTTGTCCCTGGGAGAACCTGCGGCACAACAGATCATCGTGACGATAGCCATCACCGTGGCAGTGCTGGCGATCGTCGTGCCCCTGACCCTGCGAACCTACGTGCGGAGAACCTGACGTGAACACCAGCGACCCCCGTCATACCGTCACCGGAGTCAACGGCGAGCCGAAGCTCTCCGTCGTCATTCCGGTATTCGACGAGCAGGACACGATCGGCGAGTGCTTGGCGCGGCTGACCGACCAGATCGACCACATCGCAGAGATCATCGTCGTGGACAACAACTCGACCGACGCGAGTATGGCGATCGTGGGGGGCCGAGCCGAAGGGCACCCGGAGATCAGGATCATCCGAGAGCCGTGCCAGGGACTCGTCTTTGCGCGTAACGCGGGCCTGGATGCCGCGACCGGAGAACTGATCGCGCGGATCGACGCCGACACCCGCGTCGGTGCGCGCTGGGCCGAGACGATCGTGGACTTCTTCGGGTCTGACATCGAACACAAGTGGTCGGCGTTGTGTGGCCGGGGAGAGGCCTACGGTGTCCCGCTGGCCGGACGATTCGATCGGTGGAAGATCAAGATCCATCCGCTGGGGCGTCGGCGAGCTCACCGGACCGTGACCGACATCCCGGTCCTGTACGGGTCGAACATGGTGGTACGGCGAGATACCTGGGAACGCATACGTTCTCGGGTCAGCATGCGGCGCGACATCTTCGAGGATGTCGACATGGGACTGTGCATCACCGAGGACGGTGGACGTAACGCGTTTCTGGCATCACTGACGGTGGGTGTCTCGGCCCGTCGGATGGAGTCGGGCCTACCTGCATTCGTGAAGTACATGAGCTTCTTGCCACGGACCTTCGCCTTGCACAGACGGTTCGCGCTGACCGCGGGGACAGCGCTGGTCTACGTCCCGGCCCTCACCGTGCTGCATGCCGTGCGGCTGGGCGCCATCCGTCTCTATGACGGCGACACCGGTCGATGGTCGGCGCGCCGAGTTCGTCGACGTTCCTCAGACCGAGTGTTGCCGTGACCATTCGTCGGTCACCTGCTCGGCGATCGTGGCCGCGGCTGCGACGGCGTGCTCCGGGTCCACGAGGCGGGCGCTCAGGTCGGATGCGGTCCGCCGTGTCTTCTCGTCCAGTGCGTGGCGCAGTGCCGCGACAAGTCTCGCGGAGTCGACGCGCGCCATCGGAAAGGAGGAACCCACATGCGATCTGGCCACCGCGTCACCCCAGATCGGCTGATCGGCACCCACCCAGGTGACGACCGTGGGGATG
This sequence comes from Gordonia sp. CPCC 206044, assembly GCF_048537895.1. NCBI lineage: Bacteria > Bacillati > Actinomycetota > Actinomycetes > Mycobacteriales > Gordoniaceae > Gordonia > Gordonia sp. CPCC 206044. Next base: position 44,954 of record NZ_JBCLVL010000014.1, read on the forward strand.
CCTGCGCGCAGGCCGGCAGCGACCGAACCCGCGCCGCCATGGTGTACGGCGGCGGCGCACCGTGGGAGAACGGCGTCGTGGTCGATGTGCCCGACCACACGTACCCGATCATCGTCGATTCCGGACATGAACCCGCTCCAGCCACCCGATACCAGGAGCCGAAGATCCATTTGTTCGGCGGCGGAGCGGAATGCGTCTGCGAGGTGTTCGGTGTTCGTGGGCATCATGCTGCCGAATCCCACGTAGACGGGTTCGGGACCGTTCGTGATCCAGTCGTCGAGGTCGGGGTCCGACAGGTCACCGACACCGGCGCGGTGCGCGCCGGGCAAGGTGAAGAATCCGACGAGGGGCCGGCGCGCGCGCCACTCGACCGGAAGCTGTGGGAACAGGACCGGGTCGTAGGCCTGGATCTCGGGTACGCCGGTCGCGGCGATCTGCGTCGCGAACGGTGCGCGCACCGCGGTCAGTCCCAGTTCGGCGGCGAGCGTCGCTTCGGCAGAGCGTCCGCCGCACCACAACAACCACTCGACGGCGCGCCAGCTCTCGCGGGCGACCGGAGCGGGTGCGGTGATGCCGAAATGCGTGAGAAGGGAAGTGGATCCGTTTCGACGCAGCGGACACAGGTGGAGTGGGATGTGCGGAATCCGGCGTACCCGTGCGACGTTGTGTGCGCGTTCCTGGCCGACGCTCCCGGCGATGATCGCATCAGCGTCCTCGGTCGCTTCGAGCAGGTGCTGCTGCATCGATCGCCCGCCGCGGATGCTGAGTTCGGTGACCGCCCGCAGCCTGACGACGGGGTTACGCGACTGCATCCGGTCGCGGACCAACTCCGAGACGAGTACCTCGCGGGTGCTCTCCCCATACGGCTGCGTCGGCAACCCGGTGGCGGCAGCGAAGCCCGTCAGGTCCGGCGGCACCAACATCGTCACGGTGTGCCCGCGGCCGGCCAGTTCGATGCCGAGGGCCACCGCAGGCTGGACATCACCGCGGCTGCCGTTCACGGCGACAACGTATTTCATGAGCTCCCCCAAGGTCGGTCGGGGATCAGTGTAGGCGCGGTGGCGTCCACCGGCCGGGTTCGGAGGTCGAGCCGACAGGCGGCGATCTCCGATGCAACGGTCGGGGTGGCCGGCCACATGACACAGCAGGAGGCGAGCGAATGATCACCACAACCGGGCACGCGACCCGTATCCCTCGACCATCACCGACTCCGTTGGACGGCAGGCGGATCGACGGGACCCGGCTCGGAGACGAGGACACGACGTACTGGTTCTTGTACCGAGCACTCGGATGGAGTGCCGTGCTCCAACTCGTCTGGATCATCGACGGGGCGGTTGCCGAGGAGGACCTGGACGCGATGAACGGTCACCTGGCGTCGGGACCCTTGCACAGGCGATTGGTGAGGTCACGGGTTCCGGGCGCGCGGCCGCGTTGGGAGCCTGGCGATGAGCGCCCGCCACTGTGCCTGGATCGTCATCGGGTCTCCGACGACGCGTTCGACGAGTGGGCAGCCGAGGAGATGGCAGGTGTCGACCTCGACCCCGAGCGTGGTCGATGCTGGCGATTGCGGGCCGTGGGCACGACCGAGGGCAACACCGTGATCTCGTTGTGCGCCTTGCATCTGGTGGCGGACGGGAGAACGTTGATCGCGGCCGCCGCATCCGCCATGGCCGACTCGAGCACCGCGACGACGGAGGTGGCGGTCGACGTCGGCCCCTCGGCGGCGTCGCGAGGGCTCCGCAGGCGTCCGGGTACCGATCTCGCGGATGCGTGTGCGCAGGTGATGGCCGTCGGCAAGGGTCTCCGGCGCGCCGTGTCGGCGGTAGGCCGGACGGATCCGGCGACGCCGCAGTCCGATCCGCGACCTCGCCGTGCCCCGGTGGCCGAGCGCGCTCCGCGCGCAGTCTGGAGACGGGCGACCGTGTCCGTGCCGACCGACGAGTGGGACCGCGTGGCGTCGTCTGCCGGAGGGACGTCGAACAGCCTCTTCGTCGCGGTTGTCACAGGACTGTTGCGGTCCAGCGGATATGCCCCGCTCGGAGAGGCGATCAAGGTGGGGGTTCCCGTCGACGTACGCGGTGACGTCGGTGACAGACGATCGAATGCCACTGTGGGAGTGTCGATCATGCTGACCGACGACCCGGTCCCCGGCGGGGATCTCCGGCCGATCCGGGCGGCGTGCAAAGCGGCCTACACCCGACTGGCCTCGGGGTGCAGGACCGCGGTCGCTCACCTGCAGCCGCTGGTCTGGCTGCTCCCGCCGTCGTGGCTGGTTCCGGTGGTGACCGCAGGCTCCGGGATGCCCGACGCCATGGTGTCCAACGTGGGCGAACTGCCCGACGGCATCCTGCGTCTCGGCTCTCAGGTCGCGCGACGCTTCGCTTTCCGGGGTATGGCACAGGGGGTCGAGCCGTCGATGCCCCACCGGTTCGGGGACGGCGTGCAATCGTGGCTCGTCCGGTCCTCGGATCAGGTCACGATCTCGGTGGTCGGGTGTGACGAGACGAGTTTCGAATCCGACGAGGCACTCCGGACGCTCCTGGGCGCGGAAGTGGCCGCCTGGGGACTTCCGCACGAGATCTGGTGAGAGAAGGGCGATGATGGAAACCGATCACAGAGTGCCACGGGTGACCGGAGCCGACGAATCCTATTTGTTGGCAGAGGATCTGCTCGGACTCAGTGCACCCATCCAGTTCCTGTGGGTGTTCGAGACGGATCCTGGTGAAGCCGCCGTCGAACGGCTGCGGGACTCGTTGGCCCACGGTCCCCTGCATCGGGCCGTCGATCGAACTCGGGTTCCGGCGGCGCGGCACCGCTGGGTGCGGTCGGACGCTGCACCGGTGCCGTCGGTGCCGGGACAGATCGGGGCAGGCGACGTCGGCGCCTGGGCCGAGGATCGACTCCGCGCGGCGGCTCTGCGGCCCGCCGAGGGCGTTGCGTGGCGACTGGATTCCGCAACGATCGAGTCCGGCGGCCGAGTCGTCTCACTTCTGGTGTCTCACATGGTCGCCGACGGACAGGGTGTGCACCGGGCGCTCGCCCTGGCGAACTCCGGGCAGGAAAAGGCGCTGCCGGAATCCGTCGACGGCGTGCGCAGGTTCGCCGAGGACGTCGTCGACGCAGCACGCCAGCTCGTCGCGTCCGCGGGCGCTCTGCGGGTGCTCGTCCGCGAGGCGATTCGACACCGTGGTGGACGTGCGCACAAGGTCGCCGACGAACGGCCTGCGCGGGCGCTGTCGGAATCGCAGTGCGGTCCCGACACCACTCTGGCCATCGTCGACATCGACCGAGACAGTTGGCATGCGTGTGCCGCAGAGCACGGAGGGACCGCGAACACACTGTTCACAGCGTTGCTCGCCGGGGTCATCGCACGGTCGGGATATCCGGTGAAAGGCGATCTGCGGGTGTGTATCGCGGTCGACAACCGAGCGGGTGATCCAGACGACCGGGCCAACGCGTCCGGGGGTGTGTGGATCCGGTTGCCCGACGAGGTGGAAAGCCCCGGCGGGCTCGAAAGGATACGGGCGCTGAGCAAACAGGCCTTCATCGACTACGCGGAATCCGGCGCCGAACAGGTCGCGGACAACTTGGCGCCGGTGGTACGTCTGATGCCGAAGCGACTCATCGCGAAGTCGATGGTATCGATCGCCGGGCCGGACACCACGGTGTCGAACCTCGGTGTCGCGCCGCCTGACTCACTACAGCTGGGCGGCGTGACGGCGTCGTCGTTCGGTATACGGGCGATCATGCAGGGGATGCCCGTGGGCAGAAGACGCGACCAAGGACCGGCGATCGCCTCATGGGCAGTCGAGTACGGGGAGCGGGTCACGCTGACGTTCTTCGGCATCCACCCTGACCACTTCGGTGACGCGGACGTCATGCGAAAGCTGATCGGCGACGAATTGTCTTGTTGGCGAATCGAACATCGGTTCTGGTGATCGAATGACGGCGACTGACGACATCGCGCAACCCGAGCCCGGGCCCCGTGCAGCGAGGGGCGGCGAGCACACAGCGATCGTGTTGTACGGCAGCCGCGGCGATATCCAACCGGGGATCTGCCTGGCGTTGGAGATGCAGCGGCGCGCACAACGGGTCACCCTGCTGGCGCCGCCGAACCTGGTGGATCTCGCCACGGCGGCGGGAGTGAAATGCGTAAACGGCGTGGGTCTCGACGAGCACCGGGCATGGTCGTCGGCGGAGGCGACTGCGGCGGAGAAGAGCCGTGATCCACTGGCGCGGATACGATTCGCTCTGGCAACGATACGAGCTGGTTTCGCGGCGCTCGACGATGACCTGATCGCCGCTTTCCTGGCTCCTGACGGTCCGCTGGCCGACGTGGACGCGATCGTGGCGGCGCCGTTGTGTCAGGACCGGGGCCGCACGATTGCCGAACGTCTCGCCATCCCACTGGTCGTGCTGAGATATGGACCGCTGTCGGAAAACGGTGTCGTCGGGCCGATTCCCGGTCTGTGTTCGTGGTGGCCGGCCGCGTGGAAGCGGTTGTCCTGGAGAGCCGTCGACCGTCTCACCTGGATGGCCACCGGGTGGAACGAGAATGCATTTCGCCGACGGATCGGCCTGCAGCGGGAGCGCGGACCGCTGCCGCGACGGTTGCGCAGATCGGATGCGCTGCAGATCCAGGCGTTCGATGCCGTCCTGTTTCCCGGACTCACTTCCGAATGGGGACATCTCAAGCCGGTCACGGGATTTCTCGACCTCCCTCCGGAAAGCCGAGCTGCCCTCGACGAGAGCAACACGGACAGTGCAGATCTCGTCGAGTGGCTCGCCGATGGCGATCCACCCGTGTTCATCACGTTCGGGAGTATGTCACGACGTGACCGGAATGCGGTCATCTCGATCTTGCGAGCAGCGGTCCGTCGGGCCGGTCTGCGGTGCCTCGTTGCCGGCACGGCGACCATCGGCGTGGATTCGGATGACCGAGGGGTGTACGGCGTGGCGGCCGTGGACCACTCCTTTGTGCTCCCTCGGTGTGCCGCGGCCGTCCACCATGGCGGTGCAGGCACGACCGCGGCAGTCCTACGCGCGGGCCTACCGATGCTCATCTGCGCGGTGACCGCCGACCAACCGGTCTGGGCGCACGCCGTCGCGGCGAGCGGAGCAGCAGTGGCGACGCGTGTGTCGTTTGTGAACGAGCGGACGGTCGATGCGCTGTTGCACTCGACTCTGATGCCGCAGATCCGGCAGGCAGCGGAATCGCTGGCCGAGGGAATGGTCGCATCCGACGCCGCTGTGGCGGCCGCCGCAGATCTCGTGGAGACACGTCTGCGGCGACGCGCCGCTGCGGCCTGCGCTACTGAGCGATGAGCTTGTTCACCGCACGGTTGAGGAAGTTGGGGATGAACTTCGCCGCGTTGCCGAGCACCAACGTCTGCGTGCCGACCGAGTAGCTCGTCCGATGAAGGAGCTTGTCCTGCCGAGTGGGGTGGACGGATTCCCAGACCTTGTCGGCCACCTGTTCCGGCGTGATCCGGACACCGAGGGTCTTCGTCGACTTCGCGTCGTTCTCGGCCAGTGGCGTCTTGGCCCACAGCGGCCAGATCCCGACCACTCGGATGTCGTGTGGCTCCCACTCGAGTTCGAGCGCCTCGGTCAGCCCCGCGACGTAGAACTTGGACGCGCTGTAGGTCGCGATGTCGGGCTGGCCGTAGATCGCCGACGCCGATGCGATGTTCACCAGATGCGACCCGGGGGTGGCCTTCAGGTAGGAGAAGGCGGCCTGGGCACCCAGGGTCACACCGAGCACATCGATGTCGATCTGGCGTTTGACGGCCTCGGGTGAGATCTGGTCGAGTGCGCCCGCCACCAGGATTCCCGCGTTGTTGTCGAGGACATCGAGTCGGCCGTCGGTGTGCGAGGTGAACTCGGTCAGGGCATCGGCCCACTGCTTCTCGTCACGGACATCGAGCGTGCCGACGATCCAGTCTGGGTGGTCGGCCTTCACCTTGGCCAGCGCCTCGGCGTTGACGTCGTAGACGCCGACGGTCCAGCCCTCGCGGCCGAAGCGTTCTGCCGTGGCCAGACCGATGCCCGCCGCGCCGCCCGAGATGAAGATCGATGGCATGTCCACTCCTGTCTTTGCCCTGATGAGGCGTGTTCTGCTGGAACTTACTCGTCAGTATAGTTCCGCGACTGTTTACGCTCCCGTCCACCGGTGCTAGTGTGACAACAAGCATTGACATGACATCGTGCATTGTCACAAAATTCCACCGGTTCACCTGTACTTTCTGGAGGTCGATCACGATGACGGTTGCACTCGAACACACTCGAGACGGTGACGCGGGCGACAACGTGGTGAGCGTGCCGGACCGAGGCACCGACGAGGTCTCCGAACGGTTGCTCGCCTCGGCGGCGCGGCTGTCGCGCAATGCCATGACGGAGATCGACTGGTCGGCACCGATGGACCCGACCAAATACGGCTGCAGCCCGGAGTGGTCGTCGCTGTATGGCACCGACTATTGGGACGAGTTGACCGAGGAGCAGCGCATCTCGGTCACCCGTCACGAGTTCGCGTCGATCATGAACATCGGGATCTGGTTCGAGATGATCCTGCAGGAGATGGTGATCCGCGACCAGTATCTCGGGGCCTATCACAGTCCGGAGTTCCAGTTCGCGCTCACCGAGATCGCCGACGAGTGCCGCCATTCGATCATGTTCGCGAAGGCCTCGGAGAAGATGGTCGGCACGTCGTACAAGCCGACCAGGAAGGTCGGTCGGCTCGGCAAGCTCTTCAAGCGAACTGCGAAGAACGAGGTCGCCTACGCGGGCATCCTCGTCGCCGAGGAAGTGCTCGACGTCTTCCAGCGCGGCTGCATGCGTGACGACCGGGTCCTGCCGTTCATCCGCACGGTCAACGAGATCCATGTGCTCGAGGAGTCGCGACACATGAAGTTCGCCCGCGAAGAAGTGCGTGAGTCGATGCAGGGGGTCGGCTGGACACGGCGTCAGTTCAGCGCCCTGTCGGTTGCCCTCGGTGCCTACTTCATCGTGACGAGCTTGGTGCAGAAGAAGGCCTTCGCCGATGCCGGCCTGGACGCGGATCGTGCTGTTGCGGAGATGAACTCGAACTCGCACTTCCATTCGATGATCCGCGGCAGCTGTGCGCATCTGATGGAGTTCCTCGACGACGTCGGCCTCCTCACCAAGCCTGCCATGCGGTTCTACCGGAAAGCGCACATGCTCTGATGTTCGTCATCACCCAATCCTGTTGCAGTGACGCGGCATGCGTCTCCGTGTGTCCGGTCAACTGCATTCATCCCACGCCCGAGGAGCGCGGCTTCGGCAGCTCGGACATCCTGCACATCGACCCCGAGGCCTGCATAGACTGCGGCGCCTGCGCGGATGCCTGCCCGGTCGATGCGATCTATCCCGCAGACAAACTCGGCACCCGCGACAAGGTGTTCATCGACATCAACGCCGACTACTACAAGAGCAACCCCGATGTCCGGTCGGGATGGGCCGCACACGACGAGGCGGGAGTGGTGTCCTATCCGGATATCCCGAAACTTCCTGCGGGGCTGCGGGTCGCGCTTGTCGGCACCGGGCCGTCGGGAGGCTATGCGCTGCGCACGATCCTGGATCGCACGGAGGCGTCGGTGACGGTGATCGACCGCCTGCCGACACCCGGCGGACTGGTTCGTGCCGGCGTGGCCCCGGATCACCCCGGTACGAAGGGCGTGTTGCGCGGATTCGATCTGCTCTACCGCGATCCGCGCGTCACCATGGCCACGAATGTCGAGATCGGTCCGGGTGCAGGGCAGATCAGCCCCGCCGAGTTGGCCGAGCATTTCGACGCGGTCTTCTATGCGGTCGGCGCCGCACAGTCCCGACGACTTGGCATTCCCGGTGAGGACCTACCGGGCTCGACGTCGGCAACCGATCTCGTCGCCTGGTACAACGCGGTGCCCGGCGTCGAGGCGCCGCCGATCCGCACCGGCGGCAGCGGGCGAGCCGTGGTCGTCGGGACCGGCAACGTGGCGCTCGACGTGGCGCGGATCCTGGTGTCGCCGCCGGATCTGTTGGCGACCACCGACATCGCCGACCGAGCGTTGCGGATCCTGGAACGTCAGGACGTCCACGAGGTGGTCGTGTTGGGTCGTCGCGACCAGGCCGGTGCCGCGTACACTTCGGCGGAATACCGCGCGTTGTCGGCGATCCCGGGGGTCGATGTGGTGGTGCACGACGACCCGGCCGCCGACCTGCCGGATCTGAGTCGACCGGCGGACCCGAACCGGCGGCGGATAGTGTTCCTGTTCCACACCGCGCCCGAGGAGATCGTCGGTGATGGCCACGTCGAGGGTGTCACCGTGCACACCGCGTCGAAACGACACACGATCGCCGCCGACCTCATGATCCGTTCGATCGGATACCGGTCGACCCCGATCGACGGTCTGCCGTTCGATCACGAGCGCGGGATGTTCCCGAACTCCGACGGGCGCCTGCTCGGCGACGACGGCGAGGTCGTTCCCGGCGGATACGTGCTGGGCTGGGCCAAGCGAGGGCCGAGTGGGGGCATCGGCGCCAACAAGGTGTGTGCGGAGGCGACCGTCGAGGCGTTCCTGGCCGATGCCGTCGACGGTCGATTGCGACGGTCGACCCGTGAGGCGCGAGAGTTCGCGACGCTGCTGCGTCGTCGAAGCCGTCATGTCATCGGTTATCGCGGCGTTCGGGCCATCGACACCGCCGAACGGCGCCGTGGGAAGACTCAGGGCCGTCCGCGCGTAAAGTACACCGAGGTCGCCGACATGATCGGCGCCGCCGGTCGCCGGAAACGCTGATCGGTCCAGGTCGGTGCGATCTTCTCACCAGCGTCCGGGGGATCACGCCGGCAAACCCCGTGCGGCGTGATCCCCCGGACGCTGGGCATGAACGGCCGACCATCACATCGACACCTGGTGTCGGTGAGGTCCTGACAATCGCCTTGTAACACCGAGGCAAGCAGCGATTCATGCGCGGTGGCGATAGTGGCCGTATGACCAGCACCCCGCGGTTCCTGCAAGGCGTGTTCGCCTTCACCGGCAGTGGCCTCACCAAACCCGCTCCGATCGATCCGTCGCTGAGTTACCTGGTACCGCCCGGTCTGACCGCTCAACCGCTCTACTTCCGGGGCGGCAACAGCTCCGACGAACTCCTGTACGTGACACTGACGCGCGACGGGCAACCGATGCGCATCTTCCCGATGGGGGCGAAGTCGTCGGTCAATGTGCCGTTGCGGGTCGTCGAGGACGTCGACCCGGATTCGACGCTCGAACTCGTGCTGGCCGCGCCGGAGGCCACAGCCGGCGAGGTGGTCATCGACTTCGGGATGGTCGTTTTCTGATGGCCGAGAACTTCGCGCACAGACTCGTCGTCGTCGGCAACGGGATGGCCGGCGCCCGTACCGTCGAGGAGATCCTGGCGCGCAGCCGCCCAGATGCCTTCGACATCACGATGATCGGTGCCGAACCGTACGGCAACTACAACCGGATCATGCTCAGTCATGTGCTCTCCGGAGAGTCGTCGCTCGACGACGACGATCTGATGCTCAACCCGATGGCCTGGTATCGGGAGAACGGGGTCACGCTGTACTCGGGGGACAGCGCCGAATCCATCGATCGCTTCGCCAAGACGGTGACCTGTGCGAGTGGGCGGGCCATCGGCTTCGACACCCTGATCATCGCCACCGGGTCGAACACCTTCTTCCCCAACATGGACGGACTGCGTGAGCCCGACGGGCGACTGGCGCGCGGGGTCTTCGGATTCCGCACCATCGAGGACACCAACGGCATGCTGCAGATGGCCACGTCCCGCGACAATGTGCGGGCCGTGGTGATCGGGGGCGGGCTGCTCGGGCTGGAAGCCGCCTACGGTCTCACCACCCAGGGCGTGGACGTGGACGTCGTGCACTCGCCCGGGCATCTGATGAACCAACAGCTCGACGAGCGCGGTGGGCGCGTGTTGCGCAACAAGATCGAGGAACTCGGGGTCGGTGTGCACACGGGCAGGCGGACAACCGCGGTGCTGCGCAACGAGAACGGTGGCGTCGCAGGGGTGGGGTTCGCCGACGGCGAGTTGATGCCCGCTGATATGATCGTGGTCACCGCGGGCATCCGGCCCAATGTCGACCTGGCCCGCGGGGCCGGCCTGGTGGTCGAACGCGGAATCGTCGTCGACGATCAGATGCGTTGTGAGGACGAGGGTTTCATCTTCGCCGTCGGGGAATGCGCGCAGCATCGGAGCGAGGTGTACGGTCTGGTGGCGCCGCTGTGGGAACAGGCGGTGGTGTTGGCCGACGTGGTCACCGGTGCGAATCCCGATGCGGAATACCATGGTTCGCGACTGACCACCAAGCTGAAGGTCGCCGGGGTCGACGTCGCGGCGATGGGGGTGAAGGGTCCCGAACGTGAGGATGACGAGTTCGTCCAGTTCTACGAACCGCGCAGCGGCGTGTACAAGAGTGTCGTGGTTCGCGACAACAAACTGATCGGCGCCATGCTGCTCGGTGACATCTCCAAGGCGAACTTCCTCACCCAGGCCTTCGACGAGAAGGTGCCGCTGCCCGACGAGCGCATCTCGATGCTGTTCGACATGGGTACGCCGAGCGCCGAGACCGGTGCCGCCGAGCTCGCCGACGACGTGCAGGTGTGCAACTGCAACGGTGTCACCAAGGGGCAGATCGTCGCGTGTGTGCGCGACGGCTGCACCAGCGTCGGCGAGGTGTGTGCAAAAACCCGCGCCGGCAAGGGATGCGGCTCGTGCAAGGGACTCGTCGCCGACATCGTCGAGGTCGCGGCCGGTGACACGCTCACCGTCGACCGAGCGGCCGACTGGTATGTCCCCGCGATCCCGTTGACCAAACCGGAACTCATCGACGCCATCCGTCGACAAGAGCTGCGATCGGTGTCGGCGGTGTTCGAGGCGCTGGCCCCCGCCGGTGAGGACGCGACGGCGAAGATGCCGTTGGCCTCCTTGTTGAGGGTCATCTGGGGATCGGACTGGGAGCGTGAGCCGGGGGCGTTGTTCGTCAACGACCGGGTGCACGCGAACATCCAGCGCGACGGGACCTTCTCTGTGGTGCCGCAGATGAAGGGCGGCGTGACGTCGCCGCAGCAACTGCGCCGCATCGCCGACGTCGCCGAACGCTACGAGATTCCGATGATCAAGGCCACCGGCGGTCAGCGCATCGACCTGCTCGGTGTGCGGAAGGAAGATCTACCCAAGGTCTGGAAAGACCTGGATATGCCGTCGGGATACGCGTACGGCAAGTCGTTCCGGACGGTGAAGACCTGCGTCGGTACCGACTACTGCCGGTTCGGTTTGGGGGATTCCACGTCGCTGGGCATCGCCCTGGAAACGCGCTATCAGGGTTTGGAGTCACCTGCGAAACTCAAACTCGCGGTGACGGGTTGCCCACGCAACTGTGCCGAGGCCCTATGCAAGGATTTCGGCGTTGTCGCAATCGGGGCGAGCGCAGCGACGGGAAATGATGCCGGGGCGAGCGCAGCGACGGGAAATGATGCCGGGGCGAGCGCAGCGACGGGTCTGAACACAGGCGAGAGTCGATGGGAGATCTACGTCGGCGGCGCGGCGGGCGCGCACATCCGCAAGGGTGACCTGCTGGCCACGGTGGGCTCGTCGGAGGAGGTGATCCGACTGTGCGGCATCTTCATCCAGTACTACCGGGAACAGGCCAAGTGGCTGGAACGGACGTACGCGTGGGTGCCGCGCGTCGGTATCGAAGAGTTGCGCGCCATTCTCGTCGACGACCGCGATGGCCTGGTGTCCGGGTTGCAGGAGCGGATCGACGAGGCGGTCGCCGGGTATGTCGACCCCTGGCTGGACCGTCAGGAGCCGAAGTCTCCGGCGCAGTTCACGTCGTCACTGCCGCTGCTGCCGCTGCCGAAGGTGCCGGTCCGATGACCGCGCTCGCACACGGCACCGGGGTTCCGTTGGGGCCCATGGAAGATCTCCTCCCGGGGGAGGGGCGCGCCTACGCGGTCGACGGTCGTCAGATCGCCGTCTTCCGGATGACCGACGGCACCCTGCGTGCCACCGACGCGGTGTGCCCCCACAGGGCCGGGCCGCTCGCCGATGGTCAGTTCGACCTCGGCCAGGTGGTGTGTCCTTTGCACCAGTACGCTTTCCGGTTCTCGGACGGCGGATGCTCTTCTGAGGGCATCGGTTCCGTCGACGTCCACCGTGCCGAGGATCGTGACGGGCAGATCGTTCTCTGGGTGTGATCGCTCTCTGGGGGACCACCCCGCGCTGATGTCCCGCATCGTTGCAGCCACCTCACCTCGGGGTTCTCACCTTCGCGCGCGCCAAGGTGAGAACCCCGAGAAGAGGTGGCTGTTTCGCCGCTCGGGGCCGCCCGGTCCTCAGTACACGTCGCGGACATAGCGTTTGTCCGCGGCGAGGGCTTTGACGTACCCCTCGGCACTCTTGGGTGCGAGCTTTCCGTGCTGGGCGACAACACCTTTCAGCGTGGCATCGACGTCCTTGGCCATCCGCGTGGCGTCGCCGCACACGTAGACGTGAGCTCCGTCGTGGAGCCATCGATAGAGTTCTTCACCGTGTTCGCGCATGCGGTCCTGCACATAGATCTTGGAACTCTGGTCGCGAGAGAACGCCACGTCGAGTCGAGTGAGCAGGCCGTCGGCGAGCATCGAGGTCAACTCGTCGCGATAGTAGAAATCGGTGGCGGCGTACTGTTCTCCGAAGAACAACCAGTTCGGCCCGGTGTGGCCGAGCGCCTTGCGTTCGCGCAGAAATGCGCGGAAGGGTGCGATGCCGGTGCCCGGGCCGATCATGATCATCGGCGTGTCCGGATCGGCAGGCGGACGGAAGTGGTTGGTGGAGTTGACGAATATTCCGATGTCCTCGCCGTCGGCGTGGTCGGCGAGGAACGTCGAGCACACGCCGCCACGCGGGGTGCCGTGCACGTTGTAGCGGACCGTCGAGACGGTCAGCTCGACCTCGTCGGGGCTGTCCAGCGGGCTCGACGAGATCGAATACGACCGGGGTGCCAACGGTTTCATCATCGCGACCCAGTCGGCGGCGCTGGCTTTGAGCGGATGCGCAGCGAGCACGTCGACGGACTGACGGCCCCAACTCCACTCGGCGAACTGGTCCTTGTTCCCGGCCGCCACCAGACCACGCAGGTCGTCGTCACCGGTCCGGTCGGCGATGAAACGGACGAGATCCGGGTTGACCCTGGCGAACTCGAGACGTTCCCGCAGAGCGCGGCGTAACGTCATGTCGCCTGCGTCCGGCAGGTGTACCACCTCGTCGCCGTCGAGTCCGGTGACCGTGAGCCATTCGTCGATGAGAGCGGGATTGTTGCGCGGCCACACACCGAGCGCATCACCGGTGCAGTAGCGGAGGGAATCGGCGGGCAGATGGAACCCGACGTTGCGTACGTCCTTCTGGGAACCCGCGCTGTTGAGCCTGACGTTGCGGGCGAGGGAGGTGACGAACGGGTTTTTGCGTGAATAGGCTTGTGGCCCAGATGTGTCGGGTTCTGCCCGGTCGACGACGGTGACCGGCGAGCGGTCGGGTTCGGTATCGGTGCGTTCGTCGGAGTCGAGCAGCCCGACGACGCGTTCGAGCCAGCCCCCGGCGGCCTCCTCGAACTCGGGTTCGCAGTCGACACGATCGATCAGTCGTCGACCGCCGAGCTCGTCGATCCGGGCATCGAGTTTGCGCCCGTGACCGCAGAAGTCGTCGTAGTTCGAATCGCCGAACGCGAGGACCGCATACCGCAGGCCGGACAGGTCGGGCGCGCTGTCGCTGTTGAGCGCGTCCCAGAAGGCGGATCCGTTGTCGGGCGGATCTCCGTCGCCGGTGGTGGAGGTGACGAACAGCACGGCGTCGGTGTCGCCGACCAACTGCTCGAGCTTCAGATCGTCCATCGGCGCGGTGGTCACCCGTCGGCCCGTCCCGGCGACACGTTCGGCGCACTGGGTGGCGAACTCCTCGGCATTGCCCATCTGTGATGCCCACAGGACGGTCACGGTCCCGCCCGGGGCATCGATGGCCGCGACCGCCCCGCTGTCGACCGGGGTACAGGCCACGCTCTGGCGGGAGAACATGCCGGCGAGCAGCCCGGTGACCCAGGTGCGGGTGTCCGGGCTCACCGGTGCGTCGGCAGGCAGCACCGGGAGGGTGCCGCCGTCGGGAGGATTGGCCCGCAGACCACCGACGATGCCGGCGAGGTAGAGCTTTTCGGCGTCGGTGGTGGACGGGCCGGGGAGATCGGCTACTCCGAGAAGCCCGGCGAGGGCGTCGATCACGGACACTCCTTCGATCATCTCGACCGTGGGCGCGGGTGCGGCGGCGACGCGGTGCAGGGTCACCGCGCAGACCTTGAACTCCGGTTGCTGGGACAGCGGATCGATCGCGTCGGAGGTGACCGCGTTGATGGCCAGATGTTCGCCGAACATGTCGTTCCAGTGGAACGGCACGAAACAGTTGCCGGGACGGACACGATCGGAGATCTCGGCGGGGAGCACCGCTCGCCCCCGCCGGGAGGCCACCTCGACCTGATCCGTCGCCTCGATCCCCAGGCGATCCGCATCGTCGGGATGGATCTCGACGAAGGGCCCCGGATTCAGTTTGTTCAGTTTGCCGACGCGGCCGGTCTTGGTCAGCGTGTGCCACTGATGCGGCAGTCGGCCGGTGTTGAGCAGGATCGGGTAGGCGTCGTCGGGCATCTCGGCCGGATCGACGTGCGGACGCGCGAAGAACTGGGCCCGCCGACTCGGTGTCGCGAACGCCAGCGCAGGCACCGTCCCGTTCTCGGTGCGGTGCAGGGTCTGGCTGATTCCGTCGTTGATGTATCGAATCGGGTTGCGGCCGTTGGTGTCCGGCTCGATCGTTGCGCCGGCGGGCGGGCACGGCCATTGCATCGGCGTGCTACGGAGCCCGCCGTAGGTGATGCCCCGCAGGTCATAGCCGGTCTTGGGATTCGCGAACTCGCGGATCTCGTCGAAGATCTCCTCCGCGCTGCCGTAGTCGAAAGCATCGACATAGCCCATCGCGCGCGCGATCCGGGCGATGATCTCCCAGTCCGGCAGGGCCTGGCCGGGGGCGCCGAGTGCGGGCTCGAACAGCGTGACGTTACGTTCCGAATTGACCATGGTGCCAGTCGATTCCGACCACAGCGCCGCGGGCAATGCGACATCGGCGTAGGCGTTGGTCTCGGTGTCGGCGAAGGCGTCCTGGGTGATGACGAGCTCGGCGCGCTCGAGGCCCTCGATGACCGTGGAGCGATTGGCCACCGATGCCACGGGATTGGTGCAGATGATCCAGCACGCCTTGATGTCGCCGTCGGCCATCCGGGAGAACATGTCGATGGTGCCGCCGCCGACATCGGTGCGCAGGGTGCCCGGCGCCAGCCCCCACTTCTCCTCGACGAAGGTGCGGTCGTCGTCGGCGAGCACCGCACGCTGGCCGGGGAGACCCGGACCCATGTAGCCCATCTCGCGGCCGCCCATGGCATTCGGCTGGCCGGTGAGCGAGAACGGGCCGGAGCCGAGCCGACAGATCGCCCCGGTAGCGAGGTGGAGGTTGATCAGCGAGTTGGTGTTCCAGGTGCCGTGCGTGGATTGGTTGAGACCCATCGTCCAACAACTCATCCAGTTGTCGGCGGTGCCGATCAGTTCGGCCGCGCGATGCAGATCGGCGACGGCGATGCCGGTGATGTCGCTGACGAGTTCGGGCGGGTACTGCGCGGCGAACTCCGGCATCTGGTCGAAGCCGTCGGTGTGATCGGCGATGAAGCCGTCGTCGGTGTGCCCGTTGAGGATGATCAGGTGCAGCAGCCCGTTGAGCAGTGCCAGATCGGTACCCGGTGCGATCTGCAGGAACAGATCGGCCTTGTCGGCGGTCGCGGTGCGTCGCGGGTCGACGACGATGAGCTTCGCGCCTGCCTTGATCCGATCCATCATGCGCAGATGCAGGATGGGGTGACAGTCGGCCATGTTCGCGCCGATCACGAAGAAGACGTCCGCATGGTCGAAGTCCTGGTAGGAGCCGGGTGGACCGTCGGCGCCGAGGGATTGTTTGTACCCGGTGCCCGCGCTGGCCATGCACAGCCGCGAGTTGGACTCGATCTGGTTGGTGCCGATGAAACCCTTGGCCAGTTTGTTGGACAGGTACTGCGCTTCCATCGACATCTGACCGGAGACGTAGAGCGCGACGGCGTCCGGTCCGTGTTCGTCGATGATCGAGCGCAGCCGGCCCGCCGTCTCGGTGATCGTCTGATCCAGGTCCGCGGTCCGGGCGGGAGCGCCGCGTTCGTCACGGAGCATCGGCGCCGTCAATCGGCCGCCCGCGTTGAGCATGTCGGCGGTGGTCGAGCCCTTGGTACACAGACGGCCGAAGTTGGTCGGGTGATCCTTGCGGCCGACGGTCTTGACCACCTGACCGTCGTCGCCGACCGACATCTCCATGCCGCAGCCCACGCCGCAGTAGGCGCACAGGGTATGCACGGTGTCGACAACCTTCACGATGTCCAGCGTCGGGGCGACGTGTTTCCTGATGCAAAGGGTCCGGTTACGCCGCTATCAACTTGACCTCACAGGCCGCTCGAGAGCGGGTGAGGGAGCGATGAGCCTGTGAGCGCGTCGGTCTTGGCGTCGGCATGAGAACCGCCCCGAATCTCTGCCTCCCTGGGGGCCGCCGAGGGAACATCGCCCTCGCCATCTTCCAGCCGGGTTGAGGTCGGGGGTGGTTTCCAGCCGACGGGCGATGGGCCGAAGTGCTCGGGAAGAAGTTGCTGGTGGGGAGGAATTGGGTGTCCCCGTGGCGACAACGCACAACGTCGGATTCCTCCACAGATTTCGTCGCGAGACGTCCGACCACGTCGAACAGCCTCGGGAACCTCTGAAACTTGGGTTCATGGACTACCAGGAGATCGCCGAACGTTTCGGCGGAGTCATTTCGACTCGTCAGCTCATCGCCGCAGGCGAAAGTGCCGTGACGATTCGCGCGGCAGCAGAGTCCGGTGCGATCGATCACATTCGCCACGGGTGGTACGCGACCAAGGATGCAGACGCCGACGTGGTCGAGGTCGTCCGTGATGGTTGCGTGGTGTCATGCGTCGATGCGCTGCGAAGACACGGTCTCTCTGGATCCCCGAGGGCACCGATGGAACGCACTCGCGTGTGACTCGTCATGAGCGCCGGAAGTCGCACGACCGGTGCCGCAGGCATGGCCGTCCGACGCCCGTCGGAGGTGCGATCGACGATGTTCTGACCGCACTTCACTACGCAGCGCTGTGCTACGAGGAGGAGAACTTCATCATTGTCTGCGATTCCGCATTGCAGAACGGGAAGGTGAAACAGGCCGATCTTGAGGCAGCATTTCGATTGGCGCCAAACAGAATTCAGCGGGCGATTCGCAAGTGCGACCGCCGAGCCGCCTCCGGCACAGAGACGGCGGCCCGGTTGAGACTTCGCGCGGCGGGCATGCGTGTCGAGGTGCAGCATGAGGTCCCCGGGGTCGGCTGGGTTGACCTGTTGATCGGTGATCTCGTGGCACTCGAGCTCGACAGCGAAGCTCACCACACGGGTGTCGCCAATTACGAATCTGATCGCGTCCGGGACCGAAAACTCGTCACACTCGGATATCTACCGCTGCACGCTACGTATACACAGGTCTTTCACGGCTGGGAGGCCACACTCACCGACATCCAAACTCTGGTCCGGGCCGACAGACATCGGCGACGGCCGAATCGGTCCCGACAACGTCCGGCATGAGAACCGCCCCGAATCTCCACCTCCCTGGGAGCCGCCGAGGGAACATTGCCCTCGTCATCTTCCAGCCGGGTTGAGTTCGGGGGTGGTTTCCAGCCGTATCGAGCCGCGTCCAAGTGCGCGGAAGTCGGATGCATGCCGGTCTGCGGGTTCAGTCGCACGAATATCCGCAGCCCCGGGCGGGTCTCAGACACATCTCAGCAGTTGGCGATAAGACTGTACGTATGCGCATCCTTGTGGTCGACGACGATCGGGCGGTACGAGAGTCGCTGCGTCGATCGCTCACGTTCAACGGATACGCGGTGGAGACGGCAGCTGACGGTCTGGAGGCACTCGAGAAGATCGTCGCGGAGCGGCCCGATGTCGCGATCCTCGATGTCATGATGCCCCGGCTCGACGGGCTGGAGGTCTGCCGTCGGCTGCGTTCGGCGGGCGACGACCTGCCGATCCTGGTCCTCACCGCCCGTGACTCGGTGTCCGAGCGGGTGTCGGGGCTCGACGCCGGGGCCGACGACTACCTGCCCAAACCCTTCGCGCTCGAGGAACTGCTCGCGCGGTTGCGGGCGCTGCTGCGTCGCGCCGCCCCCGACGATTCGATCGAATCCGAGGCGCTCACCTTTGCCGACCTGACGCTGGACCCGGTCACCCGCGACGTGACGCGCGGCGAGCGCTCCATCAGCCTCACCCGCACGGAGTTCGCGCTGCTGGAGATGCTGATGGCCAATCCGCGCCGGGTGCTCTCCCGTAGTCGCATCCTCGAAGAGGTCTGGGGTTACGACTTCCCGACCTCGGGCAATGCGCTCGAGGTCTACATCGGCTATCTGCGGCGCAAAACCGAGGCCGACGGGGAGACCCGGCTGATCCACACCGTGCGCGGTGTCGGCTATGTGCTGCGGGAGACGCCACCGTAGTGCATTCCTTTCAAGACGGGACCTCGCCGTCGCCACGACGCGGCGGCCCCGGTCGACGCGGATCCACCGAGCCCAAGGAGATGCGGGCGCCGATGCCGCTGACCCGGGCGGTGTCCCTGAAGACTCGTGTGACCCTCCTGTCGGCGACCGTGGTGCTGGTCTCGGTCAGTCTGATGGCCGCGGCGGCGTATTTCGTCGTCTACCGGGCGATGTACAACGAGGTCGATTCCCAGTTGGAGAGTCGTGCCGACGGCATGACGGCGCTCGCGAAGACCGGTCTGCTCGACGATCGACCCGAGTCGCTGGTGACCGGAACGGTGTTCTCCACCAACATCTCGTTGGCCCTGGTGCGCCCGGACGGGCGAAGCTACCTGATCGGTTCGGTTCCCTTCGAGGACGTCGAACGACGGATCGCGCAGTCGACGAACAGCCCGGGCAACAGCAACCAGAGCCTGCGCACCATCCACAACCAGCGCGTACTGGCCCGCAAACTCGACGACGGCAACACACTTGTGTTGGCGCAGAGCCTGTTACACACCGATCGGGTGTTGAAACGGCTCGCATGGGTCCTGCTCGTCGTCGGTGGTGGCGGTGTCGCATTGGCGGCGCTGGCGGGTACCACGGTGGCGAGGGCCGGTCTGCGTCCGGTGGCGCGCCTCACCCGTGCGGCCGAAAGGGTTGCTCGGACACAAGATCTCACGCCCATGCCGGTGTCGGGCAATGACGAGTTGGCGCGGTTGACGGAGAGTTTCAACACCATGTTGCGCGCCCTCGCCGAATCTCGCGACCAACAGGCGCGTCTGGTCGCCGATGCCGGGCACGAACTGCGGACGCCATTGACGTCGTTGCGCACCAACCTGGAATTGCTGATCGCGTCGAGCGAGCCGGGGGCGCCGACGATGCCGGCCCAGGACATGATCGAGTTGCGTTCGGACGTGATGGCCCAGATCGAGGAACTGTCCACCCTGGTCGGGGATCTCGTCGACCTGGCAAGAGAGGATGCGCCCGAGGTCGTTCACGAGGAGGTCGACCTCGCCGAGGTGGTGAGCCGATCGCTGGAACGGGTGCGGCGACGACGCAGTGACGTCGAATTCCAGACGAATCTGACCCCATGGTTCGTGTTCGGGGAAGAACACGGACTCAACCGCGCGGTGCTCAATGTGCTGGACAATGCGGCGAAGTGGAGTCCGCGCGGGCGGCCGGTGGAGGTCACCCTGCGTCAGATCGGTGCAGGCACCGCAGAACTCGCGGTCGCCGATGCGGGGCCGGGCATCCCCGAGGAAGATCGCGAGCTGGTGTTCGAACGGTTCTATCGGTCGACGCAATCGCGATCGATGCCCGGCTCGGGACTGGGTCTTGCGATCGTCCGTCAGGTGGTCACCCGGCATGGCGGAGCGGTGCGTGCCGAGCAGTCCGAACTCGGGGGTGCACTGATCACGCTGACCCTGCCGGGCCGTCCGGCGGCGACGGAACCTTCTCCTCAGGTCGTTCGTCAATAGGGTGAAGATCCACGCCGGAGGCCCGCCGAGAAGCGGCGGGCCGACGGGGCACGATGCCCTAGGGTTGGAGAGCGGGATCGGTGCCACGAGCCGGGCCGGTCGGACAGTCGGGACCCTCGCCGTGACGGCGACGTGAAGAGCTAAGGACAACGACATGACGAGTGGCGGTTCGCAAGGCGATCCGTACGGCCCCGGGGGGCAGAGCCCCTACGGCACCGGGGGTGGGCAGAGTCCCTACGGCGGTGCGCCGAATCCCTACGGCGCCCCCGGCTCGAATCCGCCCCCCGGCCCGTATCCGCCCGGTGCTCCGACGTCCGAACCGGATGCGAGCACTTACGGCCATCATGCCGCGTCGACGCAGCAATTCGCCGATCCCTACGCCCCGCCCGGATCGGCGCCGTCGTCGTCGGCGTTTCCGACACAACCGCAGTACGGCGCAGCGCCCGGCGGCCCGGGTGGTCTGCCGCCGTACGGTGGCGCACCTGCGACCAAGAAGAAGTCGGGTGGCGGCGCCAAGGCCGCGCTGGCGGTCGGGGCCGTCGTCCTGGCCCTCGTCGCGGGCGGTGTCGGCGGTGTGATCGGGGCCAACGTCTCCGACGGTGACTCGTCGTCGCACAGCGGTCCACTCGGGGGTGACCCGAAGAGCGATTCGCAGGGAGCTGTGGCGGCTCCGGAGGGGTCCGTGCAGCAGGTCGCGGCCAACGTCCTGCCGTCGGTGGTCTCCATCGTGGTGCGCTCGGGCAACGCCGAGGGCGGTGGTTCCGGGGTGATCCTGTCCGACGACGGCGTCATCATGACGAACAATCACGTCGTCTCCGAGGCGGGCAATGCGATGGCCAGCCAGGTGGTGGTGAACTTCCACGACGGCTCGCGGGCACCGGCGCGCGTACTGGGTGCCGACCCGATCTCCGACATCGCGGTCATCAAGGTCGACAAGAACGGACTCAAACCGATCACCGTCGGCACCTCGGAGAACCTCGCGGTGGGCCAGGACGTCATCGCGGTCGGTGCACCGCTCGGCCTCGAGGGCACCGTCACCACGGGCATCATCAGCGCCCTCAATCGTCCGGTGTCGACCTCGCGCGAATCCGGTACGACGTCGGTCATCGACGCCATCCAGACCGATGCGGCCATCAATCCGGGCAATTCGGGCGGCGCGCTGGTCAACGCGCGCGGTGCCCTCATCGGGGTGAACACGGCGATCGCGACGCTGGGAGCCTCGGCCGAACAACAGAGCGGCAGCATCGGACTGGGTTTCGCCATCCCGATCGATCAGGCGATCCGGGTGGCCAACGAGTTGCGCGACAGCGGGAAGGCCACCCAGGCCGGCCTCGGTGTCTCGGTGCGGGCGAACGCCGACACCGACCAGGCAGGCGCGCTCATCTCCGACGTGACGGCCGGCGGTCCCGCCGACAAGGCGGGGATCCCGAAGGGCGCGGTAGTCACCAAGGTCGACGATCGCAACATCACCACCGGTGACGCCCTCGTCGCCGCGGTGCGCTCCCATGCGCCGGGAGACACCGTCACCATCACCTACGTCGTCAACGGCCAAACGAAAACAGCCCCGGTCACGTTGGAGACACTGCACGTGAATTAGGCCCGGAGAGGATCTCTCCGGGGAGTAGAAAGGTTGACCATGAGCGACACCGGTTCCACCGCCATCGACCCCGACGACATCGTTGCCGCCGATGCGGCCGCACGTGAGTTCGTCGCGCGCCACAGCGACGACGACGATCGCGTGACGATCGGAGACTCGGAGATCGGCCGAGCGCTGGTGGTCGTCGTCGACGATCGCGCGGCGCATGGGGAGGACCAGACCCTGCTCGGGGCGCTCGTGGGGGAGTTGCTCGGTGAGGCCGGATTTCACGTCGACGCAACCGTCGCGGTGTCCGGCGACGAAGTGGAGATCCGCAACGCCCTCAACACCGCGGTGATCGGTGGCGTCGACTTGGTGGTGTCGGTGGGTGGTGTCGGCGTCGGAGCGCGCGATGTGACGCCGGAGGCGACCGAGCCCCTGCTCGATCGCCGGCTGCGCGGTATCGAAGAGGCTGTGCGCAGCTCGGGATTGGCGGCGGGCGCCACCGACGGCGGCCTGTCCCGTGGCCTCGCGGGAATCTCCGGTCAGACCCTGGTGGTCAATCTCGCCAACTCTCGTGCGGCGGTACGTGACGGCATGGCCACCGTGGCACCGCTGGCCCAGCATGTCATCGAGGCGATCAGCGAGTTCTGATCGCGCCCTCTCGAGAACCCGGAATCGTCATGACCAGTAGCCCGGATCACTCCGAAACATCCCCGGTGACCAGTGAATCTGCCGATGTCGCACGCCGTTCGAAGGATTGGCGGGCCAAGCGGCGGCTCGCCGATGTGTTCGGCGACGACCTCCCAGAGGTGACGTCAGATGAGTGTGAGGAAGGTCACAAGGGGCTCGGGAAGGGTTGGTTCGAGGCCAATCGTCCGCCGCATTACGAGTAGCCGAGGGCGCGGTCGTCGCGCCCGAGCCAGCATGTTTTCCTTCCGTTAACATTCTCAAGTCTGCGTATCGCAAATGTGCGCTTTGCAATATTGACGACAATGGTGGAGACACGGGTGATTCCATCTGTTGCTGGCCTCGATCTCGCTCCGATAACGTTCTGCTCCGACGAAGCTTCGGTGCTTGTGACAAGGACCGACGGGGAGTCCTGCGATCTGTCGCGACGACTGGCGCAGCAGTGACCAGGGGTGTGCGGAAGGCGACTTCTGCCTAACCGGAGCCGACATCTCGGATGCGGAGCGGGGGTCCGCAACCCACCAAGAAGGGTCGCCTCGTGGCGCGTGCGTGCGCGCGTCATGGGATAACAACCGAATCCTGTGAGAGGGAACGAATGAGCAAGTTCAGCAAGCTCGGGCTGCGCCGCGTGATCGGTGCGGGCGCCGTTGCCGCGGTGGCGGCAATCGGCCTGGCCGGCATGGGGGCCGGCGACGCGGCGGCTGTCGGCCTGCCGAATGGCTACAAGAAGGCCGTCGGCGTCGATGGCGAGTCCATCCAGACCTGGCGCAAGGGCGAGTCGGCACTGCCTGCTCCGTCGGTGGCGAACAACGGCGCCGGCCGTGCAGCGGTGGTGTCGGGTACCTACACCGCCAAGGCGAGCAAGGGCGTGAGCGGCAACATCGCGGTGAAGGTTCTCATCGGTTGCCAGGTGGACATCACGGGCCTCGAAGGTGGGATCTCGGGCACCATCTCGGCCAGCCCGTCGCTGAGCGGCTCGCTGAGTGTTCCGCTGAAGCCGGGCGAGGTCGTCGTCGCTGACGTGACCGACAAGGACATCAAGGAAGGCGGCGCGGCTTCGGTTCAGCTCGACCGCTTCGCCGTCGACGTGCAGCAGTGCGGCGGTTACGCCTCGGCGCGCACCATCGTGACGACCGTCGGCGCCAAGGGCTACAGCACCGACGACGGCACCGTCAGCGGTGAGGGCTCCTACATCCAGTCGACCCTCTACGGAAAGCCCTTCAGCCTCAACTGATCCGGCGCAGACAACTCAGCCAACTCTGATTTATCTGCCCCGAGCAGATTGAAATTCCACAAAGGGGAATCATGAAGAAGATCAACACTCGCGTGGCCGCAGGCGTCGGCCTCGCAGGTGCCGCCGTGATGGGCCTGACCAGCCTCGGCGCCGGCGGTGCCGTGGCCGGTCCGCTGCCCGGCGGTTTCGTCTCCAAGACGCTGGTCGACGGCACTCCGGTGACCGTTCGCCTGTCCGACGAGTTCGTGAACGTGCAGAAGGCCGTGACCAATGTCCAGACGAGCCGCGAGGTGTGGCTGTCGGGAAAGGTCAAGGTCACCGTCGGCGGCAAGGCCGAGGGCGGCAAGGTCAACGCCGGCTACCTGGTGGGTTGCCAGGTCAACTTCGGTGCCAGCGCCGACGGCGGCGTGAAGGCCGAGCCGAGCGCCGACGGCGGCGTCTCCGGCAGCGGCGAGGCCACCGGTGGCTTCACCCTCGGACCCGGCCAGGCCAAGTACGTCCCGGTCATCGACACCACCTCCGGTGACGACACCGCCTACAAGAACTACGAGGTCCACTCGTACAAGTTCAAGGGCAACAAGGGCGGCGTCGCCTACAGCCAGGAGAAGTTCGGCCTCGATGGTTGCGCCGGTTACGCCTCGGCCAAGGCCAAGGTGACCGTGTCGGTCGACACCGATTCGGTGAAGGGCGTCGTGACGCTCTACGGCAAGCCGTTCAGCCTGGGCTGATCGCCTGTCCGGACTCGGAGGGGTCCGACAACTGAACACTCCGCACGGGGCGGGATCGGAATCATCCGATCCCGCCCCGTTGCTGTGAACGGGTCACAGACAGCGCGACTACCCTCACTGAGGGCGGTTGCGGGAGTGACCGACCGCCGAGAGGAGTGTGAGTGGTGCGGGCAATCGATGGCGTCGATGTCGACGACCCGGATCGGGCCGACGATACGGACGTGCTCGACGAACATCCGCCGGCACTCAACGTGATGGCCGCCATCCGGCGTTTCCTGCCGGTGATGCACGGTCAACGATGGAAACTGGCGCTCGTCATCGCGCTGAACTTCCTCGAGGTCGGTACCAGCGTCATCACCGTCGCGCTGTTCGCGCACATCACCGACTCGGTGCTGGTGACCGGTGATCTGTCCGCGCTGTGGGCGCCGTTGGGGCTGTGGGTGGCGATCACCCTTGTGGGGTCGGCGTTCTCGTTCACCGCGACCATGGTCAGCGGTGTGGTCACCGAACGGATCCTGCTCCGACTGCGGGATCGGCTCTACGGTCACACCCAGCGGTTGGCCCCGCACACCCGACGACACTTCGAGACCGGCGATCTGATCGCCCGGCACAGCAGCGACGTCGACGAGATCGAGTATCTGGTGTCGTCGGGGGTCGTGCAGGCCGCGGTGGCCATCGGCAGCGCGGTGATCTACGCGATCGCGGCATTCGTGACCAGCTGGCAGCTGTCGCTGGTCGCCTTCATCCTCGCCCCGCTGCTGTGGGTGGTCTCCCGGCGGTTCGGCGAAGTGGTCAAACGTGCGGCGCGACGCGAACGAAAAGCCAACGGCCGCATCACCTCGCGTATCCAGGAGGGTATCTCCAACGCGCTGTCCATCCAGGCCGACAACCAGTCGGACAACGACCGTCGGAAAGTATTGCGCGAGGCCCGGATCTGGCGGGATGCCCGGGTGTCGGAGATCAAGGCCAATGCCGCGTTCTCCGAGACCGTCGCCATCGTCGAGATGCTGTGCATCATGGCCGTCATCGTCGTCGGTGCGTGGCAGATCTCCGAGGGCGCGGCCACCATCGGTACGCTGATCGCCCTGACCGGATACCTCGGCTACATGTACCCCCAGATCCAGTCGCTCGGTGAGCTCGCCGTGTCGGTCACATCGGCGACCGCCAGTGCCGAGCGGGTCGCCGAGATCCTCGACCAGCCCATCGGCGTCTCCGACCCCGACGACGCAGAGCAGCCCGAGTACCTCGCGCTCGCGGCCGACCACGACGAGGAGCTCTCGGGCGTCGCGGCGCAGGACACCGGTCGCCACGACATCACCGGTGCCGCATCGACACCCGCGGCCATCGACTTCGACAATGTGGTCTTCGGGTACCCGGACGCCGACCATCCCGTGCTGGAAGATGCGTCGGTCCACATCGCGCCCGGCGATTTCGTGGCGCTACTCGGCGACAGTGGTGCGGGCAAGAGCACCCTGATGTATCTGCTGCTGCGGTTCTACGATCCGGTGTCGGGCGAGATTCGCCTCGACGACAGGGACATTCGGACGATGCGCCTGCACGATCTGCGGTCGCAGATCGCGATGTTGCCGCAGCGCCTGGCGATCTTCCACGGGACGGTCGCCGACAACATCCGGTTCGGCAGTCCCGATGCCACCGACGAGCAGGTCGTCTCGGCCGCAGCGGCCGCCGACGCGACCCGGTTCATCGCCGAACTGCCCGAGGGTTTCGACACCATCCTGCGTGACAGCGGTGCGAACCTCTCCGGCGGTCAGCGGCAGCGGATCGGGTTGGCCAGAGCGTTTCTGCGCAACACTCCGCTGTTGATCCTGGACGAACCGACGACGGGTCTCGACGCCTCGACCACGCAGCGGGTGCTGACGCCACTGGTACGTCTCGCGCGCACGCGCACGACCATCCTGATCACCCACGATCCGGAGATCGCCGCCGTCGCCGACTACACGCTGACCGTGTCCGGCCGGCGGCTGGTACGGCACGGCCGGCAGAGCTGAGAGAGCCTCTGACACAGACGATCCCGTCACTCGAGGAGTGACGGGATCGTCGAGGTCTCAGCTCAGCTGCCGAAGAAGAAGAACGGCGGCAGCGGACGACGCCGCGGACGGCGGTGCGGCGGCGGCGGAACCGGACGTCCGTGCGGCGGCCGACCGTGACGCGGTCCTGGTCCGCGATGTCCCCGGGGCTGCGGGTGATGTCCTCGTGGCATGTGATTCCTCCCTCAGATCTGGTGCGGTCGTATCAGACCGGCACCATGGACCCACGCGATTGCGGGCCCTGCCGAGAGCGACATTAACAAAGCGAATCACAGCGATTCAACGAGAAAGTCGACAGACCGGTCGTGATCAATCCGACATACGGCGAATGTAACGTTCCACTGCGGCAACGCTATTGGTCGATGAAATTCCCTGTGAGCAGGCGGTTCTGGTGACGACCGGCGGTTTCTGTGAGAAAGTTACCAGTTTCCTGTGAATGATGCTCCGTGGTCGACGGGGCGTCGTGAAGAAGGGCCTTGTGATGGCCGGTGGTGTCATTTGTGCGAATAGTCGCAATGAACACAATGCGACGACGCGAACCCCCGGGGAAGGGTTCGCGTCGTCGTTGTCGGGTCAGATGACCCGCGTCAGCTCCCGAAGAACGGGAAGAAGGGGCGAGGACGCGGGCGCGGTGCCGGACGCTGTCCACGGCTCGGGCCGGGGCGCTCGTTGGTATGGCCCAGCGGACGGCCTTGCTGGTGTGGCTTCTGCGGCATGCTGTGCAACCTCCGTGTTGATCTACTTCTGCTCGTCGGCCGATGTCCTCGACCGACATCAGTGACAGTAGGGACGCAACCTTGCGATCAGCTGCGCGTCGAGCTGGTAATCGCCTGGGAGAAGGGCAGACCGGCGTCGGTCGACCGCGCGGCCCATACGCGGACCCTGCGAGCACACGCGAACGAAGCAACGCTCCGATATGCCTGCAGGCTTCGCGGATGCCCTATGCCATCGGGCAAAGATTCGCGGTGAGCGCAAACCTGTGCGGAGGGGATCGACGTCCATAGGGTCTGCACTGGGGTTTGCACCATCGCGGTGAACAGCGCCCGGCATTCCCCGGTGTGTGCCACGGCCCGGTACTGCGCGCAGGGTGATCAGGAGGCGGATTGATGATCGACGATGACCTCACCTCGACCACGGACGTACTGGTCGTCGGCGGGGGACCGGCGGCCGCGTGGGCGGCGATTGCGGCACGCGACGGCGGCGCCGACGTCATCGTCGTCGACAAGGGCTATTGCGGGACGTCCGGAACGACGGCCCCGGCGGGCACGGGGGTCTGGTACGTGGCGCCAGACCCCGGTGCCCGCGCTGCAGCCAAGGCGAGTCGGGAGGCTCTCGGGGGTCATCTGGCCGAGCACCCGTGGATGGATCGTGTTCTGGAACAGACCTATTCGAACATGCATCGACTCGGAACAGAGGGGCGCTACCCCTTTCCCGCGGACCCCCGGACAGGAGAACCGGTCCGGACCGGGGTGCAGGGACCCGAGTACATGCGCCGAATGCGGGCATGGCTGCAGCGGAGGGGTGTCACCATCCACGACCATTCGCCCGCGGTGGAACTGCTCGTCGACCGGGACGGTGGCGTGCGTGGAGTGGCCGGGCGAAGGCGGGACGGGCGCGGATACCGGATCACCGCCGGTGCGGTGGTGCTGGCCACCGGCGGTTGCGCGTTCCTGTCCCGGGCGTTGGGCACCAATGTCGACACCGGGGACGGTGCATTGATGGCCGCCGAGGTCGGAGCCGAGTTCTCCGGCATGGAGTTCGGGAATGCCTACGGCATCGTGCCGAAGGGATCGACGATCACGAAGACGGCCTACTACGGCTACGCCACCTTCTTCCACGAGGACGGGCGGGTCGTGGAGGGCGCCGGTTCGAGCAAGGGGCGCTCGGTGATCGCTCAAACCCTGTTGTCGGAGAAGGTGTTCGCACAGCTCGACCGGGCCGACGAGAAGGTCGCGGCGCAGATGCGGCTCGGCCAGCCCAACTTCTTCCTCCAGTTCGACCGGCGCGGAATAGATCCCTTCAACCAGCGGTTCGAGGTGGATCTGCTCGCCGAAGGTACGGTCCGGGGTACCGGCGGAGTGCACATCGTGAACGATGATTGCTGGACCGGTGTACCCGGCCTCTACGCGGCGGGTGATGTGGCGACCAGAGAGCGGATCTGTGGTGGTTTCACCGGTGGCGGCAGCCATAATTCGGCGTGGGCGATGTCATCGGGCAGTTTCGCGGGCGCCGCGGCGGCCCGCTGCGCTCGCACATCCGGGTCGGTGCCGGAGCCCGATGTCTCCGGAGCCGGGCGTGTGGGACTCGGCGACGGTGCCGGTGGTCCGGCGGCACGCGACGTGGTGGCCGCGGCGCAGTCCGAGCTGTTGCCGTTCGACAAGAACTTCCTGCGTAGCGGGGATCGGATGTCGTCGGCGCTGCACGAACTGAACCTGTTGTGGGAGAGCATCTCCGGTGACCGATTCGGGGCTCCCGACCCGCTCGCTCAGGTACGCGCCCGGCAGGCCGCGGCGATGACTGCGGTAGGTCGCTGGGTCTACACGGCCGCGTTGGCCCGCACCGAATCGCGCGGTATGAGCAAACGGGAGGATTTTCCTGCTCTCGACGACTCGCAGCGCCGAAGTCAGCTGACCGGGGGCCTCGACGAGATCTGGGTTCGTCCCGCCGGTGTGCACTCGGAGCGGGTCGGTGCCGCGTGATCGAGCTGGTGCTCGCCGACGCCTGCATCGGCTGTGACAAATGCGTGGTCGTCTGTCCCACAGATGTTTTCGACACCACACCGTCAGGAATCCCGGTGATCGCACGCCAGGATGATTGTCAGACCTGCTTCATGTGTGAGGCATACTGCCCGACCGATGCGCTGTACGTGGGCCCGGATGCCACGCCGGAAGGGCTGGTCGCCGACGATGTCCCCGCCGATCTGATCGGCAGTTATCGCGACCGGATCGGATGGGGAAGAGGTCGACGTCCGGGCGCACGTACGGCCGTCGGACCGCCGATCCCGCACGGAGATCTGCCCCCTCGCCTCACGGAGCGGGCATCGATTGCATCTCAACGGATTACGACGCGAGAGGTCGAACCACGATGACTGCCACCACATCTCCCCGGTTCGGGGTCTGGGCCAACGTCTACGGAACATGGGCGTCGGCTCATCACCCCGACGACCCGATCGATGCTTCGTGGGAACGCAACCGGGACCTCGTGGTGCGTGCCGAAGAACTCGGCTACGACTCCACGCTGATCGCGCAGCACATCATGAACCCGTCGGATCACGATCGCGATCAGCTCGAGACCTGGACAGCGGCCGCCGCATTGGCGGCCTCGACGAGCCGTATCGAACTGATCGCAGCGATCAAGCCACTACTGTTTCACCCCGTGGTGCTGGCCAAACAAGCGGCCAACATCGAGGAGATCTCACAGGGGCGGTTGTCGCTGAACGTCGTCAACGCTTGGTACCGACCCGAGATCGAGCGTGCCGGAATCGAGTTCCCGGAGCATGACGACCGATACGGGTACGGGGCCGAATGGCTGTCGATCGTGCGGCGACTGCTCAATGGGGAAGTGGTCTCGCATGAGGGCCGGTACTTCAGTGTGGACGGCTACCGGCTCCGACCAGCCGGGCGGTTCCGGGAACGACCAGTGATCTATGTCGGGGGCGAGTCAGATCAGGCGCGCGACCTGGTTGCCGACCAAGGGGACGTCTGGTTCATCAACGGTCAGCCGATCGAGAACGTCCGTGCGCTGATCGGCAGTGTCGATGCTCGCCGCCGGCTGGGACCGCCGGTCCGATATGGGCTCGCGGCCTACGTGATCACGCGGCCCGACGAGGCCGCGGCACGGGCCGAACTGGCTGACCAATGGCGACTGAACGATCTCGACCGGGCCGGTCTCGAGCACGTCATCGCCGGCGCCGACGAGAAGGCGGTCATGTTCCACACGTTCGCGAAGTACCCGGCCATCGGCACCAACGGTGGCACCTCGGCGGGTCTGGTGGGCTCCTACGATCAGGTCGCTGACCGTGTCGTGGCCTTCCACCGGGCCGGCATCGAGACGTTCATGCTGCAGTTCCAGCCATTCGAATCGGAAATGGAACGCTTTGCCACAGAGGTGATCCCGAGGGTGCACGAGCGTCTGGGGGCATCGCTGGGCGAACGGACCGGATAACTCCTACGAGAAACGGACCGCGCCCGATGGGTGCGGTCCGTTTCTCGTCGTGTCAGCGGGAGTGACGTCCCGGAGCATCCGGCGGCGGATAGTCGCCGGGATACTGTCCGGGCGGCGGGTAGGCCCCGCCGGGCTGGGGCGGGTAATTACCCGGAGGGTACGAGCCGGGGGGATAGTCACCCGGAGGATAGTTGCCCGGCGGGGGATAGGACCCCGGCGCCGGCTGCGGTGTGGCATAGGGCTGACCACCGCCCGGCGGGACCTGCTGCGGCTGAACGGCTTCCGCGGGCGGTGGGGTGGTGAGCCGCTGAGTCGCGCCGGCATCGGGACCGCTGGGGGCGCCCGGATCCTTGAGGTGATCCGGAAGCTCCTCTTCGGCAGCCTCTTTCGCCTTCGACGTGCCCTCAGGGTCGAGCAGATCGCGGATCTCGGCGAGCAGCGACACCTCTGTGGCCTCGGCCTTCTTGCCGAAACCGCCGAGCTCGGAGAGTTTGTTGTACGGCACGATGATGATGAAGTACACGACCGCGGCGATGATCAGGAAGTTGATGATCGCAGTGATCACCGCCCCGATGTCGACGTAGGTCGACGGGCTGTCGGTGATCTGGAAACCGAGCCCCTGTGTCGCATCTGTCCCGACCGGGATGGCATTGATCAGCGGCTGGATGATCTTGTCGGTGAAGGCGGTGACGATTGCGGTGAAAGCCGCACCGATGATGACCGCGGTGGCCAACTCGACGACGTTGCCCTTGAGTATGAAGTCCTTGAATCCCTTGAGCACGGTGTGCGGTCCTCTCCTCATCGGTATCCCGCTCTTGTCCAGGTAATTCCGGTGGGTGTGGGGAATCCCCTGAGCACGGTTGTCAACGCCGTCTCGCAAACCCTATCCAGGATCGTAAACGACCGTTGCAGTGTTTTGCTGAATCCCCGGCAACGCCGGGCCGAGTTCATCGCTGTCTGGTTGCGGGTCGGCAGGTGCTGTGATCAATGCACGACCACGGCCAACGCGGTGTCGAGTCCCGCGGCCGCGACACGATGCGCGGAGGCCTCGGCCATGGCGAGCAGGATCGGGTGAGGCCCGGCTCTGCCACCGGAGAGCAGTCCGTCCTCCCCGTCGACCCTCGTGAGGGCCACGACGGCTCCTCGAGCGAGCACCGCGGTCGAGCGCTCGTGATCATCTACGCTCCCGTCCGCGGTGTCGTCGGCGGCCAGCACGTCCACCACGTCACCCTCACGCAGCAACGACGTCACCGTCTGCTCGGCGAGCTCGACCGGGACCAACCGGGCGTCCGATCGCCCGACGAGGCGAGCGGGAAGTCGGGTCGACAGCAGTCGGGAGTCGGTGAGGATCTCACCGGACCGCACCGAACCGGCGACGGTGCGTCCGACGGCGTCCGCGGTCATCCGCAGCGCACCGGTCGGGATCAGTCCGCCCGGGATCTCACGAACCGCCAGGTCGGTTGCCGCCACCGCATGACCCGGCATCAGGTCCGTGGTGGTGACCACCACGGTGCGCTCCGCCGACCCACGGTGACCCGCCACCGCGACCACGACGGCGGCGACCACGAGACACACCGACGCTGTGCGGCGGGCCAGCACCGACCGTGACCAACCTGGGCGAAGGGTGTGGCGGATGCGGTCGACGATGCGAGGCGACAACTCGTCGTGGGAGATCAGGCGCATGGTCGGCGACGGTAATGCGCTTGCCCACATCGGAACGTCTCGTCGTCACATCTGTGGACAACCCGATGCGATGAGGGCCATGTGGACTGCGCGATGGCGTCCGGGTCCGGGCAACGCCGCTGGTCCGACCAGCGTCTACGCGTGTCGCGACGCCCCTCTTCGAGGTGTGCGGTCGCTCTCAGGGGAGAATGGTCCGCGGTGTGCCGGGAAGTCTGGTCGGCCCCCGTCGGACGGACGGGGAGATAATTCGGTGGTGCCGTGAGCCCGCCCGACCACGAAGGAGCTCCGCGCTCATGTCCTCGACCACGCCTCGTCAGGCCTCCCCGCGGCAACGATTCCGCCGCTGGGTCTCACTCGACACCACGAGCGGTGTGCTGCTGCTCATCGCGGCGGTCGCCGCGGTCGTCTGGGCGAACTCGCCGTGGCGCGATTCCTACGCATCCCTGACCGCTTTCGAGTTCGGTCCCGAGCAACTGCACCTGCATCTGTCGGTGGCCGAGTGGGCGGCCGACGGGCTGTTGGCGATCTTCTTCTTCGTCGTCGGTGTGGAACTCAAACAGGAGTTCGTGGCGGGCAGTCTTCGGGACCTGCGCCTGGCAGGCGTGCCCATCGTCGCGGCCATCGGCGGCATGGCGGTTCCCGCGCTGTGTTACGTGGCGGTGGTCGCCGTCGGCGACCCGGAGGCCCTTCGAGGTTGGGCGATCCCCACCGCGACCGACATCGCGTTCGCGCTCGCCGTGCTCGCGATCTTCGGCCGTGGCCTGCCGCTGGCCCTTCGGACGTTCCTGCTGACCCTCGCGGTCGTCGACGATCTGCTCGGCATCATCGTGATCGCCAGCGTCTACACCGAATCCATCGACTTCGTGATGCTGGCCGCGGCTCTGGTCATCATCGCGGTGTTCGGGGTGATCGTGCGGTTGCGTCGGCCGCGGTGGCGTCCACTGGTCCCCATCGTCCTGATCGCGCTCGCCGTCGTGGCGTGGGCGCTGATGCACGCATCCGGCGTGCATTCGACGGTCGCAGGCGTCCTGCTCGGTTTCGTCGTACCCGCGGTTCT
Source organism: Gordonia sp. CPCC 206044 (assembly GCF_048537895.1). NCBI lineage: Bacteria > Bacillati > Actinomycetota > Actinomycetes > Mycobacteriales > Gordoniaceae > Gordonia > Gordonia sp. CPCC 206044. The sequence goes on from NZ_JBCLVL010000014.1 coordinate 78,297, forward strand.
GATCCATGGGGAGTCGTCGTCTCGTACGCACCAATTCGACGTGGCCGTGCGGCCCACGTCGTCGGCCGTCGCCTTGCCGATCTTCGCGTTCCTCTCGGCGGGTGTTGCCGTGGTCGGCGGTGACTCGGCGATCGTGCAGCCGGTCTCGGTGGGCATCTTCCTCGGTCTGGTCCTCGGAAAGGTCGTCGGCGTGCTCGGCGCGACGGCGCTCATGACGAAACTGACCCCCCTGCGGCTGCCGGACTCGATCGGTATCCGTGACCTCCTCCCGATCGGGATGCTGACCGGTGTCGGTTTCACGGTCGCGCTACTGATCGCGGAACTCTCGTTCGAGGGTGGCTCCGACGATCACGCCGCAGCGGCCAAGGCGGCCATCCTGGCGGGCAGCGTCGTCGCGGCGGTGTGCGCCGGCGCATTGCTGCGGTGGGATGCTCGTCGCGTCCGGGATCGGGACATGAACTGCGACGGTGTCGACGATGTGGCCACCGAACGAATCGGGGACTGATCGGTTCGATCTCTTGGTGACAACACCCCGCTGACCGGCCATCGGTTGGCACTCGGAATGTCGGAGTGCCAACTTCGGTTATCATGTGCAGCGATCACAATTCTTCGGAGGTTTTCGGTGCCCACTTACTCGTATGCATGCACGGAGTGCGACAACAAGTTCGACATCGTGCAGTCGTTCACCGATGATTCCCTCACCGAGTGCCCGCAGTGCTCGGGCCGTCTGCGCAAGCTGTTCAACTCGGTCGGCATCGTCTTCAAGGGCAGTGGCTTCTACCGCACCGATTCCCGCTCCGGCTCGACGGCGAGCGAGAGCGCGTCCTCGTCGGACAGCTCGTCGTCGAAGTCGGAAAGCAACTCGAGCACGTCGTCGAGCACCTCGACCAAGTCGGAGAGCTCCTCGTCGACGACCTCGAGCGCCTCGGCCGCCTCCGCCTGATCCCCGACCGGGATCACCGGCCGAGTTCGCGAAATCCACCCTCGGGGGTGAGTACCCAGCCGACCCGCACATCGTGCTCGTCGGCGGGTAGCGCGTCGTCGAGCACCTCGTCGTCGTAGACGACCGCCACGATAGGGGCGGTCGCCCCGGGCAGCGTGCGGTCGTAGTATCCCGCACCGCGGCCGAGCCGGGTCCCCGTCGCATCCACCGCATACGCGGGCACCAGGATCAGCGATGCAGCCTCGATCGCGTCTTCACCGAGCTGTTCACCGGTCGGCTCGGACAATCCCCACCGACCTTCGACGAGCGAGTCCGGACCGTCGTATCGCACCCAGTTCATTCGACGCGGTGCCCCCTCACCGACCACGGGGAGGAGCACGATGACCCCGCGGTCGCCGAGCGCGTCGAGGATGGCCGTGGAGCCGGGTTCGGTGCCGAACGGCACGTAGGCCGCTACCGTGACGTCGTATTCCAGACGAAACGGTGCCGCCGCGACCCAGGCCGCGAGATCGAGGGCCGCCTGCTGTCGAACCCGGGCCGAGCGCGCCGATCGTCGCTGCTCGAACCGGGCGCGGAGCTGCTTCTTCGTGGTCTGCACTCAGGCCACCTTCTGGTCACAGGGCATGGTTGTGAGAGCCGTCGCATACCGATGGTCGAGGGCCACTCGACAGGATCCTCGCAGAAATCGACACTAGGGTATTTGCATGACCACCAGTGACGTGAGCAAGGCCGCCGGCGCGTTCACCGAATACGACCACGTGCCGAACACGCCGCCGATCCCGCGGACCGCTGTTGTGCCCGCGGCCGGACTCGGCACCCGCTTCCTGCCTGCCACCAAGACCGTGCCCAAGGAATTGTTGCCGGTGGTGGACACACCGGGCATCGAACTCGTCGCCGAGGAGGCGAAGTCCGCAGGAGCCGAGCGCCTGCTGATCATCACCTCACCCGGCAAGGACGGCGTGGTCGCACACTTCGTCGAAGACCTCGTCCTGGAGAACACACTCGCCATGCGGGGTAAGGCGTCGATGCTGGCGAAGGTGCGCAAGGCGCCGTCGCTGCTCGAGGTCGCATCGGTGATCCAGGAGAAACCGCTCGGGCTCGGACATGCGGTCGGGTGCGTCGAGCAGTACCTCGACGACGACGAGGACGCGGTCGCCGTGTTGTTGCCCGACGACCTGGTGCTGCCGGGCGGCGTCCTCGAGGTGATGGCCCGCACCCGTCAGCGTCGTGGCGGTTCGGTGCTGTGTGCGATCGAGGTGCCGTCGGACAAGATCAGCGCCTACGGCGTCTTCGACGTCGAGGAACTGCCGGACGCGAACAACCCCAACGTGAAGCGCCTCAAGGGCATGGTGGAGAAGCCGGACGCCGACAAGGCGCCGTCGAACCTGGCCGCGGCAGGCCGATACATCCTCGACCGCAAGATCTTCGACGCGTTGCGTCGTATCGAACCCGGCGCCGGTGGCGAGTTGCAGCTGACCGATGCGATCGCCCTGCTCATCGAAGAAGGCGAACCCGTGCATGTCGTGGTGCACCACGGCACGCGCCACGACCTGGGCAATCCGGGTGGGTATCTGAAGGCTGCGGTCGATTTTGCCCTGGATCGGGAGGATTACGGACCCGAGTTGCGGCAGTGGCTCGAAAAGCGTCTCGCCGAAGGCTGACACCGGGGTCAGCGCGCCTCGGACACCCGACGACGGCCTCCGACTAACGTCTGGTGGGCAGTTCGTCTCCGTGCCCGTCGAGGTGCGGTGAATCGGAGACGGTCTGGAACCCGCAGAGTGTCGGCCGAGAGGGCAATGAGGTGAGATGCGTTCCGTCGAAGATCATCTGACCCGAGTGACCGCGGCCGCGGTCGCGCCGCGACCGGTACGGGTCGCGATCTCCGAGGCACAGGGCCTGATGTGCGCCGAGGAAGTGGTGACCGAGCGGCCGATGCCCGGTTTCGATCAGGCAGCCATCGACGGTTACGCGGTTCGCGCCGTCGACGTCGATCTGGCCGGTGCGCTCGCGCCCGAGGACATCGAGGGTTTCGACTCCGGTGGGGCCGAGCTGGTCGGTCTCACCGCGGGGGAGCCGATGGTGGTGCAGTTGCCGGTCGTCGGTGAAGTCGGGCCGGGCGCCCGTACTCCCATCCGGTTGCAACCCCGTCAGGCCGTGCGGGTGGAGACGGGTGCGCCGATGCCCACCCTCGCCGATGCGGTCGTCCCGGTGCGCTGGACCGATGGCGGCGAATCGAAGGTGCGGGTCGGCCACGCAGTGGAGAGCAGCGCCTACGTGCGGCGCGTCGGCGACGACGTGCAGCCGGGTGACGTCGCCGTTCGAGCCGGTTCGATCATCGGGCCCGCGCAGGTCGGGTTGCTGGCCGCAGTCGGGCAGGCGCGGGTGATGGTGCACCCGCGACCGAGGCTGTCGGTTGTCTCGATCGGCAGTGAACTCGTCGACATCGACCGGTCTCCCGGTCCCGGACAGATCTACGACGTCAACAGTTACGCGCTCGCCGCGGCCGCCCGCGACGCCGGCGCTGACGTCAATCGCGTCGGGCTCACCGAGCGTGAGACCTCACGCATGCGTGAAGTGGTCGAGGCGCAGCTGATCCGGTCGGAGATCGTGGTGATCTGCGGTGCCGTCGGCGGCAGTGCGTCGCGGGCGGTTGCCGAGGCACTGAGCGATCTGGGCGAACTGGAGATCGTCCGTGTCGCCATGCATCCGGGTTCGGTGCAGGGTTTCGGACGGCTCGGGCGTGACGAGGTGCCGACCTTCCTGTTGCCGTCGAACCCGGTCAGCGCTCTGGTGACGTTCGAGGTCATGGTGCGGCCGCTGATCCGAATCGCGCTGGGCAAACGACAGCCGATGCGTCGGATCATCAAGGCCCGCACCATCGGTCCCATCGCATCGGTGCAGGGCCGTAAGGGCTATCTGCGCGGGCAGTTGATGCGCGACGAGCGGTCGGGCGAATACCTGGTGCAGGTCATCGGGGCGTCGCCGACCGGGAGTTCGCACCTGCTCGCCGAGCTCGCCGAGGCCAACTGTCTGATCCTCGTCGAACCCGACGTGGAGGAGTTGAGCACCGGTGACGAGGTAGAGGTGGCATTCCTCGCGCAGCGAGGGTGAGGACAAGACGGGGCAACTAAAATCACAATGGTGTGGAGTTGGTTGACCGGGACGCAGACCAATCCCGGCTGGCCCGCGACCCTGGGGCCGTTGCGGACTCCGGCGGGCGCGGTGGTTCTGCGGCCGGTGCGCCTGCGGGACGCGAAGGCGTGGAGTGAACTGCGTATCCGGAATCAGAACTCGCTGCTGCCCTGGGAACCGACCGGCATCGGTTCCTGGGCCGAGCGTCATCACCCGAGCGCCTGGCCGCCGCTCTACTCGGTGCTGCGGTCCGAGGCCAAGCGGGGAGTGGTCCTGCCGTTCGTGATCGAGCTCGACGGCCGCTACGTCGGCCAACTCACGATCGGCAACATCCAGCGCGGCGCGGTGCGTACCGCGTGGATCGGTTACTGGGTGGATGCGCAGCATTTCGGCCAGGGAATTGCCACGGCAGCAGTCGCTTTGGGCGTCGACCACTGCTTCGGCCCGGTCGGTCTGCATCGGCTCGACGCCACGGTGCAGCCATCCAACGCGGCATCGCAGGCGGTGCTCACCAAGGTCGGTTTCCGTCGTGAGGGGCTGCTGGAGCGCTATATGGACGTGAACCGTCGGTGGCGCGATCACATCCTGTTCGCGATCACCACCGAGGAGGTCGTCGGAGGGGCGGCGGAGACGCTGGTGCGGTCGGGACGGGCATCGTTCACCTGAGGCCCTGAGGGGCCGATCGTCGTCGGATGCGGGTGTGCGCGACGTATTCTGCCGGCATGTCAGCTGTGGAGATATCGGTCCGTGGAGTCGCTCGTCGTCGTTTCCGGCCAGAGCAAGGGGTGCTGGGGGTCTCGATCAATCTCGAAGGTCCCTCTCGCGAGTCCGTCTACCGAGATGCGGTCGCGCTGCACGGCGCACTCACCGAGGCGCTGGCCGACCTCGAGGCCGGTGGCGCGGTGAGCCGATGGTCCAGCGAATCGGTGCGGGTCTTCGGATATCGGCCCGTCGATGCCAAAGGGCGTCGTCGGGAGCCCATCTACTCCACGCGCATTCCGATCGAGGCTGAGTTCGTCGATTTCGAGGCGCTCTCGCAGTACATCGACCGATGGGCCACCACGGAGGGTGTGACCGTGGGTGCGGTCGATTGGAATGTCCGCGACGACAATCGACGTACCTACGCCGCCGAGTTACGCCAGGAAGCCGTCGCCGACGCGGTCGCCAAAGCGCAGTCCTACGCCGATGCCGTCGGCCGGGGGACGGTGGTGGCCACCCACTTGGCCGACCCGAACATGTTGTCGGAGTCGCGACCTGCGCCCATGGTGCGGGCCGCGCCCGCCGCAAAGTTCGTCGCGGCCCAGCCTCCCGAGCCCGAGCTCGAGCTCCGACCCGAGGACATCGAGCTCTCTGTCGCCGTGGACGCCCGATTCGTCGCCGAATAGCTGCGTGTGTGAGAAACCTGTGAATCGGTGAATGTCGGTGTCACCCGGCGCGTCTGCGCTGGCAACGCGATGGACGCACATAGATTGTGGGGTGACCTCGTGTAACCAGAGTGAAAGAAGGGAGAGTCATGTCGAACTCCGTGCTGTGGGTCTGCCTTGTGGCCGTTTGGCTTTTCGTGCTGGTTCCGATGGTCATCAAGGGGCGACCTCAGATGCGCAAGACGACGGACGCCGCGAAGGAGACGCGTCTGCTGCACCGTGGTGGCACGCGTGCGCGGACCACCCGTAGGCGCGCGTCGGGTGCGCACCCACATGATCCGTCCTGGCGGTCGGCGCGATCCACGCGCCCGACCCGAAGCGCCACCGCCGTGCTCGATGACGAAGATGCCGAGACGGCAACGGATTCGGATGACGAGGACACCGTGACGAAGAGCCGCATGCGTCGCGCGACCGGCGCGAAGGTGCAGGCTCCGGTCGTCGACGAGTCCGATGACACCGATGACTTGGCGGACGACGACGATCTCGACGTGGTGTCCGAAGCCGACGACGCGGACTCGGACACCGGCGATGCAGGCCTGATCGACGACACGGCATCGGACGCCGAGGCCGACGGTTCCGTCGACGACGACTCGGATGACGACGGCTACTCCGAGGACGAGACCGCGACCGTCGATGGTGAGTTCGTCGACCCCGAACGCGACGACGAGGACAGCGACGTCGATGACGACGTCGTGGACGTGGAGATCGCGTCGGTCACCGACATCGACGACACGGACATCGACACCGACGACGAGGCAGAGGACGACACTGCGGAGTATGAGGCCGAGGACGACATGGCCGAGTACGAGGACGCGGAGGGTCAGGACGCCGAGGATTCGGAGTACGACGACGACCGCGATGACTCAGATCACGACGAGGACGCCGAGTACGACGACTCCGACTACGACGACTTTGACGATTCCGAGTACGAGGACGAAGCCGAGTACGACGACCAGTCTGACTACGACGATTCGGAGTACGACGAGGACGCGGAGTACGACGACGAGGACGATTCCGACTACGACGACGATGTGACGGACGAGCACGTCGACGACCTCGAGGACGAGATCGTCGAACCTCCGGTCCGTCGTCGGCGGCCCACGTCGACATCGCCCGACGACCAGCGCACCGCCCTGCGATACCGCGAGCGCCAACGTGTTCTCATCGGACTGGTGATCTTGGTCATCGCGGCTGCGGCGTCGGGGATCTTCCTCGGCATGGTCGGATGGGCGTTGACCGGCGTTGCCGGATTCTTGCTGATCGGCTACCTGGCGTACCTGCGGCGGACCGCAGCGACCGAGGCCCGAATCCGCGCTCAGCGTGCAGCTCGGGCTCGTCGGGCGCAACGGGAGCGCACGGAGCGTCGTCGGCGCGAGGAGGCGATTCCCGAGTTCGCTGCCGCACCGCCACCGCCGCGCCTGCGCCGCCCCGGTGGGGCCACCGTCCTGGAGATCGACGACGAGGACCCGGTGTTCGACCACCTGCCGCCGTTCCAGCGTCGTCGGATGATGCGCGAAGACGACGAACTGCGTCGTGTCGCCGGCTGATCACCGCTCGTCAGAACCGCCTCAGCTCTCCGCCCACACGGGACTGTGCGTCGGCGTATCCGCCGTCGGCAGCCGTCCTGGGCCCGAGATCTGAGGCGGTTCTCGTTGTCCCGGGGGATCGGGGGTGGCGTTTGTGAGTTACCGCTCCGGGACTGCTAAAGTGGCCAAGGCCGGTCAGTCGATGACCACCAGGGGCTATGGCGCAGTTGGTAGCGCGACTCGTTCGCATCGAGTAGGTCAGGGGTTCGATTCCCCTTAGCTCCACACAAGTTCGCAGGTGAAAGGTCCTCCCGGAGATCGTCGGGAGGACCATTTTCCACTGTGGCGGACGTCACTGGTGTTGCGAATCCGTGTCTCACGAATCGCAGCGTTATCCACGACGATGCTGTGCAAACCCTGCCTGTTCTCATCGTTTCGCCCCGCCGGCCGTGCGCGCGGAACCGACGCACTCGGCCTTGACCCACCGATCACGATCTACTCGTTGCGTTGACCATCGCCGGTATTGGTCTTCGCCGGAGGAACGAGGCGCGCCAGGCGGGCCTTGCGCAAGTTATGGTTGATGATCCACGCGACGTCAGGGTCACGATCGTCGAGTGCCTCGAAGGCGATCAAACCAGGTTCGGGGTCGGCGGCCACCGCCACGCTCCAGCAGTAGCCGAGCCCCTGGCGTAGCGTGCGCACACCCGGCTCGCGCCGTGTCGACGCCGGGCGAGCGGCCAGATCGGCGGTGGCGCGGCGGCAGGTCTCGATGGCGACACCGGCAGCTTCAGGTGTACGCAGCAGGCGCGGCTCGCAGATCGCTGCGGCCGCCGCGCGCTGAACCAACGGATCGGCGTCCTTTGCCCACTTCGACACCACTGACGCCAGACCATCGAAGTCGTTGTCACCAAGGCGTTGGAGTCCGATCGCGACCGCCTCGCGTACCCGCCACCGCGCATCGGCGGCCAGTATCCGCAGCCGTGCCGCCACATCAGGTTCGGTGGCTCTCGGGCCGAGAGCCACCACCCCACAGAAGACCCGGTACTCATCGCCGCTGGCGATCAGTGCCTCGACCAGGTCGTCGGCGGCCAGCTCGGCAAGCGCCATCGCGAGCTCGATGTTGCCGCGCGGCCCGGGAAGACCCGAATGGGTGTCGAGAAACTCCGGCCATGCTGCAGGGTCAAGCCGTGTCAGGTCTTCACGCCACTGTGCAACACCGGGCATATCGCCAGGTTACTGCGAACCGTCGGAGAACCAGTCCCGAAGCGCTTGCGAGACAGCGGATGAGGACTCGACGGGAGCCAGGTGGCCGACGTCGTCGAGCTCGATCACCGAGGGCGTGCCGGGTAGCGCTGCCTGTAGCTCGTAGGCCTGCTGGACCGGAATCCACGGGTCGCGCGATCCCCAGCCGATGCGCACCGGGCACCGCATCTCGCCGAGGTGCTGCGCGACCGGGCGGGTGTCGGCCGGACTGAGCGAGGCGATCTGCCGATAGAACGCAGCCTGGCCGACGGCATCCAGCCACGGCTGCGCCAACGCAGCCACGTCGGACGCCGGCAGGTTGTGATTGACCGCGCCGGCGATGTACTCGGTCACGAGTGCCGCGTGGAGCGCGGGCGGGAGCGCGGCGAACACCTGCGGGTTGTCGGCGACAAGACGGAAGAACGACGACCCCCAGGGGTCCAGTGTCACGATGTCCCAGAGGAACACATCTCGGTACTCGACTCCGTGTAGAAGGTGCGCACCGAGTGCGACCGCACCGCCGACGTCATGCGCGACCATGTGAGGTCTGTCCACATCCCACTGCGCGAGAAGTTCGGTCAGCCGCTTCATCTGGGAGCGAAGGTCGACGAGCACCGCAGGATCCTTGGTGGACTGACCGTAGCCCGGCATATCCCAGAGAAAGACGCGGTAGCCGCGGCTCAGGTCGTGCGCCACACGTGACCAGACACGAGACGACCACGGTGTCCCGTGACAGAGGACGACGTCGCCCACCGGCGTTGCGGTCGGTTCGAGAACGCGAGTCGCGATGACTGCGCCGTCGATTTCCACATCGGTCGGCTCCGGTAGCGGCAGGGGTGCGGACATGCGATCACGCTAAGGCTTCAGGTCACGAGAGACCAGTTCCTCGTCGACGGCGACCACGACTCACTCACCGGCTGCGGCCGCTGCGCGGAGTACGCCACACATCGTCGTCGGTGACGATGCCATCGATCGCTCAGCCTTCGTGACGCCATGGGGGTGCGACGAATGTCACATATGGCCGGCGAGCGAAAGGCCCAGGTCCGCTGACCTGGGCCTTGGCGCATCAGGACTGCCCGGCGAGCACCCGACGTGCGAAACCGTCGAGGTGCGTGCGCAGCGCCTCGATCCGCTGCTGGCGGACGAACTCGGGATCGCCGCCGGAGAAGATCTTCGACGGTCGGACCCGAACGTTCGCGTTGCACTCGAACGCCGAGCACACCAGCGTGCCGACGGTGTCGCCCTTTCGTCCGGCCGGCCCGGCCAGCTTGGCGCTGTAGAAGGCGACCTCGTTGGGGAGCTGGACGTCGGCGCAGAACGAGCATTGCGGTCGGGTGCGGGGTTGGCGTCCGCCGAGTCGCATGGTGATGCCGACGAGATCGTCGTCGACCGGGACGACCATGTACCCGACGAGTGCGAGTTTCGGATCGCGCCAGCCCAGGAAATCCAGTCGGTCCCAATCGAGGTCGCCGAAGTCGGGTGGCAGGGTCAGCGACTTGCGTTCGCGGACCGTGGCATTCACGAGGGACGAGCGGATCTGTTGTTCGGAGAGTGCATGCATGAGTGATCACCTGTGGTTGTTGTCGCAGATGGCCGGCGACCCCGGCCGATGGCATGAGGCAACCGGCGCGGGCCCGGATCGGGACACACGCGCCGGCGGGGCGGGGCGGTCAGTTGTCGCCGGCGATCACGCCGACGACCTCCTCACGCCCACGGGGCGACAACAGGTGCGAGTACACACTCGGCATGGTGCCGCCACCATCCGGTTCCGTCAAACCCGTTTCCCGTCGACATGACCTCCTATGACCTCGATCACCGGATTTGGCCGTGATCTCGACTCTCGCGTACTGTCGATGGCATTGATGCGCTCGATGAGCGCCGTCAAGCGTCGTAGAACGCTTCTTCGACAGGCCACCAGATGCCTGCTCTTTGACTTCATACGGCGAACGAACACGCACAGATGCGTCTTCGCCATCCGACACCTCGCGGGCCACACCGTGCTGCGTGAGGAGTCCACCAGAGAAAGACACGGACCTTGTCCACCACCTTTGCTTCCCTCGGCGTGCCCGCCGAACTCGTGAAAGTCCTTGCCGCCGAAGGTAAGACCGAACCCTTCCGGATTCAGGCGGAAACGCTCGCCGACACGCTGGCCGGCGACGACGTGATCGGTTCCGGCAAGACCGGTTCCGGAAAGACCCTCGCCTTCGCGCTTCCGCTCGTCGCGGGTCTCGCCGAGATGGGCGTCACCCGCAAGCCGGGTGCTCCCACCGGCCTCATCCTCGCTCCCACGCGTGAGCTCGCAACCCAGATCGCGGGTGTGGTCACCCCGCTCGCGCGCGCCATGAACCTCACCGTCACCACCGTCTTCGGCGGTGTGCGTCAGAACCGTCAGGAAGAGGCGTTTCGCCGCGGCGTCGACATCGTCGTCGCCTGCCCGGGCCGACTCGAAGACCTGATGCGCCAGGGCATCGTGCGCCTCGACGACGTCGAGATCACCGTCCTCGACGAGGCCGACCACATGGCCGACCTCGGCTTCCTGCCGGGCGTCACCCGCATTCTGACCGCCACCCCTGCCGACGGTCAGCGGATGCTGTTCACCGCCACCCTCGACAACGGTGTCGACAAGGTCGCGAAGCGCTTCCTGGACAATCCCACCGTGCACTCCACCGAGGAGACCACCGCGCCGGTGCAGATGACCCACCACGTCTACGAGGTCTCGCCGACCGAGAAGAATGCCCTGGTGCGTGAGCTGGCCGCGGGTCGTGGTCGACGGATTCTGTTCACCCGCACCAAGCATCAGGCCAAGAAACTGGCCAAGAAGCTGACCGAGACCGGTATCCCGGCTGTCGATCTGCACGGCAATCTCAGCCAGGCCCAACGTGATCGGAACCTCAAGGCGTTCGGCGGCGAAGGCGTCCGTGTGCTCGTGGCCACCGACGTCGCGGCGCGCGGAGTGCACGTCGACGGTGTCGAGCTCGTCGTCCACGTGGACCCGCCTGCCGAGCACAAGGCGTACCTGCACCGTTCCGGTCGGACCGCCCGCGCGGGCAGCGCAGGTGACGTGGTCACCGTGTGCCTGCCCGATCAGCGACGCGACCTGGGCGGGCTGCTGCGCAAGGCCAACATCAAGGTCACCCCGGTACGGGTGAATGCGCAGTCCGAGCAGGTGGACGCGCTCGTCGGTCCGCGCGCCGAACATGTTGCGCCGCAGCCGGTGCAGCCGAAGGCTCAATCGTCCTCGCAGCCGGCGCGTGGTCGACGCCCGGCGAACGGTCGGGGACGATCCGCCGGGGGCGACCGGAATCGCTCGACGGGCGAGGCGAGGGGCGGTGCCCGTCGTTCGTCCAATCGATCGCACTCCGGTGCGGCGACCGACAACCGCGATCGCGCCCGTGGCGGGCGGAGCACGCAGCGTCGTCAGGCCGCGCGGGCCTGACGACGGCGCCCGGTGCCGTGACGCCGACCCGGCGTCACGGCCAGTCGTTCAGATACGCCCGGTAGGTCCCGACAGGCAGAGTCGCGTCGTAGACGAGCTTGCCCGAGCGTGAGAACTCGGCGATGTGGGGTGCGAACCCCCAGCTGCCGAACGTGTTGCCGTCCGGAAGGGCTTGTGCGTTACCCATTGCGGCGCTGGCGATTCCGGCCGAGTGCTGCTGCTCGCGGACGAGAGTGGCCGTGCGTTTGTCGCTGTCGAGCCGGATCCATTTGATCGACGACGTGCCTTGCTGACGCGTGCCGATGATGTTGTTGTCGAAGACACGGATCGTCGAGGCGTCGACGTACTCTGCGTCGTGCTGGCCGAATGTGGCGGTGCCCGAACCCATGGCGAAATCGGGCCGTGTACCGCCCAACCGCCACTTCACCTTTCCGGTCTGAAGATCGACGTTGTAGATCGCGTTGAGATTGCGGAACGACATCAGCAGGTCACCCGACGGGTCGAGCACGATCGAGTTCATGTGGAACGGGTCGTAGATCGACGAACTCGTCAGCCCACTGGCGTCCACGACACTGGGGCGCGTCCCGGAGTCGGTGATCGGGATGTGATCTCGTGCCGACCACTGCATCAGGACCTTGTTGCTCGCAACGTCGACGACGGAGGCCACGCAATCGAGCATTGTCCCGTCCCGTGGGCCGCCGACCGATGACAGATCGGCCTTGACGGGTACATACGAGGTGATGAGGGCCCGTCCGTCGGGTGTGAGGCGGAACTCGTGGACGTCGGGGTGAATGCTCCCGCCGAGTGTCACCCGTTTGATCACCCGTCCGTGAACATCGGCGATGATGTCGGTTCCGGCGCCGTGCCCGCCGCCACCAGTGCCCTGCCACCAGGTGAGCACCTTGCGCCCCTGGTAGGCCTGGGTCCGGAAGTTGGCGACGGATTGTCCCTTGGGCGGTGTGTACTTCCACAGGACCTTGCCGCTCTTGTCGGCGATCACGTTGGATTGGCCGAACTGGTCGAGCCCGGGGACATTGACCGCGAACGGAACCGCCGCAGCCATACCGGTCGTGTAGAAGATCTTGCCGTCGGATCCGCCGGGGGCATTGACGTGAACGGTGTAGTCGGCGGTGCCGATCGGCAGGGTCGGGAGACGGTCGGCATCCGCAGGCGTCGCGGCGACCATGCCCGCGGCCGTGAGGCCGGCGACCGCGCCGGCCCCGACTCCCGTCAGCCGTCTCCGCAACGTTCGGCGCTCGAACAGCATGATGACATCTCCGCTCTGCAGGGGTCGACGAATCGACTTAATGAATCACGAAATCGTTCAGTTTGGCAAGAGTGGAATCATCCGGCGCTCAACTCGTTTGCGACGTCGTGTGTGAGGTGGCCGGAGTCGGCTACCGTTCAGGCATGACGAAATCGGTCGAATCCGGCGAGCAGGCGTCCCGGTGTGCCGATCGGGCAGAGCAGGCGCCGCTGACCACTCGTGAGAAGCTCCTCCGGGTCTCGGCAGAGCAGTTCGCGGAGAAAGGTTTTCGACAGACATCGGTCTCCGCGGTCGCGCGTGGGCTCGACATCACCCCGTCGGCCGTCTACTTCCACTTCGCGGGCAAGGAGGAGCTCTTTCTCGCTGCCTTCGACCATGAGGTCGGTCGACTCGGCGATGCCGTGATCGGTGCCGGGCCGGACGCCCCGGGCGAGGGCTACTGGCTGGGCATCCTGGACCGGGTGCTCGACACCCTGCCCGAGTTTCCCCTCGTCCAACGGGTCTTTCGCGGGCAGGAGTCCGAGTTGACCGGACGCGTCGTCTCCGGGGAGATCTCGCAACGTCTTCGTGCGGCGGTGTCGATCTCGTTACGCAAGGGACAAGAGGTCGGACGAGTGCGTACCGACATCGACCGGGAGCGGGTGGCCGCCGGCATCGAGGCGATGATGCTGGACTTCCTGTTCGTCGCTGTCCAATCCGGCGACACCGAACGCGCCGCGCGTGCCACGGCGTTGGGCGACCTGATCACGCTCGCGCTGCAGAGACAATGACCGGCGCGTAGCCGTCAGTATTGTCGGATTCGTCAGCTCGCTACGGACTCGTTCGCTAAGCCACGCCGACGATGCGCAGGCCCGCGGCCACCGCGGCCGCCAGGATGATGACGAGAACCAAGGGGGCGCGACACAGGGCCGCGATGATGCCCACGGCGACGCCCGCGGGTCGGGCCCATCCGACGAACTCGTGACCGGCGAACAGGGCTCCCGTCATCGCCACGCCCACCAGCAGCACGATGGCGGCACGGTCGAGGAGTGCCGAGGTCCGTGGGGACATCTCGACCTTGTTGACGAGGATCGGTCCGGCGATCCGGATCAGATAGGTGCCGACGGCGAGCACCGCGGCGCCGATGAACACTCCAGCAGTACTCATCGCGCGTGCTCCGGCGTCCGCGCCTCGGCCCGCGCCGAGGTGCGATGGGCCGGGGGAGTGCGCCGCCGGATCAGTTCCACGCAGGCCAGCCCGACGAGGGCTGTGAGGATGGGGAGTCCGGCAGGCAGGAACGGGGACGCGGCGACGGCGACGATCGCGCCCAGCAGCGCCGCGGCCAGGGTGCGGCGATCCTTCAGCGCGGGCAGCGCCAGGGCTGCCAGTAGTGCAGGGAAAGCCGCGTCCAGGCCGAGCATCTCGGGGTCGGCGACCACGCCGCCGATGGCCGAACCGAGCAACGAGCCGAACGGCCAACTGAGCAGAACCCCTGCGCCGCACAGGAAGAACGCCATCCTTGCCCGGCGTGCGTCGTTCTCGCCGGTGGTGATCGCCGCGGTCTCGTCGTTGATCAGATGCGCGCCGAACAGCATCGGCAGGCCGCGTCCGAGATGCCGTCCGACGGCCAGTCCGTAGCCGAAATTGCGGGTGTTGACCAGCAGGCCGGCCAGCGCGCCGACGAGGGGCGCGCCGCCTGCGGCGATCACTCCGACGAAGACGAACTCCGATGATCCGGCGAGAACGACTGTTGCCACGAGCACGATCTGCCACCAGGGCAGCCCGGCTGTGTGCGCGGCTACCCCGTAGGACATGCCGATGACGAGCACGGATGCACTCATCACCAGGATGGCGCGGACCCTGTCGGCACCGAGTGTTCTCCAAGACGAACGCATGGCCACTATGATGGACATATGGTCGGTGTTCGTCAAGATGGTCAATCGTTCGGTAAACGGGACGCTGGTGACTCTGCGCCCGATCCCAAGAAACTGGTGGCTGCTGCGCTCAAGCGTGAGCGGGCTCGGGCAGGGCTGTCCATCGGGGAATTGGCACGACGCGCCGGGATCGGCAAATCGACTCTCTCTCAACTGGAATCAGGTGAGGGGAACCCGAGTGTGGAGACCCTGTGGGCGTTGTCGACGGCTCTCGGATTGCAGTTCTCCGCGCTCCTGGACACGCCGACCCAGCCGGTCGAGGTGATCAGATTCGGTCAGGGGCCGATCATCCCGGCAGCCGCCGCCGACTATTCGGCGACGTTGTTGTCGACCGCGCGGCCGGGCACGCGACGAGACCTGTATCTGATCAAGGGCGAGCCGGGGGAGCCGCGCGTCTCGGCGCCACACTCGCGGGGAATCGTCGAACACGTCGTGATCAGTGCCGGGCGGGCACGGGTGGGGCCGGTCGACGAGGCGGTCGAGTTGGGCCCCGGTGATTACGTGACGTATGCAGGCGATGTGGAACACGTCTTCGCCGCGCTGGTTCCCGGAACCGTTGCGGTGTTGATCAGCGAATCGGGCTAGTTTCGGAGGACACGCGGTCTCACGCGGGGAGGAACCGGCCGCTGAGGCCGGCTGCGAGCCAGGGTTTGGCGCCCCAGGCGAAGGCTCGCCCGGTGACTGCCGCCCAGGTCGGCGACATCCGACCGTATGCGGTCAACAGGGCGGTGACCGGATCCACGCTGATGTGCACGTCGGGGTGCCGCGGTCGGGCGGGGTCGATCTCCAACTGTCCGTCGGTGAACTCGTACACGAACCGCTCGGTGCAACCGCGCAGCCGGATGTCGTAGGTCGCGGTGTGGTCGGAGGTCTGGTCGACCCAGCTGGGCAGCACTTGGTGGCGTCCGCGTGCGATCAGCGGGGCGACGGCCGGATCGATCTGCCACGGTGCGCCCAGCACCCGGGCGATGTCGTGGCCGTGCACCACGAACTCGCCGATGAGGATGCCCAGAGCGGCGTCGGAGCGGATCCGACGACCGCCGTCGAAGGTCATCAACGGCACCTGCGCGCCGAAGTGACAGACGGTGTCGAGGAGTTCATCGAGATCGTCGAGCAGTTGCGTGGTGAGAACGGTGACGTCCCGGGTGCTCAGATTGGCGATCTGCTTGGCGTTGAAGTCCGGGAGGTCACGCACCAGGCGGGAGAACGACCCCTGTCCGCCGGCCAGGGCGAGGTAACGGCTCGGCGCGCACGCGACGTGGCCGAGGCAATCGGCAACCGTCCATCCCGGAGTGCTCGACAATCGTGTCTCGGGGTCGGCGGCGCCACGCACGAGTTCGACGAACCGTGCCCCGGTTTCGCGTGCGGTGTCGATGTAGTCGAACCGCGAGAACATCACCCTCAACGTGGCCACCCCCACAATGACTGGGCCTCAGAATAAACCGCGGGGACGTCGTCGGCGAGGGTCGTGACCCAACTGTTCTCAACGTTGCTGTCGTGTATTCAATTGTGAACAACGACATTTGCCGTCGCCGACGTGCCGGAGTCGGGACGCCGAATCGACCGGTCGTGGCGCATCCGAGGCATTCACCTCATGTCGAGGTGTGCAGTTCTTCCCGCGCGAAGGTGGACACTCCGACGCGAGGTGACCCGGACACGGAATGTCATGAGATGCAGTGGCTTGGTGTCGGGCGACCCCGGTGTCGGACGCGATCAGGCGAACAGGCCGAGCAGGCGGCGGCGTCCGGGACGCGCCGACTGCGGCAGGAGTCCGGCTTCGAAGTCGCTGAGCAACGAGGTGACCGTCTCGGACGAATCGGTCTTGTTGGTGCCGATGAACCCCGACGGACCGCGCTTGATCCAGCCCGTGACATACGTGCCGGGCAACGGCTCACCGTCGTCGAGGACGCGGCCGGCCTGATGCGGGATGACCCCGCGGGCCTCGTCGAAGGGGAGACCCGGCACCGCGACACCCCGATAACCGATGGAGGTCAGCACCAACGAGGTCTCGATGGTCTCGGTGACGCCCGTCGGTTCGAGGGTGCCGTCGGCGCCGACCCGGTTGTGCGTGACGGTGAGACCGGTGACGGTACCGTCGGCGTCGGTCTCGACGGCGGACGGGGAGCGGTGGAAGGCCAGGCGGATGCGACGACCCGACGGTATGGGCCGCGCGGCTATCTCGGCCAGGAGATCGAGCTTGGCGCGTGTCGTCGGATCGTCGACCTCGAGTTCGGCGACGTCGGTGAGGTCGGCGGGATCGACGACGACGGGGATGCCCTTGTCGGCGAGTCCGATCAGCTCGGGCAGGGTGAATGCGGCGTGTAACGGACCGCGTCGACCGAGGACGACGACTTCCTCGACCTCGGAGGTGCGGAGCGTGGCCAGCGCATGCCGAGAGATCGTGGTGTCCGCGAGCGACTCCGGGTCCGCGGTGAGGATGCGTGCGACGTCCAGCGCGACGTTGCCGTTGCCGATGACCACGGCGCGCGACGTCGCGAGATCGACGGTGAGGTGATCGTGGTCGGGGTGGTCGTTGTACCAACCGACGAGAGCCGTTGCGCTCAGGACGCCGGATGCATCGGCGCCGGGGATGTCGAGGCGTCGGTCGGTGGGGGCGCCGCCCGCCCAGATGACCGCTTGATGCCGATCACGCAGATCCGACAGTGACAGGTCGCGACCGATCGAGGTGCCCAGCCGGATCTCGCAGCGGGTATTGCCTGCGATGTCGTCGAACAGGCGCATCACAGAACGCGTTGCCAGGTGATCCGGGGCGACCCCATAGCGAGCCAGACCGAACGGGCGGCGCAGACGCTCGTAGATCGTCACGGAGACCTGCGGGTGGCGCAGCAGTTCGTCTGCGGCGTACATGGCCGACGGTCCGGAGCCGACGATGCCGACCGACAACGGTGCATCGACTTCCAGGCGGCGTGGTTTGTCGATGGGCGCCAACGGGAGTCGGCGGGCCGGATCGACCGGGAAGCGCGCATCGCCGGTGGCGGTGACGTCGTAGTGCGCAGCGTTGACGTCTGTGAACCGTGCCTGATCATCGGGGAGGCGATGTCCGGGCACGATGGCGCCGACCGGGCAGGCGCTCACACATGCGCCGCAGTCGACGCACGTCGACGGGTCGATGTAGAGCATCTCCGAGGTGCCGAAACCCGGTTCCTCGGGGGTGGGATGGATGCAGTTGACCGGGCACGCGTAGACGCACGAGGCGTCGCCGCAGCACGCCTGCGTGACTACGTGGGGCATTTCAGGTCCGAACGTGAGGTGAGAGGGGAGCCGGCCGGGGCCAGCCGGGATCAGGCTGCCGTGTAGGTCGGCTCGCTGCGGAACCGCGACGGGCGTCCACCGATACCGAGGATCTTCCACAGCATCCGCGAGATCGGGTTCATCAGGCCGCACTGCTCGCCGAGCATCCGGACATCGCCGAACACGTTGCGCAGGAAGCGCTTCGACTCGTCGGACCGCCAGAATATGTCGCGCATGACCTCATCGGGGATGTCGAAACGCTTTTTGAACTTCTTGGGCGGCACCACGATCGCGCCGCACAGGACACGCATGACGATCGGGAACATCAGCGAGAGGGCGAAGCGCTGCATGCGGCCCTTGCGCGGAATGGTCTCGCGCAGCAGATGATGCGCGAAGGAGATGTGGCGTGCCTCTTCGGCGACGTGCAGCTGCATCACTGCGGCCATCGTCGGGTGGAGATCGGCGCGGGTTCGCAGGAAGTCCTTCTGGATGTGGTCGATCGGCTCTTCGCCGCCGAGCACGCCGAAGAAGAAGATCGACGGGAAGATGGTGGCGGCCAACGGCACCAGCGGCGAGATGAGTCGGTAGCCCACCTTGGCACCCGGGACGTCCATGCCGGTTCGGTTGACGAACTCCTGGAACATCAGGGTGTGGTTGCACTCCTCCTTGGATTCGTGCGTGGTGTAGCGGAACTCCTTGGCGCCGTTGGGCAACTTGAAGCTGTACTGCATCAGGCCGCGGATCAGGATGGACTCGAACTGCAGGCCGACCTTGGCGACGTTGGCCTGCCGCCACATGCCGATCTCGATCTGCTTGTCGACCGGCTGCTGCTGGTACCACGGGTGGCGACCGACCGGATCGACCTCCTTCGACAGCACCCAGCGCTCGTCGTCGGGGACGATCGCCATGTGCGGCGCATCCCAGTCGATGTCGACGTACGGGTCGAAGTTACGGTGGACGGACGCAGCCGACAGATCGTCGAGAACCTGGGTGTAGTCGTCGTCGGAGCCCGTCTTGTCGTGCTCGGGCGTGTACGTCAGTGCGTTGCTCATCGTGAACGACCCTTCTTGTCGTCGTCCGGGCCCTGCCGTTGCGGGCCGGTGCCGCACGATCGGCGGTCGGTGATGTCGCCGAAGGTAGTTCGAATCGGGTCCATTTGTCAACACTCAATGTCACGGTTTCGGATGGCACGGGGTGCGCGGGCGTGCCGTGGCCGGTCGCCGTGACGCGGTGGGGAGAAGATGGACGGCATGGAGAAGATCCTCATCGTCGTGATCGCGGTGTTGGGTATCGCGGCGGCGCAGGTCATCGGCCCGCGCGTTCGTGTCGCACCACCGCTGATCCTGGTCGTCGTGGGTGCGGTGATCGGCGTGATGCCGTTCGTCCCGGCCGTCGACCTGGACCCCGAATGGATTCTCATCGGTGTGTTGCCGCCGCTGCTCTATTCGGCGGCCGTGTCCATGCCGACGATGGACTTCCGTCGGGACTTCGGCGCGATCAGCGCTCTGTCGGTGCTGTTGGTGCTGATCAGCTCGGTCGTGCTGGGTCTGTTCTTCGCGGCGGTGATCCCCGACCTCGACCTGGCGACCGGCATCGCGTTGGGTGCGATCGTCAGCCCCACCGACGCGGTGGCGACGCAGATAGCCAAACGCCTGGGGGTGCCCCACCGCGTCACCTCGGTGCTCGAGGGAGAGAGCCTGCTCAACGATGCGACCGCGCTGGTCGTGTTGCGGTCGGCGATCGCCGCGATTGCCGCCGGGATCTCGTTTGCGAACGTCGCGCTGGATTTCGTGCTCGCCGTCGTCATCGCCGTGGTGATCGGCACGATCGTGGGATGGCTCAACCTGGCCGTTCGGGCCCGCGTGCAGGACGCGACCGTCAACACGGCGATCTCGTTCACCGTCCCGTACCTCGCCTATCTGCCCGCCGAGGAGCTCGGCGCGTCGGGTCTGGTCGCAGCGGTCACCGCCGGCCTGATCACCGGCGCAGGCGCGGTCCGCTTCCTGACCCCGCAGCATCGATTGTCCGATTCGCAGAACTGGCGAACGGTGGAGCTGATCGCCGAAGGTGGCGTCTTCCTGCTGATGGGGCTGGAGCTCTGGGGATTGATCGTCGACGTGCACAACGATCACGACGGCGTCGGTACCGCCGTCTGGATCGGCATCGTCGCGCTCGTGTTGACCGTCATCGTGCGGTCGCTGTATGTCGCTCCGCTGGTCTGGGCGCTGGATCGTTCGGCACGGCGCGGCACCGAGATGAGGCCCGTCTTGGCCGACATCAACGCCACGATGCGCGAACGGCAGGGCGACGCCGTCACCAGACCGCTGCGACGCTCCCGTGCCGATCGGCCCGATCGACGCGCGCGATCGGCGGTCCGTCGCGAATGGCAACGCTTGCGACGACGGATGGAACCGCATCACTGGACCGGGGTCGAGGATCTACCGCCGACCTCCCCGGAAACCGCTCGGATGGTCAGCCACAAGCTGACCCGGCAGATCGCCGACATCGACTACTACCGATCGGCGCCGCTGGGACCGAAGGAAGCGACCATCGTGGTGTGGGCGGGTCTGCGCGGTGTGGTGACGCTGGCCGCCGCCCAGACCCTTCCCTCGGACACGCCGTCGCGGTCGCTGTTGGTGCTCATTGCCTTCGTCGTCGCGGCCGCGTCGCTGCTGTGCCAGGGCGGTACCCTCGCATGGCTGATCAGGGCGCTGCGCATCACCGACGACTCGGAGGACCGGGCCAAGGAGCATGCGCGGCTTCGTGCCCAACTGTCCACGACCGCCCAGCGGACACTCGCCGGCTCGGACCTCACGAAGCGTTATCCCGCGCTGCGCAAGCGTGTGGAGCAACTCACCAGGGGCGCCGACACCGAGGACTATCTGGTCGGGGTGAACATGAAGTTCCGCAGCGCTTTTGAGCAGGCTCGCCGCGAGATCATCGCCGCGCAACGGGCGACATTGCTGCGGATGCGCGATCAGGGCACCTACCATTCCGCGTTGCTCGAGCAGGAGCTGCGACAACTCGACGCCGAGGAGATCAGTCTCGACCTGCGGGCCGAGGACTGACCGCCTCGACGCCGGGTTCAGCGCCGGGACTGATACGGCAGCAACGCCATCTCGCGGGCGTTGCGGATGGCCGTGGCCACCTGCCGCTGCTGCTGGGGTGTCAGGCCGGTGACCCTCCGGCCGCGGATGCGGCCACGGTCGGAGACGAACTGGCGGAGCAGTGCGACATTCTTGTAGTCGACCGGGTTGCGGCCGTCCGGGTGCACACCCGCAGCTGTCAGCAGATTGCGGGCCCGCTTCACCGGTGGGTCCGACGGTCGCCCGATGTTCTTGCGTGACAAGGTTTCCTCCTGTTGGGTGTACTCCTGTGGCCCGGTCCGGTCACCAGCTCGATTTACGGATCCCGGGCAACTCGCCGCGGTGTGCGAGCTCGCGGAAACGAACTCGCGACAACCCGGCCTTGCGGATGTGACCGCGTGGTCGGCCGTCGACCGCGTCACGGTTGCGTAGACGGGTGGGGCTCGCGTCGCGGGGTAGACGTGCCAGACGGCGCTGCGCGTCGAGCCTGTCGTCGATGTTCGTGGTCGGCGCGGCGATCACGCGTTTGAGTTCGGCCCGTGTCTGCGCGTGGCGCGCCACCGTCTCACGGCGTTGTCGGTCGCGAACGATCTTGGACTTCTTGGCCATCAGCGGTCCTCTCGGAACTCCACGTGGCGTCGGACCACGGGGTCGTACTTGCGCAGCACCAGTCGATCCGGGTCGCTGCGGCGGTTCTTGCGGGTGACGTAGGTGTATCCGGTGCCGGCCGTGGAGCGAAGCTTGACGATCGGGCGAATCTCGTTGCGGGCCATCAGATCTTCTCTCCCCGGGCACGCATCGTGGCCAGTACCGACTCGATTCCGTGTTTGTCGATGGTCGAGATGCCCTTGGCGCTCACGCGCAGCGTCACGTATCGGCCCTCGCTCGGCACGTAGAAGCGGCGGCGCATCACGTTGGGGTTCCACCGCCGCGATGTCCGCCGATGCGAGTGCGAGACCTGTTTGCCGAACCCGGGTTCGCGTCCGGTCACCTGGCATCGTCGAGACACGACGACCTCCTCTTGTTGAAAACGATTGGCGTTAAGGCTCGACTCACGGTAGCGTCGGCGACGCATAAATGGAAATTGTTTCCAATAAGGAGGGTTTGTGGAGGACGAACTGGCGGCGGGCGTGCGAAGTCGGGGCGGCAGTGACCATCGCACACCGATCATCCTGGTGACCGGGCTGGACCGGGCCGCCGTCATCCGGGCGGCCGAAGCGCTCGTCGACCCGACGGGATCTGGTGGTGACGTCCTGGTTCACCACGATCTCGACCGGGTCGACGACGGACATGTGCGGCGCCGTCTGCGGTGGGTCGAACGTTCCGGGCAGTACCGCGACCGGGAGACCGAGATCGAACTCGCCCACGGGTGCGTCTCGTGCACCCTGCGCGAGGATCTGTTGCCGTTGCTGCGTCGTCTGCACCGCCGGTCGTCGGTGCGCCGGATCGTCGTGGCGTTGGACCCGGTTCTCGAGCCGGAACGCATCTGCTGGTCGATCGAGAACGTGCTGGTGGCCGACATGCCGGGCTTCGTGGACGGGCCGGCTGCCCGTGACGTGCGGATCGAGGCGACCCTCGCCTGCGTCGCCGAGTTCGACTGGCTGGAGGCGGCCACCGGAGATCTGGCGGTGTCGGAGGTGGGCCTGGGAAACGTCGCCGATGATGACCGGACCCTCGCGCAGCTGGCGGTGGGGCAGGTGGCGTTCGCCGACGCCATCGTGGTGGCAGGGTGCGACCCGGCCATGCGCGACGCGTGGGAGTCGGCCCGGCTCGCGGCAGTGCTCAAACGTCTCGCTCCGGGTGCGCCCATAATGATGGAGCTCCCACAACGCCGGCTCACCCCGCTGCTGGCCGAGCGGCTCGTGGCGTCGGTGGGCCCCACGGCGCGACGCGGTCGTGTCGACGGCCCACATGACCCGCTGCTGCGGGGAGAACCGCCGCTGACCGACGACTGCGGCGTCACGTGGATGGAGTTCCACTCCGATAGGCCGATGCACCCGGGTCGGCTGCACGAGGCCATCGACTCGCTGCTCGACGGTGTCGTCTGTGCGCGCGGACGGCTGTGGTCGGCGGCCGACCCCGACCACGCGTTGTGGCTCGAATCGGCCGGTGGCGCGCTACAGGTGGCGCCCGGGGGTCGGTGGGTCGCGGCGATGGACGAGGCCGACCGCGAACGAGTCGATCCGGAGCGTCGCGCGATGGCGGCGCTGCGCTGGGACGACACCTACGGTGACCGGCACACGTCACTGGTGGTGCTGGTGCACCGCGCCGACCCGACCGCGATTGCCGAGACCTTGCGGGGCGCCTGCCTGAATGAGGTGGAATTCGCTGCGGGGCCCGATTTTTGGCGCACCTACGAGGATCCGTTCGGCGCCTTCCACAGTGATCCCTGCGACGACCTCGACCAGTCGACCACACCGACCGCCGAAGTGTTCGGTGGCATCGAGATCAACGAGACCCGAGAGGATTACCTGTGAAGCGAGACATTCATCCCGACTATCAGCCGGTGGTGATCGCGGACGCATCGACCGGGCATGAGTTCCTCACCCGGTCCACTGCGACCTCCACGGACATGGTCGACTGGATCGACGGCAACCGCTATCCGCGAATCACCGTGGACGTCACCAGCGAATCGCACCCGTTCTACACCGGGGTGGCGCGGGTGGCCGACGTCGCGGGCCGCGTGGAGCGGTTCCGGCGTCGGTACCCGAACCACGGCCGAGCGTAATGGTCGGGTGAACAACGGTTTTCATTTCGGTGTCCCGCTCAGGACACCAGAACCGGACCGGTGCCGAAGAGGAAGATGACGAAAGTGGCGAGCAGGAACCATGATGCGCCTTGCCAGACCTGCCATTTCCCGCCGCGCTTCCAGTTCCGGTAGGTCCGCCACAGGGCTGTGAGCGCGCCCACCAGCATGATGACCGGTGCGGCGATGATCAGCGCGGTTCGGACTCCGTCGCTCGATGCGGCCGCGACCAACAGTGCAGCGATGGCGAAACCGACTGTGACACAGCCGTGTACGACGGCCTGGCGCATCTCGTCACCGGTCGGTGCGGGTCTGTTGGGTTCGTCGTCCACTGTGTTCGTCTCGGATTCGGTATGTGTACGCATGGCTTCTTTGAGCCTACCCTGCTGTGAAAAGTCCTGTGACCGGGACCTTTTGCCATTGCCGAGGAGGCGTCGGCGGGGCAGGATGGATAGGAGAGGTCAATGTTGTCCACGTGAGGAGATGAGGCCCGAGATGAGTGCGATACTGGTCGGTGTTGATGGGTCGGATGCGTCCAACGCCGCCGTGCAGTGGGCTGCGAAGGCCGCTGCCGTGGAGGAGGTCGAACTCCGGCTGGTCGGTGTCTACGACATCAGTACCAGCAACTACGCGCCTGGCCTCATCATCCCGCAGGACGTCGTCGACGCGATCAAGCAAGACGCCGCAGATGCGGTGAAGGCCGCGGCCGCGCTGGCCGAGCAGGCCGCGCCCGGTGTCTCGGTGCAGTCGTCCATCGTCGAGGGCGACGCGGCGCGCGCGCTCCTCGAACTCGGTAAGGATGCCGGCACCATCGTGCTGGGCACCCGTGGCCTCGGGTCGGTGCGGGGACTGTTCCTCGGTTCCGTCGGCGTCACGGTGGCCGCGCACTTCCACGGCCGTGTCGTGGTGGTGACCGGTCCGGGCGGAGACGGACCGGTGGTCGTCGGCGTCGACGACTCGCCGGTCAGCGATGCCGCGGTCGCCGAAGCGTTCCGTCAGGCGGCGTTGCGCAAGGCCAAGCTGGTCGCCGTGCACACCTGGACACCGTTGGACGTCGATGCGCTGCACGGTTACGGGATCGAGCCCGACGAGATCGCCCGGATGTCCGAAGAGGCGGTGCAGGCCGTCGCCGAACGGCTGGCGGGGTACAGCGAGAACTATCCCGATGTCGTGGTCGAGCGGGTGGTGATCCCGGAGGAGCCCGCCAAGGCGGTGCTCGACACCGCCGGTGCCGACGCGCAGGTCATCGTGGTGGGCAGTCGTGGCCGCGGCGGCTTCAAGGGGCTCCTGCTCGGCTCGACCAGCCAGAAGATCCTGCACCAGTCCGATGTGCCGGTGATGGTCGTCCGTACCTGACGGACCCGCCGGTCGTAGGCGACTTCAAGTTCGCTTGAAGTCGCCTACGATGGGCCCGTGACGCTGAAAAAGCTCGAGCTCTCGGTGGGTGAGCTGGCGCAGCGCGCCGGCATCGCCCCGTCGGCGGTCCGGTTCTACGAGGATCAGGGCCTGATCTTCAGCCGCCGAACCTCCGGCAATCAACGTCGTTACCACCGGGCGATGTTGCGGCGGGTGGCGTTCATCCGCGCCTCCCAGTCTGCGGGAATCCCGCTCGCGGTGATCGCGGATGTCCTGTCCGAACTCGGCAATCACGAGTCGCCACCGAAATCCATGTGGGAGGCGGCGTCCAAACGCTGGATCGACGACATCAACCACCGGATCGCCCTGTTGGAGAACATGCGCGACATGATCGGTTCCTGCGTCGGATGTGGATGCCTGTCGCTGGGGGAATGTCACCTGCTCAACCCCGGTGACGAGATGAACAAGCTCGGTCCCGGTCCACGTCGACTGATGCGCGACTGACACCTGAGGTGCGCGGCCCGGCTGCCGGTCTCGGTGACGAGATGCCCGGGGCGGCTGGCTAGGGTGTGCATCATGCTGGCGCCGACGGACACGAAGGGGACGCGGTGAGACAGATTCCCCGCGGGATCTGGGTCCTGTTGGCCGCCAACGTCGTGATCGCGCTCGGGTACGGGCTCATCGCTCCCGCCCTGCCCGCCTTCGCCCGCACCTTCAACGTGAGCCTGACCGCCGCATCGGCGGTGGTCTCCGCATTCGCGGTCATGCGGTTGGTGTTCGCACCGACGACCGGGCGCCTGGTCACCGTGTTCGGTGAGCGGCGCATCTACCTCATCGGTCTGCTCATCGTCGCGTTGAGCACGTTCGCCTGTGCGTTCGCGCAGGGCTATTGGCAACTGCTGATCTTCCGTGCGGCCGGCGGAATCGGCTCCACGATGTTCACCGTGTCGGCCATGGCATTGCTGATCCGGATGTCACCGGGGGACATCCGCGGCCGGGTGTCGGGGTTCTTCTCCGCGGGTTTTCTGATCGGCAACATCACCGGCCCGTTGATCGGTAGCGCGCTGCTGGGTTTCGGGTTGCGGATGCCGTTCGTCGTGTACGCGATCGCGCTGGTGATCGCGGCCATCGTGGTGGCCACCCAACTGCGTGACCACGGGGATCGTCCCGAACCGGGGACACAGAGCTCCGAGGGTGTGATCCGATTCCGGACCGCGTTGCGCGACAGGACCTATCGGGCCGTGCTGGCCTCCAACTTCGCGCAGGGCTGGTCGTCGATGGGTGTGCGGGTGGCGGTGGTGCCGCTGTTCATCACCGATGCCCTCGACGAGTCGGCCAGCATGGCCGGGGTGGCCTTGGCGGCCTTCGCGGTCGGCAATGTCGCGGCCATCGTCGTCGCCGGGCGACTGTCGGACACCTTCGGACGACGCCCGATCATGCTGCCCGGGCTGGCAATCGCCACCGCGGGCACCGCGGCACTGGGCTTCGCGCCGAACCTGGTGGTCGCGCTGTTGCTGTGCGCGGCAGCCGGAGCCGGGTCCGGCCTGTTCGCGCCGACACATCAGGCAGCGCTCGCCGACGTCCTCGGCAATCGTCAGCAGGGCGGTTCGGCGCTGGCCGCCTATGGCATGTCGTCGGACCTCGGGGCGGTGAGCGGACCCGTCGTGGTCGGCTTCGTCGCCGACAGTGCAGGTTTCGGCCCGGCGTTCGTCCTGACCGGCGTCGTCACCGCCGTGGCCTTCGTGTTGTGGTCGCTGGCCGCGGAGACCGCACCCGCCGTGGTGGGTAGCAGGGCTCATGTGACCGACCCGGAACCAGACCCGGACCCCGACGCGACCGGGTAATCCGGTGCGGACGCCGACGAACCTCTACGGTTGGTGGATGAGCAGCGCGGCGGCCGATTATCCCCTGGGCTCGACCTCCGAGGTGGGCCGGTTGCGCGCGGTGATGCTGCATCGTCCCGGCGACGAACTCCGCCGTCTCACACCACGAAACAACGATCAGCTGTTGTTCGACGGGCTGCCGTGGGTGGACCGGGCGCAGGAGGATCACGACGCGTTCGCCGCGCTGTTGCGTGCCCGCGGGGTCGATGTCTTCCTGCTCGGCACCCTGCTCGCCGAGACGATCGAGCACAGCGGTGCCGCTCGGATCCAGGGGATCGCCGCCGCGGTCAGCGCCCGCAGGCTCGGGACCCATCTCGCCGACGACCTCGCAAGTCATCTGCGCGGTCTACCTGCCGCCGAACTCGCTCATGTGCTGACCGCGGGGATGACCTTCGACGAACTGCCCGTGACCCCGTCGGCGGCGCGGTCGTCGTTGGTCCGGCGGATGCATCACGGTCCCGAGTTCGCGATCGAGCCGCTGCCCAACCTGCTGTTCACCCGGGACAGCTCGTTCTGGATCGGACCGCGGTTCGCGATCACGTCGCTGGCCCTGCCCGCCCGGGCCCGGGAGGCGTCGTTGACCGATCTCATCTACGCGCACCATCCGCGGTTCATCGGGGCCCGACGTGCCTACGAGTCGCAGGTGGCCCCGGTCGAAGGCGGTGACGTGTTGCTGCTGACCCCCGGGGTGGTCGCGGTCGGTGTGGGGGAGCGGACCACGCCGGCCGGTGCTGAAGCGTTGGCGCGCAGCCTGTTCGACGACGGTCTCGCGCACACGGTGCTGGCTGTGCCGATCCAGCAAGAGCGGGCGTTCATGCATCTGGACACGGTGTGCACGATGGTCGACGTGGATGCGGTGGTGATGTACCCGAACATCGCGGAGTCGATGTCGGCGTTCACGCTGCATCACGTCGACGACATGGTCAGCGTGACCGGTGCGCGCCCGTTCGTCGAGGCCGCGGCGGAGGCGATGCAGATCGAGAAACTCCGGGTCATCGACACCGGGCTCGACCCGGTCACGGCCGAGCGCGAACAATGGGACGACGGCAACAACACCCTGGCGCTCGAGCCGGGCGTCGTCGTCTCCTACAACCGCAACGTGGAGACCAACCGCCGGTTGCGCGATGCGGGGATCGAGGTCCTCGAGATCGAGGGCCGCGAGCTGGGGTCGGGGCGCGGCGGGCCACGCTGTATGTCCTGCCCGATCGCCCGCGACCCCGTCTGAGCGACGACCACAGAATTCGGAGGACGAGCAGAACGATGAGCGTGGATCTGGCTGCGATGCTGACCATCGACCACGACGGTGCGGTTCCGCCGTTCGAACAGGTACGGGCGGGTGTCATCGAGTTGGTGAGCAAGGGCGAACTGCTGGTCGGCGAGCGGATCCCCACCGTCCGCACCCTGGCCGCCGACCTCGACCTGGCGCCCAACACGGTGGCACGCAGCTATCGGGAGCTGGAATCGGCAGGCGTGATCGAGACCCGGGGACGCAACGGGTCGTTCATCAAGGCAGGTCCGGACGCGGCGATGGACCAGGCACAACGAGCGACCGTCGACCATGTGCAGGCCCTGCGGGCGCTCGGCATCGACGACGCGACGATTGTCACGTTGGTGACACAAGCCACGCGACAGGGGTGATTCGTGTAGCCACGCGAATGAATATTTGATTGTGTGAACGAGTGACAACGGAACATGGAACGAAAGGAACCCGGTCGGACCCTCGACGCGGCGCCCGACTCACCGATACTGATCCGTGGGTCTTCGGCGTCACCGCGGCGATAGTCCTGGCCTTCGTCATCTGGGGTCTTGTCGACTCCGACAGCCTCAACACCTCCAGCTCCAACGCACTGGGCTGGATCACCGACAACATGGGATGGCTGTTCATCCTGTCCGCGACGTTCTTCGTCGTCTTCGCCGTCTACCTGGCGGCCAGCAAGTACGGCCGCATACCTCTCGGACACGATGGCGACAAGCCGCAGTACCGGACGATCAGCTGGATCGCGATGATGTTCAGCGCCGGTATGGGCATCGGTCTCATGTTCTTCGGTTCGTATGAGCCGTTGTTCCACTTCGTCAATGCTCCGCCCGGATACGACGCGCACGATGTGCAGACCGCCATGGCGACCACCATGTTCCACTGGGGATTCCATCCGTGGGCCATGTACGCCGTGGTGGGACTGGCGATCGCCTACAGCACCTACCGGTGTGGACGCGGGCAGCTGATCAGCGCGGTGTTCGCGCCGCTGCTCGGTGGTCGTGAGAACGGGCCGATCGGCAAGGTGATCGACATCCTCGCCATCTTCGCGACCTTGTTCGGCACGGTCGCGTCGCTGGGCCTCGGCGCACTGCAGATCGGTTCGGGTCTGTCGAAGGTCGGTTGGGTGGACGAGCCGTCCACGATGCTGCTGGTGGCCGTGATCGCGGTGTTGACCGCCGCGTTCGTCGCGTCGGCGGTGTCCGGGATCGCACGCGGCATCCAGTGGCTGTCGAACATCAACATGGTGCTCGCCCTGATCCTGGCGGTGTTCGTGTTCGTCGTCGGCCCCACCGTGTTCATCCTCAACCTGATGCCCACGACCATCGGCGCCTACCTCAACGACATCCCGATGTTCTCCGCGCGATCGGGTGCCACCGTCGATGCCGACGGTGAGGAGTGGCTGGCCTCGTGGACGATCTTCTACTGGGCCTGGTGGGTTTCCTGGACGCCGTTTGTCGGGTTGTTCCTGGCGAAGATCAGCAAGGGGCGCACCATCCGCGAGTTCGTCATCGGTGTGATGCTGGTGCCGACCTCGGTGTCGCTGGTGTGGTTCTGCGTGTTCGGTGGCACCGCGATCCGGCAGGAGACCGACGGCAAGAATCTGCCGTTGGACGACAGCGAGGCCACGCTGTTCGACGTGCTGGCAAACCTGCCCTGGACGGCGATCGCGTCGGCGCTCGTGATGCTGTTGGTGGCGATCTTCTTCGTGTCCGGGGCCGACTCGGCGTCGATCGTGATGGGTTCGCTCTCACAGCGGGGAGCGCACGAGCCATCGCGCCTGGTGACTGTCTTCTGGGGTGTCCTGACCGGTGCGGTGGCGGCGTTGTTGCTGGCGATCAGCGGTGACGACGGCCTGAACGGCCTGCAACAGATGGCGATCATCGCTGCCTTGCCGTTCGTGGTGGTGATGATCGCGATGTGTGTGTCGCTCTATCGCGACCTCCGCAACGATCCGCTGATCGTCGCCCGTCTGGAACTGCGCGAGGAAATCGACGAACACATCCGGCAGCAGGCGAGTGAGATCGCGACGAGCGAGTTCTCGTCGGTCGGCGGTTACCTGGATGGTGGCCCGAACGGCAGCGAGCCGGTCAGCCCCAACTCGGCAACCAGATCTGTTGATGCCACTCCTCCGGAGAGATCGGACTCGCGGTGAGGATCGGCCACAGCCAGATGAAATTGGTGACCACCAGCCCGACGTAGATCGCGACCACCAGGATCGTCAGGGTCCGGCGTTCGGGTCTGCGTCGGGCGGCGGCCGCGCCGCTGCGGAGAAGATCTCCGCAACACAGCGCCACGCCCATCACCAAGAACGGCGCCATCGCCGTCGCATAGAAGAAGTACATCTGGCGATCGAGGTCGCCGAACCACGGCAGCAGGGCTGCGCCGTAGGCGGTGAGCACGGCGGCGTACCGCCAATCGCGTCGCACCAGCCACCGCCACAGCCCCCACGCCACCATGGGTAGCGCCACCCACCAGAGTGCGGGGGAGCCGATCAACATCTGCGCGCGCACGCACTCCCCGCCACCGCACTGGTCGGGGCCGTTCTCGATCGCGTACAGCATGGGGCGCAGGCTCATCGGCCACGTCCACGGTTTGGATTCCCACGGGTGGTGATTGCCCGCCGAGTTGGTCAGGCCCGCATGGAACTCGAGGATCCCTGCCTCGTAGAACCACAGTGAACGCCATGCCCCGGGCACCCAGGAGAACGGTCCACCCGTCCCGATCTGGTTGCCCACCTCGTATCGGTACACCGCGGTCTCGCTGTTGAACCACGGGATGAACGTGGCGAGGTAGATGACCACCGGCATCACGGCCAGGCTCATGCCGGCCGGGAAGAAGTCGCGGCGCAGCACCCCGCGCCACGGGCGTTCGACGTGATAAGCCTTGCGGTTGGCCACGTCGAACCCGATCGCGAGGAGCGTGAACGCGATCACGAAATAGATGCCCGACCACTTGGTGCCGCAGGTCAGACCGAGCATCACGCCCGCGGTGAAGCGATACCAGCGAAAGCCCAGCCGCGGTCCGTAGGGGCTGTCGCCCATGCGGCCCTCGAGGTACACGCGATGCATCCGGGCCCGCACCTGATCGCGGTCGGCGACCAGCGCGGCGAACGCCGCGACCACGAATGCGGCCTGGAAGATGTCCAGCATGCCCATCCGGGATTGGACGAACAGGACGCCGTCGCAGATGGCGAACACTCCCGCGATGGCGCCGATCAACGTCGACCGGGACAGTCGCCGGACGGTGCAGTAGACGAGCACGACGATCGCGATCCCGGCGATCGCGGGTGCCACCCGCCAGCCGAGCGGCCCGTAGCCGAAGACCGACTCGCTCGCCGCGAGCAGCCATTTACCCACCGGCGGATGGACCACCAGCCCGTAGGCGGGGTTGTCCTCGATCCAGTTGCCGCCGGTCAGCACCTGCCAGCCTTGCGGCACATAGTGCTTCTCGTCGAACACCGGGGTGCCCTGATCAGTGGGATGGCTCAGGTCCCAGAATCGGGTCACGGCGGCGACGATGGCGATGACCGCCCCGACCAGCAGGCCACGCATGCGGTCCGGGGCGCCGAAGAGCGGCGCCGGGATCGCGGGCCCCGGACGGTTGCCCAGATCCTCGGCTCGCCCCCGGTCGAACGGCCCGGCGGTGCCGCCGTTCTCGTCGTCGAATCGGCGATCCAGGACGGCGGCATTGGTCACCCGTCCGATGGTAGTGGGCGTGCGCTCGTAAGCTGATCACCGATGACTTCTCCTGAACCGGCCGGTTGTCTGATCCTCGCGGCCACCCCGATGGGACAGGCCGACGACGCGTCGCCGCGACTGCGCATGGCACTCGAGTCCGCGGACATCGTTGCCGCCGAGGACACCCGCCGCGCCCGCAACCTCGCCTCGGCCCTCGACGTGACCATCGGCGGCACGCTGCTCAGCTACTACGACCAGGTGGAGGCGGCACGTACCCCCGGCCTCGTCTCCTCGATCGCCGAGGGATCGACAGTGCTGTTGATCACCGATGCCGGCATGCCGTCGGTCAGCGATCCCGGATTCAAACTCGTGGCAGCCTGCGCCGAGGCCGGCTTGCGGGTCACCTGTCTGCCTGGCCCGTCCGCGGTCACCACGGCGCTGGCCGTGTCGGCGTTGCCGTCCGAACGGTTCTGTTTCGACGGATTCGCCCCGCGCCGTCCCGGACCGCGGCGGGAGTGGTTGGCCGGCCTGATCGACCAGTCACGCACCACGGTGTTCTTCGAATCACCACACCGGCTCGCGGACACACTGGCGGACGCGGTCGACGTCCTCGGCGGGGACCGTCGGGCCGCGGTGTGCCGCGAATTGACCAAGACCTACGAGGAGGTCCGTCGGGGTTCGCTCGCCGAACTGTCGGAGTGGGCGGCCGACGGGGTCCGCGGGGAGATCACCGTCGTGGTCGAGGGCGGATCCGCCGAACAGAAGGGTATGGACGAACTCGTCGACGATGTGGTGGCCCTGGTCGCCGACGGCATGCGCCTGAAGGACGCATGCGCGGCGGTCACGCAGGCCGGCGGTGCTTCCCGGCGTGATCTGTATCAGGCTGTCCTGGAACGTCGGCGGCGAGAAGATCCGCAGTCTCCGTGAGGTCGGCGGTCACCGCGAGATCGGTTGACGACGTGTCGGCGGCGACGTGCAGGGTGACGCCGGGCGCCATCCGATAGGGACGGCTGGTGATCAGCGCGCCGACGGCGCGGCGCAACCGGGACATCTCGGCGCGCACGGTGACCACGTGACCGGGGTCGCCGAAGATCCGTCGGCTCAGTCGTGACGAGGTCAGGCCCGAGTCGGAGGCCTCGGCGAGCAACAGCAGGATCTGGGCGTGACGGCGGGTGAGGACGGTGCGCCACTCGTCGCCGTCGCCGGCGACCGTCAGTGACGGCTCGCCTCGCAGATCCAGTTCGGCGACAATCGGATTCGACGGTCCGACGCGCCGCAGCAGCCAGCCGGAGCCCATCGGTTCGGCCACGCAGGTGCCGATCCCGGGCACGAACTGGCTGGCGTTGGTGCTCGGCGCGGCGACCGAGTTGGGAGGGGTGCAACCGCGGCTGTCGGCAACCCAGCCGTTCGCGTCGACGAGGATGGCAGGCCCGCGGATGCCCGTGAGGCTGGCCCCTGCGCTGTTGCGGAGGTCGATGAGCGAGCGGGCATGAGCGGCTGCGATCTCGTGTTCGCCGAGCGCGGCCATGCTCGCCGCGAACGCCGTCGACGATGCCTGGAGTCGTTTGACCGGTCCGGAGAGGCCGACCATGCCGATCATCGAACCGGTCCGTGGGTCGTGGATCGGCGCCGCGGCGCAGTACAGCGCGTGCAGCGCCCGGCTGAAGTGTTCGGTACCCACCACACGGGTGGGGCGATGGTCGTGCATCACCAGGCCGACCGCGGTGGTCGCGGTGGACGACTCGTCCCATCGGCTGCCCTCGACCAGACCGAGTCGATCGGCCACACCCAGCCAGCGCGACGTACCCCCACGCCAGAGCAGGACGCCGTCGGCGTCGAAGACGCCCATCATCAGGTCGGAATCGTCGGTGGTCTCGGCGAAGACCTTCTGCAGACGCTGTGCCCCGTCACCGAGGGGGCTGAGCCTGCGACGATCGTCGGTCTCGGCCGATCGGATCTGGTACGGAGCGTGGCGGTCGGTGTCGACGCCTGCGTCCAGGGCGCGCTGCCAGGACGCGACGACTTCGGCGCGGGAGCTGTGCGCCGGCAGGTCCACCGTCATCTCTGCGGCGACGCGTTCACGCGGGCCGACAACCCCCGCACCTTCCGTACCTGGCAGTATGGTTCGGCGCATACGGGAAATGCTACCCCAGCGCTTCCGGGGCGGGGGAGGCTCGGTTGACGATTGACCGGGAACTCGGCCGGTTTGTGCGGTGAATGTGCCGTGTGACGCGACGAGCGGACGGTTTGGTACGACGAACGGTCGTCAGTTGTCGGCGGACCCGTGAACACCGACGATGCTTGCCGCTTTGTCCAGGCACTCTTGCCATTCGAGCGCCGGATCCGAGTCGATGGTGATGCCGCCGCCCACCCCCAGGGCGGCCATGCCGTCCGGGGTGATCGCGACCGTCCGGATGGCCACATTGAGGTCGAGGCCACGGCCCGGGCCTGTCATCCCGACTGCGCCGCAATAG
Source organism: Gordonia sp. CPCC 206044 (assembly GCF_048537895.1). Lineage (NCBI taxonomy): Bacteria > Bacillati > Actinomycetota > Actinomycetes > Mycobacteriales > Gordoniaceae > Gordonia > Gordonia sp. CPCC 206044. Next base: position 112,912 of record NZ_JBCLVL010000014.1, read on the forward strand.
ACACCACGCGGATCGGTCTCCCACGATCCCAACAATTCGGCGGCGCGGATCTTGGGGGTGCCGGTGACCGACGCCGGCGGGAACGTGGCGCGCAACAGCTCGTTGGTGCCGACGGCCGGATCCAGGATCGCCTCCACCCGCGACACCAGATGCCACACCCCGGGGGCGCGGACCACGGAGAGCAACTCGGGTACTCGAACCGTGCCGGTGACGGCGACGCGTCCGAGATCGTTGCGTACCAGGTCCACGATCATCACGTTCTCGGCCACGTCTTTGGCCGACGACGACAACGTGTCCGGGTCGGCATCCGCGCCGACGGTGCCCTTGATCGGTGACGACGAGATCAGGTTGCCCGTGCGCCGCAGGAAGGTCTCCGGTGAAAAACTGGCCACCGTGCCCCAATCGCCGTGCAGGTAAGCAGATTTCGCCGGCATGGTGTTCGCCGTGATCGACGCGTAGAACTCCAGTGGATCACCGGAGACGGTTCCGGTGAACCGCGTGCACACGCACGCCTGGTAGACCTCGCCGGCTCGGATCGCGTCGAGGCACTGTGCGATCGCGTCCTCGTGGGGCTCCCGTCGAGGAGCCTCCCAGTCCGCCGACCAACCGGTCTCGGATGTGGATTCCTGCGTGTCCAACGCCTCGACGATCCAGGCCGGACACGGTGCGCCGTCGACGTCCTCGTACTCCCAGCGCCCGTCGCGCAGGGTGAGGATCGCCCCGGTGAGCCCACCCACGGCGGGCGGCATCCGCGATTCGTCGGCGCGCACCGGGAACCCGAGATAGCCGATCCAGAAACGATCCGGATCGTCGGGTGGGGCGAAGCCCGGGCGCAACTGCACCGACGGCGCGATCACCGCGTCGGCGCCCCACCAGTCGCCCACCAGGGCCGCCGGGCCGGGCAACCCGGCCGCGGTGGTGTGCGCGCGCAGTGCGCGCAGGACGTCGAGCGCGGAAGTGGTCACGCCTCGTGGCGGGGGAAGACCGGCGACGGCTTGGGGAGGGTGGTGCCTGCGACGAGCCGTTCGTCCACGGCGCTGAACTGTCGACGGTTCGGATCGACGGCGAGCAGATCGAGCAGGCGGTTGGTCGCGTCGGGCATCACCGGCTGTGCGAGCAGTGCGACCGTGCGGACGACCTCGGCGCACACGTACAGCACGGTGGCGGTCCGGTCGAGATCCGTCTTCGCCAGCTTCCACGGTTCCTGCGCCGAGATGTAGCGGTTGGTGTCTGCGAGGACCGACCACATGGCGTCGATGCCCAGGTGAATGGCCTGGGTGTCGAAGTGGCCTCGCACCTGGTCGAGGAGGCCGGCCGCCCGGTCGAGCAGGGTCTCGTCGTCGGCGGTGAAGGCGGCGGGGGTGGGTACCGCGCCGTCGAAGTACTTGCCGATCATCGACAGGGTGCGCTGTGCGAGATTGCCGAACTCGTTGGCGAGGTCGGCGTTCACCCGGCTGATGATGGCCTCGGTCGAGTACGAGCCGTCCTGCCCGTAGGAGACCTCACGCAGCAAGAAATATCGCAGCGGATCGAGTCCGAACTCGTCGATGAGGGTCTCCGGATCGACGACGTTGCCGACCGACTTGCTCATCTTCTCGCCCTTGTTGAACAGGAAGCCATGGGCGAACACACGTTTCGGCAGTTCGATGCCTGCACTCAGCAAGAACGCGGGCCAGTACACGCAGTGGAACCGGATGATGTCCTTGCCGATGATGTGCAGGTCGGCAGGCCAGTACTTCGCGAAGGTCTCCGTGTCGTCGGGGAACCCCACGCCGGTCAGGTAGTTCGTGAGCGCATCGACCCACACGTACATGACGTGATCGGGATGGTCGGGGACCGGGACACCCCAGTCGAAGGTGGTCCGCGAGATCGACAGATCGGTGAGCCCACCCTTGACGAAGCTGACGACCTCGTTGCGGCGCACATCGGGGCCGATGAAGTCGGGCTGCGTCTCGTAGAGGTCGAGCAACTTCTCCTGATAGGCGGACAGCTTGAAGAAGTAGGTCTCCTCCTCCGTCCACGTCAGGACATGCCCGGAGTCGGATGCGATGCGGTTGCCGTTGTCGTCGACGGTGGTGTCGGACTCGGCGTAGAACGTCTCGTCGCGGACGTCGTACCAGCCGGAGTACTTGTCGAGGTAGATGTCGCCCGCATCGGTCATCCGACGCCAGATGGCCTCGGACGCGACCTTGTGGTCGGCATCGGAGGTCCGGATGAAACGGTCGAAGCTCGAGCCCAGATGTTCTTGGAGTGTCTGGAACCGATCGGAGTTGCGCTTCGCCAACTCCGCCGTCGGAACACCCTCGGATGCCGCGGTCTGCTGCATCTTCTGCCCGTGCACGTCGGTCCCGGTGAGGAACCGGACGTCGAAGCCGTCCAGGCGCTTGAAGCGGGCGAGCGCGTCGGCCGAGATGTACTCGTAGGCGTGCCCGATGTGCGGTGCACCGTTCGGGTAGGCGATCGCCGTGGTGATGTAGTACGGCTTGCCTGCGCCGTGGGAGGTTGATGCGTCAGAGGCCATAGTGTCCGCCAGAATACTTGGTGGTCGGCGCCGCGGACGAACCACGCACGTGCCGCGCTCCGCGTCGTTGCGCTCGGCGTCCCTCGCACCGCGCGCGTGCCCGTGCGGGCCGACGTAGCCACCTCATCTCGCGGTTGCCACCTTCGCGCGCGCGAAGGTGGCAACCGCAAGATGAGGTGGCTCTATCCGGTCGGACCATTGAAGGCCCGACGGAGTCGCGCGGCCAGTGGCGCCGACTCGTCGACGTCGGCCCATCCCCAATGCACCACCCTGTTGCCGAGTTCGACGATGGCGTCGGTGCGCGTCTTCTCGTAGAGCATGGTCGCCTGGCCTTGCTCTCCCTCGTACTTCTGCCGTCCGTCGCACTCGCCGACGGTTCGTAGCTCGCGCCAATAGAAGTCGACACGTGCGACCCACTGGCCCAGCGCGTCGTACAGATCCACCTGTAGATCCGGTGCGGGCAGACCTGCATCGATCAGTTCGATCCGGCTTCGCGACTCGAGGACGGACTCGGCGCGGCCATCCATCTCCGGAACGATGCGCCGTGCCCGTGCCGCGCCGGTCATGCGATCGATGAGGTCGAGTTCGTTCTGGAGATCGTCGACCGTGCAAAGTCCGGCATGCAGGGCCGCGTCGCCGACGGCAATGGCCGGGATGCGGGCTGCAGTCCGGGCGATATCGACGACGATCCGGGCCGGAGACTGCACGGGCACACCGTCGACGATCTCGACCGACGGTGGCCGACGGTCGGTGACGAGCCGCATGCGTGACGTCGTGCGGCTTCCCGGCGGCCGCGTGTGGTCGACCATCACGACACGATCGGTCGCCAGGCCCCAGACGGGCAGGCCGAGCACCGACGCCCCGGACACCCCGCCCAGGGCGCGGTCGGGACCGCGGTGCCGACGTATCCACGCTGTCGACAGTTCACGGTGACGCTGCTCGGGAGTGCCGTCGAGCAGGTCGACCGATATCAGCACCCCGGGCGCGAGCGCCTCGAGACGGCCGCCGCGCACGCCGGCGCGCACGTCGTCACGGGTGAACCCGGCCGCGATGAGTTCCTGCTTGTTGACGGCGTGCCGAAACCTACCGAAGTCGTCCATGACAATTGGACGCTCGACGGGATCGATCGGCTCCCACGATCTCCGCCCGAACACAGCCACCTCATCTCGCGGTTCCTACCTTCGCGCGCGCGAAGGTGGCAACCGCAAGACGAGGTGCCTGTCGTCGAGGTGCTTGCTGACGTCGAGGGTGGCTGCGTCGAGGTGCGCACTGACGCCGGGTGCTTTGGCCGAGCGGCCAGTCAGTCGACCCGACGATACGGTTCGCAACCCGGAGGCGCCTTGGGCGCTTCCAGCTTGGCCGGCTCCGGGATGTCGAGCGTGACCGGATTGCCGTCCAGGGTGAACTTCGACCCGTGATGCGAGAGTTCGATGCCGGGACCCGACAGCAGCCGATAGGTTGCCTTGGCGCGGTCGATGGCCACCACGATCTTCGAGTCGCCGATGCACATGCGGAACGAGAGGTAGGTCAGCCGGGACGGCAATTGCGGCGCGAAGGTGATCTTGCCCCCGAAGTCGCGCATCCCGCCGAAACCGGCCACGCAGTCGGTCCATGCGCCCGCCAACGCGGCGATGTGCAATCCGCTCGACACGTTGTCGTGCAGGTCGTGCAGGTCGGTGAACACCGATTCGCACATCAGGTCGTAGGAGAGGTCGAGGTAGCCGACCTCTGCCGCGACGACCGCCTCGCAGCACGCCGACAACGAGGAGTCGCGCACCGTCAACGGGTAGTAGTAGTCGAAGTTGCGCAGCTTCTGCTCGGGGGTGAACGACGACCCGAACGTGTACATCGCGAACACCAGGTCGGCCTGTTTGACGACCTGTTTGCGATAGAGGTCGTAATACGGATAGTTCAGCAGCAGCGGATATCTGCCGACCGACGACTCGAAATCCCACGCGCCGAGCAAGGTGAACGACTCGCATTGCTGGTGCACCCCGAGTGCATCGTCGAACGGGATGGTCATGTCGTCGGCACAAGATTCCCAGTGCGCCGCCTCGGCCACCGTCACACCCAGGTCGCGGGCCAGATCGGGTCGACGGTGCACGGCCGCGACCGCGTCCCGAAGATTCTGCTGCGCAGCGAGATTGGTGAAGACGTTGTTGTTGACGACGGCGGTGTACTCGTCGGGACCGGTGACCCCGTCGATGCGGAACTTGCCGTTGACGTCGTGGTGCCCGAGGCCAGCGAACAGGCGAGCGGTTTCCACCAGCAGTTCGACGCCACATTCGGTCTCGAACTTTTCGTCATCGGTGGCCCTCAGGTATCGGGCGGTGGCGTTGGCGATGTCGGCGGACACGTGCACACCCGCGGTGCCCGCAGGCCAGTAGCCCGAACACTCGTCGCCGTTGATCGATCGCCACGGGAACATCGCACCGCGCTGACCCAGCTCGGCCGCGCGGCTCTTGGCCTTGTCCATCGTGGCATGTCGCCATCGCAGCTCTTCTCCGGCCGCGGCGGGCACCGTGTAGGTGAGCATCGGCAGGATGAAACTCTCGGTGTCCCAGAAGGTGTGGCCGTCGTAACCCGGACCGGTGAGCCCCTTGGCCGGGATGGCGCGGGACTGCCCGCGGGCGCCGGCCTGCAACACGTGGAACAGGGCGAACCGCACCGCCTGCTGCAGTTCCGGATCGCCGTCGAGTTCGATGTCGGCGTCGCGCCAGAAGTCCTCCAGATACTGGATCTGATCGGCTTTCAAAGCGTCCCAACCGGTTTCCATGGCCATCGCCAGTGCGGCGTCGACCTGGGCGCGCAGCGCGGGCACCGATCGGCGCGCCGACCACCCGTAACCCATGTACTTGGTCACCGAGAGTTTCGTTCCCTGCGGCACATTCGTCGCGACGGTCAGGCGGGCCAGGTCCGGATCGGCACGGATGAAGGTGTCGGCCCGATCGGGCAGGTCGATCTCGTGATCCATCCCGGCCGCCACGTGCAGACCCGACTGCTTGGTGTGGTGGACGAGCATGCCCCAGTAGTTGCGGCAGGCGTGCAGATCCGACACCAGCGGCTGATCGAGCGCTGCGGCCAGACGTGGATCGTTGCCGGGCGGCGGTACCGGTTCGTTGGCGAGCAGGTCGGACTGCAGGACCAGCTTCATGTCCTCGCCGATCGGCTCCACCTCGTAGTGGATGGCCGCGATGGTGCGTTTGGTGAACGACACCAGTCGTTCGGACCGGATCCGAACGGTCCGTCCGGTGGGGGAGGTCCACAGCGTGTGCCTGCGCAGGGTGCCGGTGCGGAAGTCGAGCACGCGTTCGTGCTCCACGGTGCGGCCGTAGCGCAGATCCATCGGCTCGTCCTCGACGAGGAGCCGGATGACCTTGCCGTCGGTGACGTTCACCACGGTCTGACCGGATTCCGGGTAACCGTAGCCACTTTCGGCGTAGGGCAGGCCCCGCAGCTCGTAGAAACCGTTCAGGTAGGTGCCCGGATGATCGACCGGCTCACCCTCCTCGAAGGTGCCCCGCAGACCGATGTGTCCGTTCGACAACGCGAACAGCGTCTCGGTGCGGCCCAGCATGTCGACATCGAGTCCGCGCCAGCGCAGCTGCCAGGGGTGGACGTCGAAGCCGTGCTCGAGCCCGCTCATGCCGGCAGCAATTCGTCGAGGTCACCGACGACGATGTCGGCGCCTGCCGAACGCATCGACTCGGCCTGGCCGCCGCCCACCCGGTCGATCGCGACGACATAGCCGAACTTGCCCGCGACAGCGGCCTGCACCCCGGAGATCGCATCCTCGAAAACGGCTGCGCCGTCGGGGCTCACCCCCATCAGCTCGGCGCCGAGGAGGAAGGAATCGGGCGCGGGTTTCCCGGGTAGGCCGCGGGCGGCGGTCTCGGCTCCGTCCACCCGCACCTCTACGAATTCGCTGATGCCTGCCGCATCGAGCACAGCTGCTCCGTTCTTCGACGACGTGACGACGGCGATGCGCAAACCGGCCCGGCGGGCCGCTTCGAGGTAACGCACCGACCCAGGGTAGGGGTCGACCCCGTCTGACTCCAGGGTCGCGAGGAACAGTTCGTTCTTGCCGTCCCCGATGGCGGCCAACGTCTGTTCGTCGACGTCGTCGATCTCGCGGGAGTGCAAGAATGCGCGCACCCCGTCCTCGCGGCGTCGACCGTCCACGTAGTCGAGGTAGTCCTGTTCGGTGAACGGCGCGAAGCCTTCTGGATCCCGTTGCGACAGGAACGCGTCGAACGCTTGTTTCCACGCGCGTCGGTGCAGCACGGCGGTGGACGTCAACACCCCGTCGAGATCGAACAACGCGACCGTTGTGGTCTCTGGCAAACCCAACACGAACGAAACGCTACCTGTCCGCGCCATGACTGGCGCGTCATGCGGGCTATCGGGTCGCGGCGATTCGTCAGGCGGGTGATGCAGCGGCGTTCGAGGTCGACTCGTCCCAGAAGTCGATCGACTCCAGTTGGCGGATCAGACGATCGCGTGCGTCGTCGAATCGGGTGTGGATCTCGGTGCGGATGGCGGCCGTGTCGCCGGTCCGCAGATAGCCGATGAGCCGACGATGGCTGGCCACCGCCTGACGGCCCCATTCCGGGTCGCGGGCATAGAGTTCGTGCGGGTTGTACTTGCTCGCCGAATAGACGAACCAGGCCAGCTTCTTGCTGTTGGCGGTGATGTTGACCTGACGGTGGAACGCGAACTCGGCGTTGAGGATCCGTGACTGATCGCCGACGCCCACGGCTTCTTCCAGGGTGTCGACGATGGCCTGCATCGTCGCCAGGTGCTTGCTGAGCTCCGGATTGTCGGCGGCGTGGGTGGCCAACCGCGCCGACAATTCCGCCTGCATCCAGAAGATGTCGACGATGTCGCCGCGACCCAGCGTCTCCACGATGAAGCCGCGGTGTGGCGACGACCGCACCAGACCCTCGCCACGCAGGGTGACCAATGCCTCACGGACCGGGGTGACGCTGCAACCCAACGCGGATGCGGTCTCGTCGAGCCGGATGTAGTCGCCGGGGTGGAAGTGGCCGGTCATGATCTGCATGCGCAGGTGATCGGCGACCTCGTCGGTCAACTGCTTGCGCCGCAGTCCGGTCGTCATCGTCGTCTCCGCTCGTCTACGCATATATGTGACATGATGGTCTCATCCCACCGTACTGTGTGCTGCGACACATGCGCCCCGGTGGGCTGCGCCCGATCGACTCGTCACACCATCGCCTTGTCGTGTTTGATCCGGCGGCGCAGATCGCGCATGAGCATCCGATTGCCGCCGAATCGGATCGATTTGGGCAGGAACTTGTTGACCACGGACACGAAGGTGAACAGGTGTTGGAAGCGGCGGCGGTCGTCTTCGGTCCATTCCAAGCCGAGCTGATCACGGTAGAGCGGCGGCAAGAAACCGATGGTCAGAAAGCGCAGGAGATTGACGAATGGCAGCCGGATGAGTGGGTTGATCATCTTGAGGTCGACGAGGTCGTTGAGGAAGTCGCAGGTGGCGTCGTCGATGACGACTCGTTGGCAGGCGATGTTCCAATAGTGGTCGAAGTCCGCGCGGGTGGCGGGCCACATGTCCTCGGGGACCTGCAGCGTGGTGCCCAACGGTTTGGCGGACTCGTAGAACGTCTCGGCCTCCTCGTCGGTCATCACACCGTGAAGCAGCTGATGGGTGTCCTCGAACCCGATGAACAGGCATGCGGCGACCCACATCTGGAGTTCACGGTTGAACGCGTTGTACTTGACCGGACTCTGCTCGTCGGACCGAACATGTCGATGCGCGGAGTTGACCGCCTCGCGGAACGCGGCCTTCTCCTCGTCGGTGCCGAGGATCGCCACGGTCAGGTACTGGCCGGTGGTGCGGGCCCGTTTCCACGGGTGTTTGGTCAGTGCGCCGGATTCGACCTTGCTCTCCATGACGCCGTAGGCGACCTCGGGCCAGCCCAGTTGCATGACGACGTTGGCCGCGCCTCCGGCGAACGACCAGAAGTCCAGGGCTTCCTGGATCACCGCGGGTTTACGCAGACCGGTCGCCCGTCTCTTGCGGGTGGTGATCTCGATCCGGGTCTTCGCTGTGGTCAGCTCCGGTGTCGCGTCCTCGATCACGGGCAGGTAGCTCGCTGCCATGGGTCGTGCCTTTCGAGTGGGGTGGACGCCGCGTGACGGCGTGGAGGTCAGAGGGTCTCGACGTTGTCGACGAGCCAGTGATCATCGGACTGCTTGAGCGTCACCAGCATCCGGTACGGCTGCACCTTGCCGTCGGGCGCCACGACATTCTTGGCCTTCTGATCGACGAACAGCAGCACGGTTGCCTTCTCCGGGGAGATGGACTCCACTGCCGAATGCGACACCGTCGCGGTGGCCTCGCCCTTGCCGTTGGTGACGATCTCGCCGAGGGCCTTGACCATCTCGCCGTACTTCTTCGCGAAATCGGGAGTGGACATCGAGTCGATCTCGTCGCGGTTCTTGTTCAGATCGCGATAGTCGAAGCTGGACAACTTGATCGCGTAGTCGCGGGCGACACCCACCGCCTCGGAGCGGGTCTGCGTGGAGACCGAGTCGCCGTTGTCACGATCGGCGAAATAGGAGTAACCGAAGAAGACGGTGGCTGCGATGAGGACGAGACCGACGACCGCGGTCACCACCGTCCTCACCCGCGGACGACGTCCGCTCTTCTCCCGCCGTCGCGACGAGACCGGGGCCGTGCGCGTGGCCGTGGTCTTCTGTTTCGTCGTGTCGTCGGCCTGTTCGGTCGCGTCGACGTCCGCGGTGGTGTCGTCGTCCGTGCGAATCTCGGTTTCAGTTGCCATGTCGTGCCCTTTCTAGAAGCAGCCGCCACCACTCGAGGAGTTCGGCGCCGTTGGGTATGAGGAGGGGATCGTCGACGGCTGCCGGCCCGGAGGTCTGCCCGGGTGACTGCCAGTTCGATGTCCCTAGTGCGTCGGGCCGCGGCGCGTTGACCGCGCCGCGCTGCCCGAGCCCCTTGCCCGGTGGGCAATACCGTGTGAGGTTGGGGTTCGAGGGTGTGAGATCTCCGACGGCGCGTCGTGGTTCGTCGTAGAACATGCACACCGGCCCCTGGGTGCCCACCAGTGCGAAGTCGGCCCGCCCGTTCTTCACGATCGAGCGGAGGTCTTGCAGCCCTTGCGGAATCGTCTTCAGTCCGGTCGCCAGGGATTGCTCCCGGTTGCTGATGATCGGCTCCACGGTGACGAGGTTCGCCAACACGCCGCCGAAGGTGCCGCGGTACTTGTCGAACAGCCCCTGGGCGTGGCTGAGCGCAGCCGGAGAATGATCGAGCAGGTAGACGAACACCGGCTGGTTGGCGTCGAGCTGGTCGGTGAAGCTGGCCGTCGACCGCATTCCGGATTCGAAGGCGTCGGTGTTGTCGGCCATGGCGTCGAGCACATCTAGCCAATCGTCGAACAGTCCACGCAGGATCGGTGCGTTGCGGTTCACCAGGCTCGCCAGGGCGGTGCCGTTGGTGACCAGCTCCGAGAGGGACTTGTCGTGGCCGGCGAACGCCTGGTACAGCTCGTTGCCGATCACGTTCACGTGCCCGCTGCCGATGCTGCGCAACACATTCGCGGCATCGGAGATGATCGCGTCCATCTGCTTGGGCTGTTTGTCGGCGGGAGCGGAGATGGTGTCGCCGGTCTTCAGATACGGGCCATCGGCCGAACTCGGGATGATGTCGACGCTCTGGATGCCTGCCATCGACGCCATCGTCACCTGCATGTAGGAGTCGGCGGGGACCTGGGTGCCGCCGCGGACGACGACCTCCACGTCTGCGCCGTCACCGTCCCCCGACAGCGCGACGGTCTTGACGGTCCCCACATCGACCCCGCGCAGGGTGACGCCCGTACCCGGGGTGAGTCCGAACGCGTCGTCCATGGTGGCGTGCAGTGTCAGCTTGTCGCCGAAGCCTTCCGGCCCGGCGATGAAGTTGATGCCGTAGGGGACCACGAATGCCGAGATCGCCAGGAAGATCAGGAATTGCAGCATCCCGGTGGGTAGGCGCAGTTTCATCGCTGTCCTCCCTGCCGTGATCCGGCCGGTGCGCTCTTGTCGGTCGGCTTTGTCTGCTTGCTGCTCGCCGACTTCTTGGCATGCTTCTTCTTCGCCGAGGTGAGTCCACCGGTCAGCGCGTCACGCAGGTCTGCCGGTCCGGGCAGCGGCTGACCGGAGGCCAGGAGCCCGCCGGTGATGATCTTGTCGATGCCGCCGGGGATGTCGAGGGCACCATCGAACACCAGGTAGTCGCCGCGGACCGAGCGGTTGAAGTTGGTCATGAACGAGTTCATGTGACCCAACGTGCGTCCGACGTCGTTGTTGAAGGTGCCGAGCGAATCCACCAGGGTCTGTGCATCGGAGACCATCGAATTGAGTTCTGGCTGCCGACCTTTCACGACCTGGTCCAGGTTTCCGGCCAGTGCGGTCGTCTGCTGCATCAAGGAGGCGATCCGATCCCGCTGCGAGGCCAGCACATTCACCGCCTGCGGGACCTGGCCGAGGAAATCATCGACCAGCTCCTGCTGGGCGACGAACAGATCGCTGACGTCGGCGGCCGCGGCCATCGCCTGGTTGAAATCGTCGGTGTAGCGCGAGGAGCGCGCGAGCAGCCGGTTCAGGGTGTCGATGAGGTCGACGACCTTGTCCGACCGGTCGGCGAACGCGGTGTTGAGGCTGGACATGACCGACTGGAGTTGACTGACGCCGCTCCCGCCGAGAATGTTGCCGAGCGCGGCGAGCGTGCCCTCGACCTGCGGGCCCACCGAGGTGTCCGACAGCGCGATGTGCGCGCCGTCGGACAATCGACCCTCCGGGTGTTCGGGCGCGGTGAGCCGGACGAAGGGGTTGCCCAGCGCCGACGGCAATTCCACCGTTGCGGTGACATTGCCCGGAAGGTCGGTCGAATCATCCAGCGCCAACGTGAGTTCGGCGTGTCCGGCATCCAATCCGATGTCGGTGACCCGGCCGATGATGAGTTGACCGGTGCGGACGTCGGCACCCGACACGATGCCGTCGGCGGTCACCAGGGTGGCGGTGACGTCGAACGAACTGCGACCGCCTGCGTCGACGGGCAGATCCTGCAGGCCGACCGAACAACCGGAGACCGCGACGGTGGCGAGTGCGGCGGCGAGTGCGCCGCGCAGGGTGCGCCCGCCCGGGCGAATCGTGACGGCCATCATCCACCTGCCTTCGGGGGCAGTGCGCCGCCGGTGATGGCGGAGACGATGCCCAGGGGGTCCGACGTGCTGATCGGGAAGGAGATCGGGTTGGTGAGTCCGGCGCCCACGCACAGGGGCATCGGGAACCGGTCGCAGAGCGGTTTGAGCGTCTTGAACTGCGTCAGGGTCGTCGACACGTTCAATCGGATGCGTCCGCGTCGGTCGGGTCCGATCGTGCTGGACAGGTTCTGCAGCATCAGCGGCGCCAGGTCCATGAACTCTGCCAAGCCCGCCTTGTTGTCGGCCAACGTCTTTCCGAGAACCTCGAGGTTCTGTGCGACCACACCGACGTCGTTGCCGTGCTCCATGACGAACGTGTTGATCTGTTCGAACACGACTCGCAGATCACGCAGGGGGCCGGCCACGTCCTGGTTGGCCTGCGCCCACTGGGTGCTGAGCGTACTCATCGACCGGACCAACCCGTCGAGCGAGACCTGCTTGGTGTGGAAGGTCTGCATCAGCTGGTTGAGACTGTCGATCAGATCCTGGATGTCGTCGGTGCGGGCACCGACGATCCCGGACGCCGACGCCAGATCGGACATCGCCGAGCCGAACTCGTTGCCGCTGCCCTTCCAGGTGCGGGCGGTGTCGGCGAGCAGCGAACCGAGGTCGCCGGACTTGTTGGCAGCCTTGTCTGCCGGTCCGACGATCTTGGTCAGGACACCGATGCTGTCCATCAGCTGATCCCAGCTGATGGGGGAGTGGGTGCGGGTCAACGGGATCACGGCACCGTCGGCCAACTCCGGACCTTCGGTGTATGCGGGGCCCAGTTCCAGGTGTCGGTCGCTGATGACCGATGGATTGAGGACGTATGCCTCGACGTCGGCGGGCAACTTCACCCCGCCGGGGACGGTGAGCGTCAACCGGACGTGGTCGCCGCGCGGGGTGACCTCGGTGATCTGCCCGACCGGCACACCGAGCACGGTGACCTTGGATCCGGCGTAGAGGCCGTTGACAAAGGCGAAGTCGGCGTTGACTGTTCGGATGTCGGGGTCGCGGCCGACCGTGTACCACAGACCGGCGACGATCGCGGCCACCATGATCAGTGCGACGAAGATCTTGCCGCCGTAGCGCTTTCGACGGCGGACCTCACGGACTTGACGGAAGGTCATCAGCGGCACCCCTGCATCACGCCGAGCACGCACAGCATGCTGTCGGGGATCACGGCCGACGGTGAGAGGACGTCGGTCCAGTTGCCGTTGCCGGTCGCGTCGGTCACGGTGCGCATCGCGGGCGGCAGTTTCGTCAGGATCTCGTCGATACTCGCCACATTGGCCCGCAACGTCCCGGTCACCTTCACCAGATTGCCGGTCAGTTCACCCATCGGTATCTGGGGGAAGGTCGCGGCCATCTGCGCGAGGATGGTGCGCAGGTTGTCCACCAGCCGGGTCAACAGGGTGCGGCGCACCGCCAGGGTCGTGACGATGGCCTGTGTTCCGGACAATGCGTCGGACACCGAATCGCTTTGCTGCGCGGTGATCTGGGCCAGCCGCTGGGACATGACGAGGAGCTGGTCGAGTTGTTTGCCGGTGCCGGTGATCGCGGCGGTGGCACCGGACGCACCGGTCATCGACGCGGTCAGGGTCGACGAAGAGGGCATGATCGACTCCATCGTGGTCATCATCGTCCGCAATGCCTCGGGATCGATCTCCGTGGAGCTGTGTACCGCTGCGGCGGAGATGTCGTCGAGGTTGTAGGGCGTCTCGGTTCGGGTGAGCGGAATCGTGTTGTCCGGTCCGACTTTTCCGGTACCGCCAGGCGTGATCTCCAGATAGCGCTTGCCCAGGACGGTCCGCAAGCGGACACCGGCACGCGTCTGGTTGCCGAGCGGCTGGTCGTTGTCGAGGCGAAACCCGACCCGGACCCGGTCGCCCGCGAGGTCGATCCGCTCGATACGCCCCGCCGGTACGCCCGCCACGAGAACGGGATCGGAGGTCGTGAGGCCGGCTGCGTTGGCCAGTTCGGCGGTGAACGGGGAGGTCCGCGAGAAGTAACTCATCTGCGGCACACCGACCGCGACGAGCATCAGCGCCACCAGCGTGATGATGCCTGCCGAGCCCAATACGGCAGGCGACGCCCCCTGGGCCCGCTTGTCGGACTTGAAGACGAACTCCAAGACCCCGACGAAGACGTCGATGAGCCTGACGAGAAACACGGGTTGATCTCCTACTTTCCTATCAGGGCGGCGCGCGTCGCAGACGGAACGGTGGCAGAGGGGATTACGGCAGAGGGGATTACCGCCGAGGGGATGGCGGCGGTGGGCACGTCGTGACGATCTGTGGACATGACGGGCTCTACAGACATGACGGGGAGTGCAGGGGGCCGAAGATGTTGGCTTCGGCGCCACCGGCCTTCAGCGTGAAGTTGCACAGGTACAGGGTCATGAAGCCGCCGTAGCGTCCGCTCTGGTTGATCTTGTGGGCCATCTGCGGAAGCCGATCCAGAAATGTCGTGAACGCTGCCGTGTTGGGAATCCACGATCCGGTCACGTCCTTCAGTCCGGTCAGGCTCTTGCGGAAACTGTCCCCGGAAGCCGTCATCATGCCGGCGAGCGCGGCGACGGCCCGATCGCCGCTGTCCATCAGCGCGGCGAACTGTCCGTTGTCGCCGACCATCGCGGAGGTGAGCTGGCTCAACCCGGTGAACAGTTCGTTCATCTGTGGGGTGTGGTGATCGACGGTCGTCATGAGGACGTTCATGTTGGTCACCAGGCGGGCGAACACCGCACTGTTGGCGGACAGGTTCGACCCCATGGACGCGATCTGTTCGAGCAGTAGATGTACCGAACTCGACCGTCCCTCGAAGGTGTCGACGAAGCCTCGGGCCAGTTCGTTGACCTGTTTGGGATCGAGCGCAGAGAACAGCGGTTCGAAGCCGTTCATCAGTGCGGTCAGGTTCACCGGTGCCGTGGTCGCGCCCATCGGGATCGTGTTCCCTTCGCGGGCAGGCTGTTCGGCACCACCGGGCGAGAGTGCGATGTACCTGGCGCCCAGCATGTCCCCGTAGCGAATGGCGGCATGCACGTTCTGTGGGATCGGATGATCGCGGGAGACGGCGACCTCCACCGAGGCGAGTGCCGAGCCGTCGGGGCGGGGGAGCAGTTCGACCGACTGCACCCGGCCGACCCGGACGCCGGACATGGTGACCGGATTGCCCTCGACAACACCTTCGGCATCGGTGAACTGGATCTGATAGGTGTCGGTGGCGCCGCGCACCGGTACGCGCAACGTGTTACTCACCAGGATCGCGGCGACGATACCGATGATCACGAAGCCGAGTGACTTGATGATCGTCTTCTTCGACAACGTCGTCATGAGACCTTCACCTCGGTTCCCCGGACCATCGGGCCCAGCATCATCACGGTCGCCGGATTGGGTGTGCCCTTGGCCGCGGCTCTCGGATCACCGCCGCGGACGACGGCCTCGAGACCGGCCAGCGCTCCACGCTCGGCCGAGCCGTCGATCACCGGTGGCCCGGCAGCACCGGCAGGTGACAGGTCCGCCGACGCCGGCTCGGCCTCGGGGCGCAGGATGGTGCCGTTGCCTTGCCCCGGCTTTCGGACCCGACCGGTGCCGAGGCCGGTGCCCGATCCGAAACACTGTGAGCCGCGCATGGATCCGTAGGTGGGGCAATCGGCAGCGGTGTAGGGCATCGGCTGCGAGAAGGTGGGCACCGCGGTGATGTTGAAGCGCCCGCTCGAGAACAGGACGGTGCCTGCGGCGCCGAACTTGTCGGCCTCGGAAAGAGTGCGTGAGACGCCTGCCGAGTTGTCTGCGACGGTGCCGAAGATGGTGCTCGTGGAATCGAGGACGGTGATCAGGTTGTGTCGTTGCCGGGCCACGAAAGGTCCTGCGACCCCGAGGAATCCCGACGCCGATGCGAAGAACTCGGCGAGTCCGTCACGATGCTCGACGATGCCGCGGGAGATGGACGTGACCGAGCCGAGTGTCTTCACGATGTCCGGAGTGGCCCGCTTGAGGCTCTCCATCACCTGGCGGAACCGGGGTGTGGCGTCGATGAAGCGGTTGAGCGAACCTTCGAGTTCGTGCGATGCCTGCCACCAGTCATCGATCATGACACCGAGTTCGTCGCCGTTGTCGCCGAGCGCACGGCTGACCGCGGCCAGAGCGATGTTCATCTTGTCCGGCTGCACCTCGGCGAGCAGATCCGACAGCTTGGTGAAGATGTCGTAGAGGTTGATCGCGTCGGGGCCGTTGTCGACACGGATCTCGTCGCCGTCGGACAGCGATCCCGCCGCCTCGGGGCGAGTCGGGTCCGGCAGGAGCTGAACGTAGATGTCGCCGAAGAACGTTCGCGGCAGCACCCGCATCATGACATTCGACGGGATTGTGCCGATCGCGCCTTCGTCGATGTCGAGATCGACCCGCGACGAGGTGGCGCCTGCGTCGATGCCGCCGATCTCGCCGATCTTGACCCCGTGATAACGCACCGGCGATCCCGACGTGATCAGGCCGGCCTGAGCCGGGACGCTGGCGTGCACAACAGGTTTCGAGGTCAGCGAGCCGGCGCTTCGGGACACCATCCAGAGTGCGAAGGTCAGGATCAGGACGACGGCGATCAATGCCCGCACGATATAGCCGAACTTGGACACCGGGTTGCCCGGGAGCATCGTCGACATCGTCAGATCCCCATTCCCGGGATCTGTGGCACCAGACCCCAGAGTCCGAAGGTGAAGATCACGTCGAAGATGCCGATCGCGAGGATCGAGGTGCGCAACGCGCGGCCCGCGGCCTGACCGACGCCCTCGGGTCCGCCGCTGGCGAAGTAGCCGTATGAGCAGTGCACCAGCGTCACGATCGCGGCGAACACGATCGCTTTGGTCGCCGAGTAGACGAGGTCCATCGGGGTCAGCGCGAGGTGGAAGAAGTAGTCGTAGGTGCCGGAGGACTCGCCGTTGTACCAGACGACGACGAGGCGGGTGGCGATGTAGCTCGCGAGCAGACCGATCATGTAGATCGGCAGCACGCAGACCATCGCGGCGATCATCCGGGTGGTGGCCAGGAAGGGGATCGACCGGATCGCCATGACGTCGAGCGCGGCGATCTCGTCGGAGATGCGCATGGCACCCACCTGCGCGGTGAAACCGGTTCCGACCTTGGCGGCCAACGCGATCGCCACCACGACCGGTGCCAGCTCACGCGTGTTGGCGATGGCCGACAGCATGCCCGACAGCGTCGTCATGCCGACGAGTTGCAGACCTCGGTACGTCTCGACGCCCAGCATCATGGCTGCTGCCAACGACATCGCCAACACGATGCCGAGGGTGCCGCCGCCGGACAGCAGCGACTTGGTGCCGAAGGTGACCTCGGCGATCTGGTTGAGCACGTGCTTGCGGTAGTGCACGAGCGTGTACGGCACGGCGATGATGGCCCGCATGACAAAGGTGACGTACTCGCCGAGCCGGACGAGTCCGGCGACCGCATTGTCGATACGTCGCTGAGAGGAGCGCCGCGCACGCAGCGTCAGGTCCGCGGACACCATCAGTACGCCCCCACGGCCGGCACCATCACGGTGTAGAGCTGCGAGAGGATCGTGTTGAAGATGAACACGAGTGCGAACGCGATGACGACTCCTTCGTTGACCGCGTCGGCCACCCCACGCGGGCCGCCGCGGGCGTGTAATCCCTTGAAGCAGGCGACAATCGTGGACAGCAACGCAAAGATCGCGGCCTTGACCAGAGCCATCACGAAGTCCGACATCCGGCCGTACTGGCTGAACGTCGACATGAAGGCGCCGGCAGGCAGGTGCTGGACGTAGATGTGGTAGAGGTAGCAGGCTCCGACGCCGGTCACCGTGATGAGTGAACAGAGCACCAGCGAGACGATGATCGCGGCGGCGATGCGAGGAGCGACCAGTCGCTCGATCACGTTGAGCCCCATGACTTCCATCGCGTCGACCTCTTCGCGGATCTTGCGCGAACCGAGGTCGGTGCAGATCGCCGATCCGGCGACGCCGGCCATCATCAGCGCGCACACCAGTGCGGAGGCCTGCCCGACGATGACGAATGCGACGACGGCGCCCGAGTAGCCGCCCGCGCCGATACGTCCGGCGAGCTCGCCGACCGAGACGGCGATGAAGACGCCGACCGGGATCATCAGCAACAGCGACGGGCCGGTGCTGACCCGACCGATGAACACCACCTGATTGAGCGTCTCGGTGATCGAGAGTCGTCGGCGCAGTATCGCCACGACCAGCGAACCGATGGCCTGCAAAGCGAACCCGAGCGTGTGACCGGCTTCGTTGGCCAGATCGCGCAGCGGCCCCTTTGATGCGGGCAGCTCAAACGCCATCGCACTTCCCCCCGTTCCCCCGATGCAGTGGTGAGATGCACAGCCACCCCGACCGTGGCTGTGAGCTGCATCGCAACGAGAACGTACCGTATCAGGTCACATATATGAAATCACAAACTTCATCCATGACCCGGGCGGAATTCGCTTGGCCGGCCGACATCCGACGGCCAAGATGAAGGGATGTCCAGACGTTTCCAGCAGGTGGATGTCTTCTCGTCCGTTCCCATCGCGGGCAATCCGGTCGCCGTCGTCATCGATGCCGAAGGGCTTGCCGATGAGGCGATGGCCGCGTTCGCGCGATGGACGAATCTGTCCGAGACCACCTTTCTGCTGCCGCCGACGTCAGCCGCGGCCGATTACCGACTGCGCATCTTCACCCCCGGCGGTGAACTGCCCTTCGCCGGGCACCCGACGTTGGGTTCTGCGCATGCCTGGTTGGGATCGGGCGGCGTGCCCAAGGGCGAGCGGATCGTGCAGGAGTGCGGTATCGGACTCGTCGAGATCCGGCGGGACGGCGCCGAACTGGCGTTCGCGGCACCCCCGTTGATCCGGTCGGGGCCGGTCGATTCCGACACCGTCCGCGAGGTCACCGCCGCGTTGGGGTTGCAGCCCGCCGACGTCGTCGATGCCGAATGGGTCGCCAACGGGCCGGATTGGATGGTGGTGGCACTGACCTCGGGCGACCTGGTCCGTGAGGTCACGCCGGACATGGCCGCGCTCGGTACGCAAAATGTCGGCCTTCTCGGCGCCCATCCCGACGGCCTGCCCGGTGAACCGGAGGTCGCCTTCGAGGTCCGCGCCTTCGTCCCGGGCATCGGCGTCCCCGAGGACCCGGTGACCGGCAGCCTCAACGCCGGAATCGCCGTCTGGCTGCGCCGCGAGGGCAAGGCGCCCGCCGACTATGTCGCGGCGCAGGGAACCGTACTGGGCCGCGCCGGACGCATCCACGTGACCGACGACGGAACCGACATCTGGGTGGGGGGTGCGGCCACCACGGTCATCGCTGGCACAGTGAACCTGTGAGCGACACCGCCGACAGCACCCGCGCCTCCGCCGACGGCACGCCAGAATCCACCCACGGACGGCGCGATACCGAACGCGGCGACACCGAACCCAGCCGAGGCGAACGCAGCGAAACCGAGAGCAACAAGGCGGCCCGCAAGCGTCGTCGCCGGGAGCCGCCACCGGATCCGACGCCGCTACCGGGACTCGTCGACGCCCACACCCATCTCGCGGCCTGCGGCGGCCGTGACCCCGATGCGGTGCGATCGATCCTCGATCATGCCGAACGTGTCGGCGTCGAGGCGGTGGTGACCGTCGCCGACGACATGGTCGACGCGCGCTGGGCGATGGACGCGGCGCGCTGGGACACCCGTGCCTTCGCGGCGGTGGCCCTGCATCCGATGCACGCCGGTGAGCTCGACGACGCGGCGAAGGCCGAACTCGAGGAGATGGTCGCCGACCCACGGGTCGTCGCCGTGGGGGAGACGGGCCTGGACTATTACTGGCCCGGGCGGTCCGAATCGTGCGCGAGCCCCCGAGTGCAGGCCGACGCGTTTCGCTGGCACATCGATCTCGCGAAGCGCGTCGGCAAGCCGTTGATGATCCACAATCGCGAGGCCGACCGCGATTTGCTGGACATCCTGGCGGCCGAAGGGGCGCCGGAGACCGTGATCATGCACTGCTTCTCCGGTGACCGAAACGTTGCAATGGAATGTGTCGATCGAGGGTTCATGTTGAGCTTCGCCGGCACGGTGAGTTTCTCCAACGCCGCGGAGCTTCGCGAGGCGGCCCGGCTGGTGCCAGACGACGCGCTTCTGGTGGAGACCGATGCGCCGTTCCTCACCCCGCATCCCTACCGTGGCCAGCCAAATCAGTCGTATTGCCTGCCATACACCGCTCGTGCTTTGGCGGAGGTCCGCGGCGTGGACGACGTCGAGATGGCCCGGATTCTGGGCGACAACGCGCGACGCGTGTACGGGTTACCTTTGCGATAACTGCACCCGTTCGTTATCGTATTGTGATCCCGCTGCTCAGGCAGCGATTCCGGCCGGTGAGGGCTGTGTGTGAGTCCGGGGGGTTGAGAGTCGCTTCTGGTTGTGGCGTGGACGCAGTTGTCCCCGACCAGGATGTTCATCTTGTCTGTTCTCGCTCGCATCAACAGTTCGCACTCCACCGGTGCCCGCGTCGCCGTCGGCGCTGTGCTGGCCACGCTCACCGCAGGGGGTGTGATGGGTGTCGCCATGCAGAAGGACGTGAAGATCAACGTCGACGGCCAGGTCCGGAACGTCTCCACCATGGCGATGTCGGTGGACTCCGTCCTGCGGTCCCAGGGGCTCGAGCCCGTCGACGGTGACGACATCTCCCCGTCGCCCGACTCCGGCGTCTCCGACGGCCAGACCATCACGCTGCATCGGCTCAAGAAGCTGACCCTCGACGTGGACGGGGAGCGCAAACACGTCACCACCACCGCCGACGACATCCACCAGCTCCTCGACGAGCACGGGCTCCAGCACGCCGCAGCCGGCGACACGAACTTCGCGCGCACCGCGTCTCTGCCGGTGACCGGGGGTGTGGTCGACGTGACGCTGCCCAAGAAGGTCACGCTCACCGACGGGCGGGTGACCTACCGTCCGACGGTCGCCGCCAAGACGGTCCGCGACCTACTGGCCGAGACCGGCAAGCCGCTGGCCCAGGAGGACGAGGTCGTCCCCGCCGCCGACACGCCGGTCACTCCCGGCATGAAGATCAAGGTCACCCGGATCCGCACGATGGACTCCACCGAGACCGAGGCCGTCGCACCGCCGGAGGTCACCCAGCAGGATCCGACGCTCGTCCGGGACCGCAAGGTCGTCCTCAAGCGCGGCAAGCCCGGTCAGCAGCGCGTGCGATACTCGGTGACGATGGTGAACGGAAAGGTCGTCAAGCGCGACAAGCTCGACTCCGAGGTGCTCACCGAGCCGTTGGCCTCGACCGTCAAGGTCGGTACCAAGCCCGGGGCCCCGTACGTCGAGGCCGGATCGGTCTGGGATCAGCTCGCGCAGTGTGAGTCGACCGGCAACTGGGCGATCAACAGCGGCAACGGTTTCTACGGTGGCATCCAGTTCGACCAGAACACCTGGGATCGGTGGGGCGGTCAGGAGTACGCCGCGCGACCAGACCTGGCGTCGCGTGAAGAGCAGATCGCCATCGCGCAGAAGACCCTCGATGCACAGGGGTGGGGCGCGTGGCCGTCCTGCTCGTCACGGTTGGGCCTGCGCTGAGCGACGAACCCCGTCTCCTAGGTCCCGCCCAGATCCGGCAACTCGCTGCCGAGATCGGTGTCCGGCCGACCAAGACGCTCGGCCAGAACTTCGTTCATGACGCGAACACCGTGCGACGTATCGTCGCCGAATCCGGTGTCGGCGCCGACGACGTGGTCCTGGAGGTGGGGCCCGGGCTGGGCTCGCTGACTCTCGCCCTGCTCGGCAAGGCCGGACAGGTGATCGCCGTCGAGATCGACCCGACACTCGCCGGACGGTTGCCGACCACCGTCGCCGACCATGCGCCCTCGCGGGCCGCCGACCTCACCGTGGTGACCGCCGATGCGATGACGGTGCGCCGCGGGGATCTCCCGGTCGCCCCGACCGCCCTGGTCGCCAACCTCCCGTACAACGTCGCCGTGCCGGTGCTGTTGCACCTGCTCGGTGAATTCCCCAGCATCGCAACGGCTCTGGTGATGGTGCAGGCCGAGGTGGCCGATCGACTCGCGGCCGCTCCGGGCAGCCGGGTGTACGGGGTACCCAGCGTCAAGGCCCGCTACCATGGCGATGTCCGGCGTGCCGGTGCGGTCGGCCGGAATGTGTTCTGGCCCGAGCCCAAGGTCGAATCCGGTCTGGTCCGGGTGGATCGGACCGACACCTACCCCGACGACCCGGACCTGCGCGCCCGGGTCTTCGCCGTCATCGACGCGGCGTTCGCGCAGCGCCGCAAGACGCTGCGATCGGCGCTGTCGGCCTGGGCGGGCAGTCCCGTGGAGGCCGAGCGCCGTCTGCGCGCGGCCGGTATCGACCCCGGGATGCGCGGGGAGCGTCTCGCCGTGGACGACTACGTACGTCTCGCCTCGCTCGACTGAACCCACGGCGCGATCCGTCTGTCCTCGAGATCGCGGACAGACGTCCGACGGCCCCAGGAGTCATCCGGCGCACTGAGTCGGCGGGGCTGAGTCGGCGGGGTGACTTCCGGGCTGTGTTGCCGCGATCGATTACCCTGGATCCCTGTGTCTCGAGCCTCGCTGTCGGTGGTGTCCGACGCGGTCACCGTGCGTGTCCCCGCCAAGGTCAATCTCTACCTGGCCGTGGGCCCGCTCCGTGACGACGGCTACCACGACCTGATGACCGTCTTCCAGGCGCTTTCTCTCCACGACGACGTACGGGTCAGTCCGGCCACCGAGTTGCGCGTCGCCACGAGCGGGGAAGGTGCCGGCGACGTTCCGGCCGACGAATCCAACCTCGCGGCTCAGGCGGTGATCGAGGTCGGACGCCGGGTCGGCCGTCCGCCGAAGGTGGCGATCGACGTGGTCAAACGGATACCGGTGGCCGGGGGCATGGCCGGGGGCAGCGCCGACGCCGCGGGTGCCCTGGTGGCGGTGGCCAATCTGTGGCACGCCGACCTGGACCGCGACGAACTCACCGAGATCGCCGCCGGGCTCGGCAGCGACGTGCCGTTCGCATTGCGCGGGGGCACCGCGCTGGGAACCGGCCGTGGCGAACGACTGATGCCGATCCTGGCTCGCGGCGAGTTCCACTGGGTGTTGGCGTTGTCCAAGACCGGGCTGTCCACCCCGGCGGTGTACCGGGAGCTGGACAGGTTGCGCGACAACAGGTCCGAATCGACCGCGGAGATCACGCGGCCCGATGAACTGATGGCCGCGTTGACGTCCGGGGATCCGCACGTGGTGGCACCGCTGTTGCGTAACGATCTGCAGGCTGCGGCGCTCAGCCTGCAGCCGACCCTGCGGCGGACCCTGCGCGCCGGTGTCGACGCCGGCGCTCTGGGCGGAATCGTCTCGGGCTCCGGGCCCACATGTGCCTTCCTGTGCGCAGATGCCACGTCGGCGGTCGACGTCGCGGCCGAGTTGTCGGGGGCCGGTGTCGCGCGAGCGGTGCGCACCGCGAGCGGCCCGGCTCCGGGAGCGCGCGTCCTCGACGAGTGAGGTCTCAGCTGCCGAAGACGTTGATGGCGTTGCCGTAGGCGCGCAACGATCCGATCGAACCGTTGTAGCGGTTGAGATCCACCCGGGTGGGGACGCCGGGCAACCGCCCGCTGTCGGTGAACTGCCAGAACCGCCACGTCCGCCAGCCGCCGCGCGGCATCTGCGGTCCCGCGCCGCCGTTGTACGACGCGATCCACAGCGGATGGTCGGCGAACTCACGGGTGGCACCCATCGCCGTGTTCCAGAACTGCGGATACGTGTAGATGATCGTCTTGCGCCCGGTGAGGGGTTCGAGCACGGCGAAGTACTCACGGACCCAGGCTGCCAACGCGCGTGGCCCCAGACCGCCGGAATGTTCGAGATCGAGGACCGGCGGCAGGTCGAGGATGCCGTTCTGTCCGAGGACGACCGTCGCGTAGAAGAGTGCTTGAGGAGCGGCGGGCCGGCTTGGATCGGCGTAGTGGTAGGTACCGCGGATCAGGCCTGCGGCCCGCATGGCGAGGCTGTCGGTCACGAAATACGGGTTGACGTACCAGGTGGACTCCGTCGCCTTGACCATCGCGAGTTGCTGGCCCGCGGCCCGGACGGCGAACCAGTTGATCGAGGCATTGCCGGGGTGCTGGTGGCTGGAGACGTCGGGTCCGACCTGGGGAGCCGCGCCGGCCGGGACGGTGCTCAGCCCACCGGTGAGGCCCACGGTGGCGGCGATCGACAAGGTGATGAGTGATCGTCTGAGGATCATGGGTATTCACGGTAAAGAATCTTCTTCACCGGCGCAGACCATTGGTGCACAGAGGTGGACCGGTGACCGGGTCACGATGACAATGCGCTCTGCATCGCCGACTCCGTCCCGGCACGTGCGGGCACAGTCGTGCGCCGGTGGCCACCGCTGATACCGGATGGCACGTTGCTAGGGTCGACCGGTGGCACCCGCGAATCCGACCGCGCTGATCAACGCCGATCGCATCAGCAAGAGTTACGGCATCAAGCCGTTGCTCGAGTCGGTGTCCCTCGGTGTGCACGAGGGGCAACGCATCGGGGTCGTCGGTCTGAACGGCGGCGGCAAGACCACATTGCTCGAGATCCTCGGCGGCCTGACCGAACCGGATCAGGGCCGCGTCTCGCACGCGTCGGACGTCCGGATCGCGACCGTGACCCAGCGCGGCGAGTTGCCTGCCGGTGCGACGGTCGCGGAGGTCGTTGTCGGCGGTCCTGAGGTGGCCGTCCACGAATGGGCAGGTGACCCACGAATCCGGGGGATTCTCAACGGGATCGGCATCGCCGCCCTGCTCGATGCGCGCGTCGACGAACTGTCCGGCGGTCAACGGCGCAGGGTGGGGCTCGCAGCCGCGTTGGTCTCGGATGCGGATCTGTTGATCCTCGACGAGCCGACCAACCATCTCGATGTCGAAGGTGTGCAGTGGCTCGCCGATCACCTGGTCGCGCGCCGCAGCGCTCTCGTCGTCGTCACCCACGATCGGTGGTTCCTCGACACCGTCGCCACCCGCACCTGGGAGGTGCACTCGGGGCGGGTCGACGAATACGAAGGCGGCTACAACGACTGGATCTTCGCACGGGCCGAGCGGTCGCGGCTGGCCGATGCGGCCGAGGAACGGCGACAGAATCTGGCGCGCAAGGAACTGGCGTGGCTGCGCCGTGGACCGCCCGCCCGTACGTCCAAGCCGCGCTATCGAATCGAAGCTGCCGAACGACTGATCGCCGACGTGCCCCCACCGCGCGACAGCGTCACGTTGTCGGCGTTCGCCAAACGCAGGCTCGGCCGGGTCGTCATCGAACTCGAAGACGCGCGTATCACGACACCCGCCGCCGGGTCCGACGACAACCGAGGTGGACAGGTCCTGCTCGACGACCTCACCTGGCGTCTGGCGCCGGGGGAGCGTATCGGCCTGGTCGGTGTCAACGGTTCGGGCAAGACGACCCTGCTCCGCGCCTTGGCAGGCGAGGTGGACGTCTCACCCGGACGCCGTGTGGAGGGCACCACCGTCACCATCGGCTGGCTGCGCCAGGAACTCGACGATCTGGATCCCGATCAGCGTGTGCTCGACGCAGTCGAGTCCGTCGCCACGCGGATCATGGTGGGGGACAAGGAGATGTCCGCAGGGCAGCTCGCCGAACGGCTCGGTTTTACCCCGGCACGGCAGCGGACGCCGGTCGGCGACCTGTCCGGCGGCGAGCGCCGCCGCCTGCAGATGACGCGGGTGCTGATGGCCGAGCCCAATGTGCTGCTCCTCGACGAGCCGACCAACGACCTCGACATCGACACATTGCAGCAACTCGAGGATCTCCTCGACGGCTGGGCCGGCACGCTCGTGGTGATCAGCCACGATCGGTATCTGATCGAACGGATCTGCGACAGCACCTGGGCGTTGTTCGGCGACGGCAAGCTCACCAACCTGCCCGGTGGCATCGAGCAATACCTGCAGCGTCGTCGCGAGATCGCTTCCGCACCCGCACCGCGCGCATCGCAGGCGTCGTCGACCACCGCGGCAGCCGAGTCCTCGACGCCGGCGGTGAGCGCCGCCGAACATCGGGAGGCGCGCAAGGCGATGAACCGGCTGGAACGTCGGCTCGAACAACTGACCCGGCGCGAGGACGACCTGCACGCCGCGCTGGTGGATGCCGCGACCGATCCCGAACGCCTCACCACGCTTAACGCCGAGCTGCGACAGGTGGTCGCCGACAAGGAGACCGCCGAGTCGGAGTGGCTCGAGGCGGCCGAGAAGGTGGAGTGATGTCCGGGGCACACCCGGATGTCTCGTTGGACGTCGAAGGTGCTGCGGCGCAGATCGATTCGTCCACCGGAAGCCTGGCCTCGCTGATCGTCGACGGTGTCGAGGTGCTGCACCGGGGTGACGGGTTCGGCAGCTTCCCGATGGCGCCGTGGTGCGGCCGGATGCGCGACGGAGAGCTCGCCTTCGACGGCGCGACGCACCGGTTCGACCGCAACGACCCGCCACATGCGTTGCACGGATTGGTCCGCGACCGCCCGTGGCAGGTGCAGGCCGCACGCCCGGACCGGGTCACGCTGGTGCAGCAGCTCGATTCGCGGTGGCCCTTCGGCGGCACCGTCACCCAGGAGTTCGTGCTCGCGCCGAACGCGATGTCGATGACGATGCGGATTCGCGCGCAGGACAGGCCTTTTCCGGCGCAGGCGGGATGGCATCCGTGGTTCCGTCGTCACCTCGACGGTTCGAGCGCACCGCTGCGCGTCGAGTTCGACCCTGCCTGGCAGGAGGAGCGCGGCGACGATCACCTGCCGACGGGTCGCCGTATCGCCCCGCAGCCGCCACCATGGGATGACTGTTTCGGCATGCCCGACGGGGTCGACGTCGTGGTGAATTGGCCGGACCGGTTGCGTTTGCGGATCCGCAGCGATGCCCGCTTCGTGGTGGTCTACGACCACCGCGACTTCGCGGTGTGTGTCGAGCCGCAGTCGGGGCCACCGGACGGGCTCAACACCGCACCGGTCGTGGTTCGACCGGGCGACGAGCTCGTGGTCACCGCCGAATGGACCTGGTGACAAACGGTTCTGTCACAACAGGTGTGCACCGGCGCCGGGCCGGACATCCCGAATCGTCGGCGTCGGATGCCCGGCGCGTTCGATCATCGCGGGGAGGTCGGCGGTGATACGCCGTGCGTCGTCTGCCGAGCACAGGGCGACCACGGATCCGCCGAAGCCGCCGCCGGTCATGCGGGCGCCGAGTGCGCCGAGTTCGCTCGCCGTCTCCACGATCAGGTCGATGTGGTCGGTGGTGATCTCGAAGTCGTCGCGCATCGAGGTGTGCGATTCGTTCATGAGGCGCCCGAGTTGCACCAGGTCGGCCCCGCGCAGTGCGTCGACCGCCGCGAGAACGCGCGCGTTCTCGGTGAGAATGTGCCGAGCCCTTCGCTTCTCGGTGCCCTCCGGTAGTTCGCGCCAGGCATCCGGTGTGGCCTCGCGCAGCGACGGCAGACCGAGATGTGCCGCGGCCGCCTCACAGGACGCGCGTCGCGCGGCGTACTCACCGGCCGCATGGCGGTGCGGTGCACGGGAATCGATGACCAGAATCCGTACCGATTGGTCGAACGGAATCGGCACGGGGGTGACGTCGAGCGAACGGAAATCGATGAGCAGTGCGTTGTCGGGTTCACCGAACAGGCTGGCCAGCTGATCCAGGAGTCCGGTGGGTGCCCCGACGTAGTCGTTCTCCGCGCGCTGTGCGAGTCGGGCCAGCTCGTGCCGGGGTAGGTCGTGGTCGGCGGTGAGTGCGAGCAGCACGGCGCATTCCAGCGCCGCCGACGACGAGAGGCCCGAGCCGACCGGCACCGTCGAC
Organism: Gordonia sp. CPCC 206044; assembly: GCF_048537895.1. Lineage (NCBI taxonomy): Bacteria > Bacillati > Actinomycetota > Actinomycetes > Mycobacteriales > Gordoniaceae > Gordonia > Gordonia sp. CPCC 206044. The sequence goes on from NZ_JBCLVL010000014.1 coordinate 140,514, forward strand.
GTGATCTCCAGGCGCCCACCGGGAGTCGTGTGCCCGGCCTCGCGGAGCGCCCACACGCAACCGGCCAGGTACGCACCCCACCCCTCGACCGCGCCGGGGGAGGTGTCGAGACCGATGTCCACCCGGCCGTCCTCGGAATCCGAGACCGCGGTCAGTACGGTGCTCTCGGGGTCGGCGCGGAAGGTGACCGTGGTGCCGAACTGCAGCGCGATGGGCAACGCGTAGCCGAGGTTGTAGTCGGTGTGCTCACCGATGAGATTGAGGCGTCCGGGCGCGTACGCGCGGCGGTCGTTCATCGGAGCACCTTCCGCAGGTCGGCGGCGACGTCCTCGGGGGTCTTGTCGGTGACGAACGCGTCGCGGCCGGATTCCGATCCGGCGAGATACTTGAGCTTGTCGGCGCTGCGGCGGATCGAGAACAACTCCGCGTGTAGATGGCCTTCGTCGGCGTCGGGACGGTACTGATGCCACGATGCTATGTAGGGCAACGGTTTTCCGTACAGGTCGTCGTAGGCGCGGAGGACGTCGAGGTAGGTGAGCGCGAGGTCGTCGGCCTCGGCATCGGTGAGTTCTGCAAGCCGCCGTACGTGGCGGTTGGGGTAGATGTGCACCTCGGCAGGCCACCGTGCGGCGAACGGTACGAAGGCGGTGGTGTACTCGGTGCGACGCAGCACGCGGCGGCCGTCGGCGACCTCGGTCGCCAGGATCGTCTCGAAAAGGTCTGTACCGGTGCGGCTTCGGTGCTCGCGTGCGGCTTCGGTCATCGTCGTGGTGCGGTGAGTCCGGAAGGGATAGGCGTAGATCTGCCCGTGTGGGTGCGTGAGTGTCACGCCGATCTCCTCGCCACGGTTCTCGAAGCAGAACACCTCCTCGACACCGTCACGCGAGAGCAGGTCGTCGGTGCGCTGCGACCACACATCAACCATCATCCGGGCGCGCTCGGGTGACAGTCGAGAAAAGGCGCCGTCGTGATCGCTGGTGAAGCAGACCACCTCGCAGCGACCGTAACCCGGCGCCTCGACGAGGAGTTCGTCGACGGGTTCGGGGAGTGTGAAGCCGGTCCCGGCGTGCGCCGTCGACAACGACGGGAATCGGTTCTCGAAGACCACGACGTCGTAATCCTCGGCGGGCACCTCGCTCGACCGTCCCGTGGGATCCGGGCACAGCGGGCACATCTTGCGCGGCGGCTTGTAGGTGCGCTCCTGCCGCGTGGGGGCGATCATCACCCAATCCCGGGTCTGCGGATCGCGTCGTATCCTGGTCGGCGAATCACGGGGTGCTGCAGGAAGATCGCGGTGGTCGACGCCCGGGACCGGAGGTTCGTCGCCGGCCGAGTAGAACAGGATCTCCCGTCCGTCGGCTAGCGGTGCGGATACAGGCTCGCGGATCACGCGGCCGGTATCGTCGGCGCCGGGGGAGTCGTCCGTTGAGGTCATCGAGGCTGTCCTTCGGCAATGGTGGTTGCGACGGCGTCGGAGAGCTCGGCCCGCTGGGCATCGGCGAGGCCGTCGTCGGTGATCAGTCGGTCGATGCGGTCGAACCCGGCGAACAGATGTGCGCCGATCTCGCCGTACTTGGTGTGGTCGGCGAGGACGACGGTCGAGCGTGCGGTGTCGAGCAACTTCCGGTTGGTCTCCGCCTCCCCGAGATTCGGCGTGGTGAATCCCGCGGCCGGATCGATGCCATGGGTGCCGATGAATGCTCGGTCGGTCCGGTATCGCTCCAGCGCCGCATTCGCGATCGGGCCGACGAGCGCGTCCGACGGGGTGCGCTGCCCGCCGGTCAGCTGCACGGTCGAGGTGTCGATGGGTTCGTCACCCGGGTCGGTGAGCAGATGGAAGATCGACACCGAGTTGGTCACCACCGAGATGGCCCGGCCGCGTAGGAGTCTGGCGAGCTCGAGGGTGGTGGTGCCGGCGCCGATGGCGATGGTCATCCCGTCCTCGACGAACCGCAGGGCGTCGGCGGCGATGATCTGTTTGGCCCGCGGTTCCCGGGTGGCCTTCAACGATGACGGCGGTTCCAGACCCCGCACCGCCAGGTCGACGTCCGCGCGGACGGCACCTCCGTGGACCTTGCTCACCTCTCCCTCGGACTCGAGCTGATCGAGGTCTCGACGGATCGTCATCTCGGAGACGCCGAGTTCGGCGGCCAGGTCGGCCACCCTCACCGCGCCGCGAGAGATCACCGCGGTGAGGACACGTCCTCGCCGTTCCGCTGCAAGCATGTCCGAAATCGTAGCAAGGTCGAACCAAAACGCACATAAATTCACAGACCCGTACCGATCTGATGTTGTCTTCTGTTAGTTTCTGACGGTCATTGATTGCTTAGCGCACCAAGGGGGCTGCCGTGAATCTGGCATCCGATGCGATCCTGCGGCTGAACACGGGGGTGATGGACTACGTCCTGATCGCCATCTACTTCGTGTTCGTGCTCGGGATCGGCTACATGGCTCGACGACAGGTCGCCACGAGTATCGACTTCTTCCTGTCGGGTCGGCGTCTGCCTGCGTGGGTCACCGGTATCGCCTTCGTGTCGGCCAACCTCGGTGCCGTCGAGATCATGGGCATGTCGGCCAACGGGGCCCAGATCGGTCTGGCGACCATGCACTACTACTGGATCGGCGCCGTCCCGGCCATGGTTTTCCTCGGCCTGGTGATGATGCCGTTCTACTACGGGTCAAAGGTGCGCAGCGTCCCGGAGTTCATGCGCCGACGATTCGGTACCGGGGCCCATCTGGTCAACGCGCTGAGTTTCGCGGTGGCGCAGGTCCTCATCGCGGGTGTCAACCTGTTCCTGCTGGCGACGGTGATCAACGCCGTGCTCGGTTGGCCGGAGTGGGTGTCGTTGATCGTGGCCGCCGCCGTGGTGCTCACCTACACCGCTCTGGGCGGTCTGTCGGCCGCCATCTACAACGAGGTGTTGCAGTTCTTCGTGATCTTGGCCGCGCTCGTCCCGCTGACCGTGATCGGCCTGATCAAGGTCGGTGGCTGGAGTGGGCTCAAGGACAAGGTGATCGACACCCACGCGTCGGACGGTGCGGTGACCGCAACCGTGCACGAACAGTTGAACTCGTGGCCGGGCCAGGCGTTGTCGGGCTTCTCCTCGCCCGTCTGGTCGGTCGTCGGCATCGTGTTCGGCCTGGGGTTCGTGCTCTCGTTCGGCTACTGGACGACGAACTTCGTCGAGGTGCAGCGCGCGATGGCGTCGGATTCGACGTCGGCGGCGCGGCGTGCCCCGATCATCGGTGCGATCCCGAAGATGTTCATCCCCTTCGTGGTCGTCGTTCCGGGCATGATCTGCGCGGCGGCCATCGGCGACATGATCCATCTGAAGAACACCGGCGCAGGCGACGGGGTGACGTACAACGACGCGATCCTGTTGATGATGCGCGACATCCTGCCCAACGGTCTGCTGGGTGTGGCGGTGGCCGGACTCATCGCGTCGTTCATGGCCGGTATGGCCGCCAACGTCTCGGCCTTCAACACCGTGTTCAGCTACGACATCTGGCAGCAGTACGTGGTGAAGGACCGTGAGGACGGCTATTACATCACCGTCGGCCGGGTGGCGACGGTTGCGGCGGTGCTCCTGGCCATCGGGACGGCGACCATCGCGGCCGGCTACTCCAACCTGATGGATTACCTGCAAACGCTTTTCGGCTTCTTCAACGCTCCGTTGTTCGCCACCTTCATCCTCGGCATGTTCTGGAAACGGATGACGCCGACCGCGGGGTGGATGGGCTTGGTGAGCGGTACCGCCGCGGCCGTGGTCGTCTTCGTCATGCAGGAGACGGGTGTCATCGATCTGCCCGGGCAGGGAATGGCATTCGTGGCCGCGTCGTGCGCGTTCATCGTCGACATCGTTGTGTCGGTGCTGGTCTCGTTGGTGACCAAGCCGCGACCCGAGGCCGAACTCGCCGGATTCGTCTACTCGCTCACCGACAAGGCGACGCTGCAGGGTGACGACCGCGGAACCCCGTGGATCGCGCGGCCGGTGCCCCTGGGTGCGATCGTCATCGTGCTCGTCATCGTGCTGAACATCGTCTTCCACTGACCCGACCCACCGGAGGCTCGAGACATGAACAACGACAAGCGAAACCAACTCCTGCTACGTCTGTTCGACATCCGCAACATCGTCGGTGCGCTGATGCTGATCTACGGGATCATCCTGCTCATCGCGGGCCTGATCCCGGCGTCGGCATCCGCCGGAGCAGACGAGCGTGCACCGTCCACGAACCCGATCGACATGTCGGTGGGAGACGGGGCCAACATCTGGGTGGGTGCGATCCTGGTGGTCGTCGCCGCCCTGTTCCTCGGGTGGGCGGCGTGGCGGCCGACCCGCCGTCGGTGAGATCGTCGGTGCCCAAAAGGATTCCGACCGCAGTGACGAGGCGGTCGCGCACGGGCGGGTCCGTACCGACGGTGTGTGGACGCGCCGTTCGATGACGCCCCACGCGTGCGTGGCTGCTGCGGCAGCCGGAGCGCTCGGCCGTGTCAGCGTCGGATGGCGCCGTTGACCATGTGCGCGACGGCCACCGCTCCCTGCTGGTTGATGTGGTAGGCGTAGGCGATACTGCCGTTGGACATCGCGCTCTCGTACCATGCGCCGATCGGATTGCACGGGTCATGACCGGCCGACCGACGATTGGCGTCGATGAACGTGCCGTCGACCTTGTCGGTCGCACGGTGCAGCGCCTGGTTGGCCCGGCCGAACACGCGGTTGAGCCAGCGGACATCGGGATCGCTGATCGGCACCGCGGGCCAGCACCCGTGGCTGCCCATGAAACCTCCGATGCCGACGACGATGATCTGGGCACGCGGGGCCTTGCGCCGGATGGCCCGCAGGGCAGGGGTCACCCGATTCTCCATCCGGGCGATTCGCCAGGACACCTCGCCGGCGAGCCCACGGTTGGATCGGCAGTGACGATCGGTGAACGGTGCGGTGTTGCACCGCCCGACGATGGCGCCCCACCGCATGTCGTTGCCGCCGATGCTGACGGTGACGACCTGGGCGTCGCGCGGCACGAGCCACACCTGGGGCGGTTTGTTGCCGAACGCCGTGTGCTGGCTTGCGCGATACAGCTGAGGTGCCTGGGCGCCCGCACACGACGTGTCGACGAAACGCCGGGGCAACGTCATCGCCGCGACGATCGTGGGGTAGTTCAACGCCGAGCGCTTACACCCGAGGAAGTAGTCGGGCGTCGGGGTGAAGAAGCCCCCGGACGCCCGCGAATCGCCCATCGCCACGTACGGTCCGCCGGTGTAGCGCACCGGCGTCGGAGTCGGGGCGGCCTGCGCCGACGACACGCTCACCGTGCCCACCCCGATCATCAGTGTCAGTGCGATGGTCAACAGACCCGCCGCACGTCCCCACCCACGTCCTCTCACCAACACACCTCACGACGCCTCGACCAGCGGTGCGATACACACCGCAGACTTCCAGGGATTGTAGGGGAGGACACACCTGTCCGGGCCCGGTAGTCGAGTACCGGTGCGAAATTCACCTGGTCGGGATGCGATCGCAGCGCTGGGCGAATGCGGTGATGATGCCTGCGGTACGGGCCGGTTGGATGAGCGGGAACAGGTGACTTGCACCCGGTATGACCTGCAGTTCGGCGTGGTCGGACGCGGCCAGGAAGCGCTGCTCGTGCAGGCGGAACTGGTCGCGGCCGCCGTTGACGAATGCGGTCGGCCCGGGGAAATCGCCGACGGCCGCCAAGGCGTCGAAATCCGACAGTGCTCCCACGACGTCCCGGATGGAGTGCAGAGCCAGTCCACCGGCCTCCATGTCCTCGGCGACCTGTCGTCCCACGACGGCCCGGGTGAGTACCTTGCTGATCACGGCTGCCTGGGCGGGCAGCACGCTCGTCGCGGCACCGAAAGCCCGAAACGGCGACGCGAGCATGCGACTGGGCTGGGTGGTCGCGCACATCACGACCAATCCGCGCACCCGCTCGGGATGGCGTCCGGCGACCGCCATCGACACGTAGCCACCCAGAGACATGCCCGCAACCACTGCCGGGGCCCCGAGCGCATCGATCGCCTCGACGACGACCCGAACCGCACCGTCCATGTCGAAGGTGTCGGCACTGCGGGTGCCGTGGCCGGGGAGGTCGGGGGTGCGCACCGGTCTGTCGGTGATGCCGGCGGTGATACGTCGCAACGAGGAGCCGCTGACGCGTAGACCGTGCACGAGGACGACGGGTGTGGGCGCCGCGGAGTCGATGGTGCTCATCGAGATGTCAGTATGCCCGCGATCGTCCACCGCGGCCGGATCACCGAGTCGACAGCGTCTGGGTCCGGTCGATCCCGATGCGGTCCAGGAAGCCCGGATCGTGCGAGACCACCAGGAGCGCGCCTGCCCAGTCCCGCAACGCCGACACCAGTTCCTCGGTGGTGTCGAGATCGAGGTTGTTGGTCGGTTCGTCGAGGATGAGCAGCTTCGGCGTGGGATCGGCCAGCAATGCGGTGGCCAGGGCCACCCGGAGGCGTTCCCCGCCGGACAACTCGGCGAGCGGCCGGTCGGCGCGGGCGCCTCGGAACAGAAACCGTGCCAAGTGTGCGCGCACGTTCTGAACTGGGATGTCCGGATGCGCGCCTGCCACCGCTGCTGCGATCGACAGTGTCGGATCGTCGAAGGTGATGCGTTGGGGTACAAGCGCATACGGGACCAGAACGTGCCCGGATGCGATGAGGTCGGCGATCAGGGACGTCTTCCCCGAACCGTTGTGCCCGACCAGCGCCACCCGCTCGGGGCCGTCGATGCGGAGCCGGTCGTCGTCGACGATCTGGGCGCGGGTCGCGACGTCGACCTCGGGCATCGCGATGCGCGCGGTGCGGTCGTCACGCACCTCGTCGCGCACCGAGTCGAGTCGGTCGGCGGCGGCGCTGACGTCGTCGCGATGCGCGTTGCGCAACTTGCCCGCCGACACCTGGGCGGCATCTCGACGCAGGTGGGCGATGATCTTGGGCACTCGCTTCTCGCGTTCGGCGGTCGCTGCGGTCCGCGCCCGCCGGTCCAGTTTGATCTGTGCGTCGACCATCTCGCGGCGTTGCTTGCGCAGGTCGTTGGCAGCGGTGGCGACCGCGGCCTCGGCAGCCTCCTGCTCGGCATCGAGAGTGGCCCGGTACAGCGAGTACGGTCCGCCGAAGAGCCGGATGTCCCCGCGATACAACTCGAGCGTGGCATCGACACGCTCGAGCAGTTCGAGATCGTGGCTGACCACCACGACCGTGCCGGAGAACCCGGAGATCACGTCGAAGAGCCTTGTGCGCGAATCACTGTCGAGATTGTTGGTGGGCTCGTCGAGCAGCAATACGTCGGGTCGGCGGAGTAGTTGGGCGACGATCGCGAGCAGCGTCGCCTCACCGCCGGACAGGCTGCCGACCGCACGGTCGAGATCCTCGGGTAGCCCCAGCGCGGCCAGATGGCCTGCGGCCCGTTGTTCGGCATCCCAATCGTCGCCGACGATCTCGAAGTCGCGTTCGTCGACCGACCCCGACTCGATGCGGCGCAACGCCGCACGGATGTCGGCGATGCCGAGCACCACGGCGATGGTCGCGTCCGGATCGTCGTAGGGATGCTGGCCGACCCGTCCGACCTCGCCGCGGACGGTGACGCTGCCGGTCGTGGGTTCCAACTCGCCTGCGATCATCCGCAACAGGGTGCTCTTGCCCGCGCCGTTGGCGCCGACCAGGGAATACACCGCGTCGGGGATCGTCAGTGAGACGTGATCGAAGATCATCGCGCCGTCGGGCCATGCGAATGAGACATCCGAGAGTGCGATCGAAGAGTTCGGCTGAGCTGCCGACGAAGAGGATGGTGCCATGTCAGGACTCCTGAGGTGGTGGTGGGTCGCGACGTCCGCACATGCGAAACCTGTTGTCGCGGGGGTGTACCTACCTCAGTCGTTCATGAGTGGCTGATCACTCCTCTGGTCGTGGGACACGGAGATCCGGCTTCTCGAAATCGCCGACGACACCGTCTTGCCGACCACCATAGCGCGCTCGTGGCGGATTCCGCCAACCTCTTTTCTCGCTGCGACGACGAGTGATGTTGCGGCCAGTGCGATCCCGAGCACGATCCAGAGGTCTGGTCGTTCACCCAGCAGTGCCCAGCCGAGCAGTGCGGCGACCGAGGGGATCAGGGTGAACAGCATCGACGTCGCGCTGGCCCCGGCCGCTGTCACCAACCTCAGGAACAGCGTGGTCGCGACCATCGAGGAGAGCACGATCATGGTGGGCACCACCCAAGCCGCTCGGGCCGGATCGGGCACCGATTGTGGTGTGGCGACGGCGATCACGGCGACCGGCACGGCGGCGATGGCGAACTGCACGGCGTTGCTTGCGATCGGGTCGACGTCGGCGCAGAAGCGTTGCTGGTGGATTCCGCCCGCCGCGACGCCGATCAACGCGACCAGGGCGAGAGCCACCGCGGCACCCATCGCGTCGGCGTCGGCGACGATGCGTGGGATACAGGCGGCCGAGACGGCTGCCACGCCGATCAGAATCCCGATGAGCCGTCGACGCCCGATGCGTTCGCCGAGCATCGGACGTGCCAAGACCGCGGTCGCCACCGGGTTCAGCGCGATCACCAACGCCGTGATGACCGCGGGCACGCCGAGTTGTAGACCGAGGTAGATGCCGCCGAATTGGGTCACCTGGGTGAGCAGGCCGACGACCGCGACGTGGGTGAGCGCTCGTCCACGCGGAAACCGACGTCGGGTCGCCAGCGCGAGTGCCGTCATCGCGACCGCCGATCCGGCGAAACGACAGGTCAACAGCAGCATGGGTGACATGGCCCCGACGCCGAGGGCGCCGAGGGGATAGGCAAAGGCCCACAGGACGACGAACAGCGTCGATGGGCCTACCGGGATCCTCATGTTCCCAGCCTCGGTGCACGCGCCGACCACGTCCAACAATGATCAGTTATCGTGATTGATCACAGTTGCTTATCGGACTACGCTCGCGGTATGCCCAACCCGGTTCTGGACATCACGCCGCTGAGAAGCCTGGTGGCGGTCGCGACCTGCGGCGGGTTCCATCGCGCGGCAACCGCTCTACATCTCACCCAGTCAGCGGTGAGCCAGCACGTCCGTCGCCTTGAAGTGGTCACCGGGCTCACCTTGGTCGAGCGCGACGGGCGGATCACACGGTTCACCGTGGACGGCGAGATGCTCCTCGTCGAGGCTCGCAAGATCCTCGCCGCGCACGACGAGGCCGTACGCCGACTGAACATTCGCACCTCCGATCCGCCGATCACGGTCGCCACCACCGAACACGGAGCCGACTGGGCATTGCCATTCCTCTCGCAGATCCTGCGCGAACAGTGGCCGGGCCGACCGGTGAACTTCCGTCTGGAACGCAGTCGGCGGGTGATGGCCGCCATGGACAACGGTGAGGTCGATGTGGCCGTGTACCAGGAACCGATGGGGCCGGACACCCTCGCGCTCGGTCCGATCGTGGCCACACGCTGGTTCGCCGCGCAGGGCTTCGATGCGCAGAGATCTGGTCCGTTGCCGCTGATCGTCTTCGACGAGCCGTGTTCGACGCGGGCGATGGCGATCGACGTCCTCTCGCGTGCGGGCGTCGAGTTCTCGATCGTGGTGGAGTCGGCTGATCTGTCCGGGGTGCTGACCGCGGCGCGTGCGGGGCTCGGCGTGGTGTTGCTGCCCGTCGTCCACAAGTCGCCGGAAGGGTTGCGCGACGTGCCCTGGCTGCCCGCCGCGTCGAACTGCGCCCTTCAGGTCAGGTTCGCGCCCGACGTTCCCGAATCGGTGCAGACGGCCACGCGTGCCGCGTTGACACGAGCGGCCCCCGGCTCGGTCGCAGAGATCGGCGTCTGACGGCCGTTTGACGCAAGGCGATAACCTGGCCGGCATGTCGTTTATTCGTACCTCGGTGGCCGACGGTGTCGGCGAGATCGTCCTGGACCGGCCCAAGGCGCTCAACGCGCTCGATCAGACGATGATCGACGACATGTACTCGGTACTCGCCGAGTGGGGCGACGACGATGCGATCGACACGGTGCTGGTGACCTCGGGCAGCGAGCGGGCATTCTGCGCGGGTGGTGACATCCGCGCGATCCGTGAGCACGCGGTGGCGGGGGAGGTCGAGGCCGTCTCCCACTACTTCAGCAGTGAGTACCGCCTGGACCAGTTGATCGCCAACTACCCGAAACCCTATGTGGCACTGGTGGACGGGGCGGCGATGGGCGGCGGGCTCGGCATCAGCGTGCACGGCGAGGTGCGGGTGGTCACCGAGAAGGCGGTGATCGCGATGCCGGAAGCCGCGATCGGGTTCTTCCCCGACATCGGGTCGACGTACTTCCTGCCGCGTCTGCCCGCCGGTGTCGGGATGTGGCTGGGTCTCACCGGGGCGCGTATCCGTGGCGCCGAGGCCGTGGAAGTCGGTCTGGCAACGCATTTCGTGCCGTCTGCACAGTTGCCCGGTGTGGCGGACCGGCTGCGTTCGGGCACACCGCTGGTAGAGGTGTTCGCCGAGCATCGTGATCCGCCGTCGACCGACGTCCCGCTGCGCAAGGTGGGGGAGTACTTCGGCGAAGACAACGTCACCGCGATCGTCGGTGGTCTGCGTGGTGCCGTCGGCGACGAGTGGGCCGCCGAGATGGTCGATCTGATCGAGAACGCGTCGCCGACCAGCCTGTGGGTGACCGCGGCGATGATCACGGCCGGAGCGCGGTCGGGACTTGACGAGTGCTTCGACCGCGAACTGCATGCAGCCGAACAGATCACCCGCACCGACGATTTCGCCGAGGGCGTGCGGGCCGTTCTCGTGGACAAGTCGCGCGATGCCCGGTTCGAGCCCGCCAACCTCGACGACGTCGACCCGGCCGTGGTCGCCCGCATCATCGGCGCACGCTGAGCCCAGCACGACCACACCCTGCCGACGGCAACCGATATCCCGCCGACGGCAACCGAGTTTTCGTCGACAGCAACCGAAACCCCGCCGACGGCAACCGGATGGCTCAGGGAGTCAGCTCGAACCACCCCGACAACGCGACCGCGGCCGGGGACGAGGCGGTGTTGCCGGGGCTCGTCGACGTCGATGTCGACGGCGATGCTCCCCCCGGTGGCCCGACGGGTCCGGTGCTCGGGGCCGCTGTCTCCGACTCATCGGAGTCGTAGGAGACGTCGTCGTCGGGAGCGAACGGATTGGCCTCGCTGTAGGTGGCCACCGGACACGTGAAGGCTCCGGCCGCTTCGCGTGACGACATCGTGGTGATCTTGAGGGCGCACGACGCCGCGTGGTAGTACGTGCCCGCCACCGAGACGCCGATCTGGGCGTTGATCGGAGATGTCAAGGGACCCACGGTGGGTCGAACCGGGCCGATCGGTGGCAGCACTCCGCCGGTCAGCTCGCCGACCAGGAATTCGATCTGGGCGCCGTCGGTGCCGGGCCCCTTGAAGACGAAGAGCAGCGAATCCGGGGGGACCTCAGGGTTCGGATCGCCCCAGCGGCTGAATCCGTAGCAGTCGCTGTCGGCGTTCGTGTCGCCCGGCGTGGCGGCGGGGCCGTGCTGTATGGCCACTCGGATGCCACCGCCCTGGAACTCCAGATCGCTTGCGCTGCGGTCGATCTTGCCGGTCGGCGGCGATTCGCGACACTGTGCGTCGTCGAGACGTGCCGACACCGCGGGCGTCGTCGAGGTCGCCGACGACGATGACGGTGCCGCCCCGTCGTCGGAGCCGCAGGCCGCGGTCATCGTGACGACGGCCGCGGCGAGCACGACCATCCGGGACAGTGGGGTCATCCTCGAGTCAATCCGCCGTCGCCACAAGGGGTTCGAGGGTGAGATCGGGGTGTTCCTTCTCGATGTACTGCAGCCGCCATTTGTCGCTGAACAGGGCGAGGAGTGCGCCGTCGGAACGGGTGAACACCTCGACGCCGCGCTGACGGTCCAGTTCGGGTGCGCTGGCGGCGTCGGTGCGGCGTGCGAGGGAGTAGCCCAGGGGTTCGATGGTGGTGGCGACGTTGAACTCGGACTTCATCCGGGCGGTCACGACCTCGAACTGCATCGGGCCCACCGCGGCGAGCACCGGCGACGCGTCGCCGCGCAGGTCGTTGCGCAGCACCTGGACGACGCCCTCGCTGTCGAGCTGGTCCATCGCCTTGCGGAACTGCTTGTATTTGTCGGCGGTGTTGACCCTCAGAGCCGAGAAGTGTTCCGGGGCAAAGGACGGGATCGGCGGGTACTGGACCTTGGGGTCGATGAAGAGGGTGTCGCCAGGGGCCAAGGCGGTGGCGTTGACCAGGCCGACGACATCGCCCGGATAGGCGACGTCGACCGTCGAACGATCCCGGCCGAACACGGCCTGGGCATACTTGGTGGCGAACGGCTTCCCGGTCTGCGCATGCATGACGACCATGCCGCGTTCGAACTCGCCGGACACGATCCTCATGTACGCCAACCGATCTCGATGGCTGGTGTCCATGCCGGCCTGCACCTTGAAGACGACGGCGCTGAACGGCTCGGTCACCTCGCGCACCCGACCGTCCACATCGGCTCGGCCGGTCGGCGCGGGTGCCAGTTCGACGAGCGTCTCGAGTAGCTGGCGCACACCGAAGTTGAGCATCGCCGACGCGAAGATCATCGGGGAGGTCTGACCGCCGAGGAACAGTTCCTGGTCGTGGTCCTGGCCCATCTCGGAGAGCAGTTCGCTCTCTTCGAGTGCCGTGGTCCACTCATCGCCCTCCCGTGCGGCCGCGGCGTCGGCGTCCATGATCTCTTCGGGTGCGACCTTGGCGCCGCCCGCGGTGCGGGTGAAGCGGATGTACTGGCCGGTGCGTCGATCGAGCAACCCGCGGAAGTCGCCGGCGATGCCGACGGGGAAGTAGAGCGGTGTGGGGGTCAGGCCGATGCGTTCGGTGATCTCGTCGATCAGTTCCAGGGGCGTCTGCCCGGGACGGTCCCACTTGTTGATGACGGTGACCACGGGGATGCCGCGATGACGACAGACCTGGAACAGCTTGAGCGTCTGCGGTTCCAGGCCCTTGGCCGCGTCGATGAGCATCACTGCGGCGTCGACGGCGGTGAGCACACGATAGGTGTCCTCGGAGAAGTCTGCGTGACCGGGTGTGTCCACCAGGTTGATCACGTTCGGCACGTCCGGGTCGGAGTGATCGCCGGAGTAGTTGAACTGGAGGGCGGTCGAGCTGACGGAGATCCCGCGGGCCTTCTCCATCTCCATCCAGTCCGAGACCGTCGATTTACGGCCGGCCTTGCCGTGGATGGCGCCTGCCTCGCTGATCATGCGCGCGTGAAGCGCCAGCGCCTCGGTCATCGTCGACTTACCGGCGTCGGGATGACTGATGATGGCGAAGGTGCGGCGCCGTTTGACCTCGCCGGCTACGTCAGAGCTCACCCGTCGAAACTACCGTCGGACCCGTTCACCGGGCAAAACGCGTCGGGGTCACGACACAGGCGTTGCCACGGGTCAGCGGACCCGTGGCAACGGTTGCCGACGACGATCGGTCGGTTATTCGAACGGGACCGGCGGCAGCTTGACGACCTGCGACGCGTAGCTGAGTCCGGCGCCGTAACCGAGCAGGAGTGCGGTGTCGCCGGGTTGTGCGGCGCCCGTGGACAGCAGTTCCTCCATCGCCAGCGGGATCGAGGCGGCGCTGGTGTTGCCGGTGTGCTCGATGTCGTTGGCCACCACGGTGCCCTCGCGCAGCTTGAGGTTCTTGGCGAGCAGGTCGTTGATCCGCGAGTTGGCCTGGTGCGGGACGAAGACGTCGAGTTCTTCGGCACCGATCTTCGCGGCTTCGAGCGCACGCTGGGCGACCTTGCCCATTTCGAAGGCGGCCCAACGGAAGACGGCGGTGCCCTCCATGCGCAGGTACGGGCGTTGGGTGCGGTCGCTGTCGAGGAAACTCACCCAGTCGATGTCCTGGCGGATCGCGTTGAACTGCGACCCGTCGCTACCCCAGATGACCGGTCCGAGCTGCTGATCTTCGGTCGGACCGACGACGACCGCGCCTGCGCCGTCGCCGAAGATGAAGCAGTTGGTGCGGTCGGTCATGTCCATCGTCACCGAGAGCTGCTCGGCGCCGATGACGAGCACATGGGTCGCACTGCCGCCGCGGATCATGTCGGAGGCGACGGCCATGCCGTAGCCGAAGCCTGCGCATCCGACGGTGATGTCGAAGGAGGGGACACCGTTTGCGCCGAGCTCGGTGGCGACCGCCGTGGCACCTGCCGGGGTCAGCAGCAGATGGGTGTTGGTCGCCAGGATGACGGCGTCGATGTCGGATCCCGACAGCAGCGCGTTCGCGATCGCCTTGCGGCCGGCGTTGACCGACATCTCCATCACGTTCTCGTCGCGCCGGGCGAACCGACGCGTCTTGATGCCGGTACGGGTGTAGATCCACTCGTCGGAGGAGTCGATTTGTTCGCAGATCTCGTCATTGGTGACGACGCGTTCGGGGCGATATGCACCGATGCCGAGCATGCCGATGTTGTTGATCCCGGCGGTGTCCGCGATGACAGCCATGAGTGTCCCTTTCACTATGTGACCCGCCATAGACGGTCTCACACCCTGGGCCTACTGGGAAGTAGCCCCGTGCTCGGCGGACCGACCGCCGATCATGGCACGGTACCGTTCCCGGTCTGCCGTCATCTGATGCCCGGGGTCGTCGGCGGGCGGCTGCCATGTGTACGTCTCCGACGGTGCGAAGCTCAATCGCCCCGACGTCAGGTCTTCGACCACGCCGGCCAGCCAGGTCAGCTCGGCGCGGGCCTCTGCGCCCCACAACTCCATGCCGCGCAAGGCGTGCGGGGGTGCGTAGGGGTGGTCGTCCGGTGAGATCGTCTCGGGGATCTCCGACACGGCTGCGGTCAACGCGGTCAGGCGGGTGCGCAGCCACGCGGCGGACTTGTCTGCGTCCACCATCGGTAGGAGTCCGAAGGCGGCGTGCAGGTCTCGTCGGTCGAAGATGTCGACCGTGGTGACCGCGGACTCGATCAGCGAGTCGAGTTCGACACGACCGTCGGCGGTGAGCTCGTAGACCGCCACCTCACGCGACCCGTCGGACAGATCGTGGCGTCTGAGCAGGCCGTTCGCGGTCAGTCGAGTCAGGCCGTGATAGATCGATCCGGGATTGAGGTTCCCCCAGCGGTCGACCTGCCACGACATCAGTTCTCGACGGATCTGATATCCGTTGACCGGCTCGAAGAGGCCCACCGCCCCCAGCAGCAGCATCCGAGTCGTCGTCGCGCCCATGACACCCGAGCGTAGGACGTCGTGACCGTTCGGGGGACGAGGACCGGATCTGTCCGCAATTCGATGAATCCTTGACATCAGGCAAGTCGGACCCGGAGAAGGCTGGAATGGCCGGATTCGGCAACGCGCCGAGCGTCGGAAATCTGCGTTGACTTCCGACGTTCACACAGGGATAGTCGTAGGTATTCAAAATTGAACACTGTCCCGGATGCGGGACAGGGCTCGGGCAGTTCAGCGGCCAGAAGGGAAACACATGATTCACGCACGCGGACTCGTGCAGACATTTCACACGGGTCGGGGGAAGCAGAAGCGGGAGGTCCGAGCGGTCGACGGTGTCGATCTCGACATCGCCGAGGGTGAGGTGGTCGGATTCCTCGGGCCGAACGGCGCGGGCAAGACGACCACGCTTCGCATGTTGACCACCTTGCTGCGTCCGACCGCGGGTACAGCCGTCGTGAACGGATACGACGTGGTCACCGAATCGGTCATGGTGCGGCGCAGTATCGGCTACGTGTCGCAGGCAGGTGGCACCTTCAGTCAGGCGCAGGCCGGTGACGAGGTCGTCGACCACGGGATGCTCTATGGGCTCTCGCGCGCCGAAGCCACTCGGCGGGGCAAAGCACTGTTCGAGGATCTGCAGCTCGACGGACTCTGGGAACGCATGCCCAAGAACATGTCCGGCGGTCAGAAACGTCGCCTGGACATCGTGATGGGGCTCGTCCACGAGCCGACACTGGTGTTCCTCGACGAGCCGACCACCGGTCTGGACCCGCAGGCCCGCGCCAACCTGTGGGAGCACATCCGCCGGTTGCGAAGTGAGCGCGGCGCGACGGTGTTCCTGACCACGCACTACCTCGACGAGGCCGACGAACTGTCCGACCGCATCCTGGTCATCGACAACGGGCGGATCGTTGCGGCCGACACCTCCGACAATCTCAAGGCGCAGGTCTCCGGTGACCTGGTAGACCTCGAGGTCGCCGACGGTTCGATGGTTGCCGTGTCGGCGGAGAAGCTGGGCAGGATCGCCACCACCGTGGAAACCGACGGTCGCCACGTCCGCGGCCGCGTGCAGCGTGCCGGACGACAGGTGCCCGGACTGCTCCGAGATCTCGAGACATCAGGTGTCGCACTGGATTCCATCGAGGTCATCCGTCCGACCCTCGACGACGTCTTCCTCGCCCTCACCGGCCGCTCGCTTCGCGACGCGGAAACCGAGACCGAACAAGCCGACGACCCGGCCGACACCCCGACCCCGACAGGAGCACAACGATGACCATCGACACAGAAGCGCGCCACCCGGTGGCCGTGCTGCCGAAGGGAAATTTCTTCCGGGAGAGCTCGATCGTCTTCCGCCGCCAGATCCGCATGAACCTCCGCAATCCGGCGTGGGTGCTGATCGGCGTCCTCCAGCCGGTCCTGTATCTGGTGCTGTTCGGGCCGTTGTTGAAACCGCTGGTCAGTTCGTTCCCCGGCGGTTCGGACAATGCGTACACCTTCCTGGTGCCGGGATTGTTGGTGCAGCTCGGACTCTTCGGCGCGATGTTCGCCGGATTCAGCCTGATCGGCGAATGGCGTGAAGGCGTCATCGAGGCCGAACGGGTGACCCCGGCGAGTCGCACCGCCCTGCTCTACGGCCGGCTGTGGCGCGACATCCTGCAACTGTTCGTCCAGGCGGTCATCCTGGTCGTCCTCGGCTACCTGATGGGGATGCGCGGTTCGGTCGTCGGTGTCATCGTCGGTATCGTGATCACCCTGCTCGTCGGAGGTGCGTGTGCCGCAGCATCCAATGCGGTGGCCCTGACCACCAAGAGCGAGGACGTGATGGCGCCGCTGATCAACATGGTGATGATGCCGGTGCTGTTGCTGTCGGGGATTCTGCTGCCGATGACGCTCGGACCGACGTGGCTGCAGAAGATCAGTGACTTCATGCCGTTCCGGTGGATCGTCGACGCGGTCCGCGACAGCTTCGCAGGCGATCTCGCATCGTCGACCCTGACCTGGGGGCTGCTCGCCGCGGTGATCCTCGCCGCGCTCGGAACCTGGTGGGGGACCGCGGTGTTCCGGAAGGAAAACGCTTAGCGGTACGTATGACGAGTGGGTAGTCGCAGCGTGATCGCCTAACGGCTGTTGCGCCGGTCAAACCGCGGCACCTTCGGGTACGCGAGTAGATGCTGGGGTGCCCGCTTGCTGGTCGAGTAGGCGCCGAGGCGCCAGCCGAGGCACCGTATCGAGACCAACGCTCTCGCACCAGATCTCGATACGCGGCCTCGCTAGCGCTCGGACGCTACTCGATCAGCGGACGCGGGGCTGATTCCTCCGCTGGTCGAGTAGGGGCTGGGGTGCCCCAGTTGCTGGTCGAGTAGGCGCCGAGGTGCCCCACTTGCTGGTCGAGTAGGTGCCGAGGCGCCAGCCGAGGCACCGTATCGAGACCAACGCTCTCGCACCAGATCTCGATACGCGGCCTCGCTAGCGCTCGGACGCTACTCGATCAGCGGACGCGGGGCTGATTCCTCCGCTGGTCGAGTAGGGGCTGGGGTGCCCCAGTTGCTGGTCGAGTAGGCGCCGAGGTGCCCCACTTGCTGGTCGAGTAGGTGCCGAGGCGCCAGCCGAGGCACCGTATCGAGACCTGCGTTTTCGCACCAGATCTCGATACGCGGCCTCGCTACGCTCGGACGCTACTCGATCACCGGGCACGGGGCTGATTCCTCCGCTGGTCGAGTGGGTGCTGAGGTGCCCCGCTTGCTGGTCGAGTAGGTGCCGAGGCGTTAGCCGAGGTGCCGTATCGAGACCAACGCTCTGGCACCAGTTCTCGATACGCGGCCTCGCTGCGCTCGGACGCTACTCGATCAGCGGACGCG